>JBDTEE010000129.1:0-8698 GCA_039922645.1 Solirubrobacteraceae bacterium | reverse complement strand
CCTAGCGGCGTTGGCGGGCCAGGAGGACAGCGTCGTGGATGGTCACCTCATCCCCGCCATGGGGACGAGCGGTGCGCTCCGGCGCCGCGTCGAGCACGATCTCCCATTCGGATCGGTCGAGGTGGGCAGCCAGTTCAGAAGCCGTATAGAAGAGCTCGGGCACGTTGGGCCGCAAGCCGGGGATCTCCAGGTCCAGCGGATGATGTGAGACGACCAGGAGGCTGCCGCCCGGCGCCACGGCGGCGGCCAGCCGTCCGAGCGCGCGCTCGCGCAGGTTCGGCGGCATGTGCAGGTATTGGGAGGTGACGAGCTCGTATGCGCCGAACGGCTCGGTTCCGTCGGCGAACAGGTCGGCGTGCCGCCACGTGATCGTCAGGCCCGCCTCCCGGGCGTGACCGGCGGCGCGCTCGAGGCCAACCGGCGATATGTCGACGGCGGTCACTGTCCAGCCGTGCTCGGCCAGCCAGACCGCGTCGGCCCCCTCCCCGCAGCCCACGTCGAGCGCTCGGCCTGGCGTGAGCGCGGAGGCGTGCTCAACTAGGTGAGGGTTGGGACGGCCGCTCCACACGTGCTCGTGTCGGCCATAGCGCTGGTCCCAGAACTCCTGGGTGAACATTTCGTTGCCAGCCATCTTGTCGGCCGGTTATGTCACATCGCGCCGTTGCGTCAGCACGAGTCCGGCCAGCGCCAGTAGCGCCGTCCAGCCCACCAGCACAGCGCCACCGGCCGCCGGCGAGAGCAGATGCGTGGTCTTGAGGCCCATCAAGGCGTTCGCGGCCGTGGTCGGCATGAACCGTCCAACCGAGGGAGCCAGCCCGAAGAGGAGACCGTTGATGACGAAATCCCAGGCCAGGATGCCAATCATGGCCCCGACCTGGTTGCGGACGATCGCGCCAAAGCCGACGCCGAATGCCCCCCGCAGGGCGATGCCGGCGAGGCCCCCGAGTACGAGTAACGAGATGTCGCTGCCGCTGAGGGCTGACGGGATGTTGCGGGCGGAGAGGATTAGCGACCCGATGCCGACCGCGAGTCCGATGCTGATAACGCCGAACACGATCCCTGCGAGCAAGCCCGCCGTGAGCTTGGCTGACAGCACGGTCGCCCGCTTCGGTGTGAAGACGAACGTGGGGTGGATCGTCCCGTAGCGGTATTCGCTGGTGACTAGAAGCACCCCGGCGAGGCTCGAGAAGATCAACGCGACTCCGCCGGGCGAGAGCAGTCCGAGCTGGTCCTTCTTCGAGCTGAGCCCATCTGGGTGGGTGAGCACGCCGGAGAGGATCACGATCACGAGGGTGAGGCCGACCATCCCGATGACGAGTCCGAAGGTCGTCCGCGTCGAGCGAACCTTGAGCAGCTCGGCTCTAAGCTGGGCGATCACGCGCTTGCCTCCGAGGTCAGCTCGAGGAAGATCTCCTCGAGGGAGGAGCCTTCGCTGGCCAGCTCGTGCAGCGGAAGGCCAGCGGTGAACGCGATCTCCCCGACCCGATCGGTGTCTGCTCCGCGGACGTGCAGCGTTTGTTCTTCCCGGTCCGCGTCGAGGTGCTCACGCCGCAGTGCGTCCTGCAGCCGATCGGGCTGCGGAGTGCGGACCCGGACCGCGCCGCCGACCCTGGACGTGAGCGCCTGGAGCGAAGACTCGACCACCAGACGTCCCCGGTTGATGATCAGCACTTGATCCACGGTCTGGGCGACCTCGGACAGCACATGGCTTGAGACCAGGACGGTGCGTCCCTCGGACGCGAAGGCACGCAGGAAGTCGCGCAGCCAGCGCACCCCCTCGGGGTCCAGGCCGTTCGCCGGCTCGTCCAGGATCAGCAGCTCCGGATCGCCGAGCAGCGCTCCCGCGAGGCCCAGACGCTGGCGCATACCGAGTGAATATCCCTTCACCCGTCGCCGGCCGGCTGCCTCCAGTTCGACCGTTCGCAACACCTCGTCCGCGCGCGAGTCCGGAAGGTCGACAGCGCGGCTGAGGGTTCTCAGATGGTCACGCCCCGAGCGGCCGGGATGAAAATCCGTCGCCTCGAGCATCGCGCCGATGGACAGGGCCGGGCGCTCCAACTCGGCATACGGTCGGCCGAGCACGAGGGCTGTGCCGCTCGTCGGACTGGCAAGGCCGAGGAGCATGCGCAGTGTGGTGGTCTTCCCGGCGCCGTTCGGACCTAGGAAGCCGGTGATCGTTCCGGAGGGAAGCGTGAACGACAGGTCGTCGACGGCTAGCACCGACCCGAACCGCTTCGTCAGCGACTCAGCCACGACCGCAGTCAAGGTCTCATCGCGGACCATCGCATCGAAATTTAGCTCGCTGAGCGGATGGGACCGCTATTCGGTGCTCGCTGGGAGAGGCTCGGTGCCCGCGATCACGCCGGCGGCCATCAGGAGTGCGAAGCCAGTTCGCGCCTGCTCAAGATCAGCGACGAACCGCCGCTCGGCGTCGGCGAGCAGCACGTCGATCCGCTCCAATGCCGGACCGGCGAGGCCAGGATCGGGGTCGCGGCATACGGCCCGGGCCAGGGCTATGAACTGGAGCCCGCGCTCGAACTTCGGCGGCGGCCCGGAGCTGAGGGCGGCGGCGAACGACATCATCACGTAGCCGTTGATTCGAGCCAGGCGTCCGTTGATCGCGCGAATCTCAGGCACGCGCGGGGGTGTGGGGTCGCGAAGCGGCCGGCCGTCGAGGATGTCGCTCATCGTCGCGCCGACGAGGAAGATGCGCTCCTGCGCGTCGAGACCCGCGTAGGCGGCCATCCGCAGAGCGGTGTGCAGGGCGCCGGCCGGACGTCCGTAGGGAGCGTCGGAGGCGAACACGATCCGTTCGACCGGTACGCGAGAAAACAGCTCGAGCTGGTCGAACACCGAGAACGTGGAGGTGTCATAGACGATGTTCGGGTGATCGCGAAGCCGGGACGCGAACATGGCCTGGTCGGCGATCGCCGCGTGAGCGAGCACCAGTACGACATCGGGGAAGCGCAGCGCGAGATCGGCGAGCGGATCCATCCGGGGCATTCCCCGGCCGGCATGGATCAGGATCGGAACCTTGGCCGCTTCGGCGACCTTCCAGATCGACTCGGCCGCGGCGTCGCCGAAGCCAAACGCCTGGGCACGTGGGTGGAGCTTGATCCCGCGGGCGCCCAGACCGAGGCAGCGTTCCGCCTCGGCCACCGGATCTTCGGCTGGGTCAAGACGGCAGTAGGGATAGAGCCGCCCTCCTGACTCCCGGGCCCAGTGCAGAACGCGGTCATTGGGCACCCGGTAGGCGGGCGTGCGCTCGGGATCGTGGAAGGGAAACGTGCAGGCCCGGGCGGTGGGCCCGACCTGATCGAGGAAGGCGACCAGATCGGTGGGAGCGAGCGATTGACCGTCCTCATCGCGTCCGAGGTGGGTGTGCGCGTCCACCACGACCGCATCGCTGGGAAGCAGGGCATCGATCTCGGCGATCACGGACCCGTAGGCGGCGGTGAGATCCACCGCTAAGCGAGCTTCAGGGGCACTGTTGCGTACGGGTCGATTCGGTACACGAGCGAGACGCGATGAAACCCGTCGGCGATGTCGGCCGACTTCTTGGCACCGATGACGAGTACGGGACTGAGTCGGTGGCCCTCGATGGCTTTGATGAGATCCTTCATGACTCCGGGGTCATCGAGCGGTGCCGGGGTCAGTCCCGCGGCTCGGAGGATGTCGTTCGCTCGGCGCGTTGTCAGCGGCGCCTTGCGCAAACGCTTGATCACTTTGGCGACGCCTTCCTCGTCGAGCTTCAGCGAAAGGTAGGCCTCGGCTGCGGAGTAGTCGTGCTCGGCCACATGGTCGGCCCATTTGACGTGGACGCCCGAGCCGACGCTGGTCTCGTCGTTGCTGCCGCTCGCCATGGTTCGATCATGGCAGGCACCACAAGCCAGCCGCTGGCGGTCGCGTCGTCAGTGCTGCGGCTTGCCCGACGCTGCTGCGCGCGCGGTCGGATCACCGCCGCGGCCACGCAAGATGATCGCCGCCCCGACGGCGATGACCGCACCGATCAGAGGTCCGGCGACGTACACCCAGAAGGCCTTCCAGTCGCCGTTGACCAGCGCGGGCCCGAAGGAACGGGCGGGATTCATCGACGTTCCGCTCACTGGAGCCGCCCAGAGACCAGCCAGGGCGATATAGCCCCCCACCCCCAGCGCGCCGATTGCGCCGACGTTCTGCGCCTTCGACGCGGTTCCCAGGATCACGGTGACCAGCGCTGCCGTAAGCACGATCTCCATGAGAAAGGCTTGCCACGCGCGGTAACCCGGGCCGGGGAGCGTCGCGCCGAGATGCGCGACATTTCCGAGCACGGCGAGCAGGAACAGGCAGGCCAGCGTCGCTCCCAGCAACTGTGTGACGACATAACCCGGAACCCGTTTCCAGGCGAAGTCGCCCCGGAGGGCAAAGGCGATCGACACGACGGGATTCAGGTGCGCGCCGGAAACCGCGCCCATGGCCAGGATGATCGCCATCACCATGAGGCCCGGCGCCACCACGGCGGCGGACAGCGCGATCTTGCCCTGGGCGTGGAGGAGTCCACCGCCGGCCGCGACGAGAACCAAGAAGAAGGTGCCCACGAGCTCTGAGAACAGCCGCCGGTAAGCGAAGCGCGGGTCGTCGAACTCGCTCCGCGACCCGAACTCGAGCTTCAGCAGGTGCCGTGCCCGCTCCGGATCGTGGCCCTGAAGCGCAGCGCGGTCCCGTTCGGGCAGTCCACTCACCACCCGAGTCTCTCACGCGCCCAGGCGATGAGTTTCTGACCGGACCTCGGTCTTGCCAGGCGTCCCGCTACTCCGTCGCCTCGCTCGTGAGCTCGGCCAGCAGGCCGGCCATCGCCTGGAGCGTCGCCACATGCGGCTCGACTGAATAGCGCTCGGCGAGCTCCCGCGGATCGTGGTATCCGAGCAGCGCTCCGTCGGCGTCCTCCCAGGCGAGGATGCGAAGCGGGAGTTCGATTCCGATCCGGGGGTCGGTCTGCATGAGCACGGTCCCAGCCTTGGGGTTCCCGAAGACGAAGACCTCCTCGCTGGCCAGCTCCAGCCCGGCTTCACGGGCTGCTGCGGCGTGATCAATCCGACCGAACAGCGTCAGCCAACGTCGCTCGATTCCGGACAGCAACCGTCTGACCGTCTCGGCGTAGTCAAACCGGCTGCGCGACACAAGCATCGGGTAATTGTTGCGCCCCGGGTCCAGGGAGGCTCACGGGTCGTCGAGTCGCGACTGGACGATCAACGGGCGGCGCTGCTCCTCCGTCGCCTGCCGTTGCTCCTGGAGGGCCAGCTCCGAGACGCGCGCCGCGCGGTTGGCCGAGCGGACCGAGCCAAATGTCGCGACGGCCAGCACCAGCGTTCCGGCGCCCGTGGCCAGCGAGGAGATCGTCGCCCAATCGCTCATGGCGCAGAGTCTGAAGCGTTGGCCTGATGGCGGGGCCGAACCCGCCGCCGCGCCCGCCAAGGTCGCCCTCCGTTGACACCCGATGTCGGCTTCGTCACGCTGGACGATCGTGAGCCAGCCGATTGCCTTTGATCAGGCCAACGCGCTTCAGAAGGTCCTACGTCGCTTTGCCGCCAGCGGGCCCGGGTCGTGGCTGTTCGCCCGAATCCTGCATCGCATCGACGGCCCGGTCCACCGGCTGACGCGGGGACGCCACACGTTCGCCAGCCTGCTCTCAGGGATCCCCGTGATCATGCTGACCACGACCGGGGCCCGGAGCGGCCAGCCGCGGACTGTCCCCGTCCTCGGTATTCCGGCCAAGGATGACCTGGCCATCATCGCGTCCAACTTCGGCCAGCAGAGCCACCCGGCCTGGTACCACAACCTGCGCGCCCATCCGGAGGCGAGGATCGTGGTCGATGGCACCCCTCGACGTGTGCGCGCAGTGGAGGCCGAAGGTCCGCGGCGCGCCGACATATGGGCGGCGGGATTGCGGCTTTATCCCGGGTTCGCACAGTACGAAAGCCGCGCATCGCATCGACGCATCCACGTCTTCGTGCTCGAGCCGGTCTGAGCCGGGCCGCGACGCAGCCGCGACCTACTGGGGGCGCCTAACGCCCGGGGCGAACCGTAGCCTTCCCGGCACTGTCCCCCGAATCGGAGGCTTCACACATGGCTGCACCGACCAAGGTTCGCGAGGAACTGCCCCGTGTCGTTCGCTTCAACCCGCGCGAGATCAGGAACGCACTTCGCGACGTCGAGGGGTTCAACGCCAAGCTCGCTCTAATCATCACCCGCAGTGTGGGGACCATGGCCTGCGCCTACCTGTTCGCGGTCATCGCCCTGATCAGCCTGCCCGCGGCGATCAGCTCCGGTCAGGTGATCATCATCGTGGCCTGGATTGCCCAGACGTTCCTGCAGCTGGTTCTGCTCTCGATCATCATGGTCGGACAGACCGTGCAGTCAGCCGCCTCGGACGCTCGGGCGGCAAAGGAATTCGCGGACACGGAGACGATCCTCGATCGCCTCGACACCGACACCGCAGGCGGCATCAAGGACGTGCTCGACGCGATCCATGCCCTGGGCGCCCAGGGAGGCTCCAGTCCGTCCGCCGGACCGCGCTCAGCACCTGCAACCGAGTGATCGGTTGCCTCGGCGCGGCACACGCGACGCGCGGACACCAGCGTGACGCCCGCCTCCCTGCTCCCTGTGCGCCGGCTTCGACGGGTTCACGACATCGTGGCTCGCGACGTCTTCTTTCTGGTCGGGCTGGCCGTCACCTTCGCGCTGCAGCTCTGGTACGCCCTGCGGCTGATCGCCACATCGACGGATCGGGGCGCGGCTCGAGGCATCGCGATCCTCGTGGTCGTTTGCTTCCTGATCGGGATCGCTCGGGCCTGGGAGCTGATCGGAGGCCCCTCGATTGGTCTGGGCCCTGAGCTGGCCATCCTGCTGCGGGGCGGCTACCGCCCGCCGGGCTCAGGCTCGGCGGAAGGCGCGCACCGAGAGCGGTACGAAGACGATCAATAGTCCCGCCAACCAGGCCAGGGTGCCGAGGGCGGGGGACAGGGCATGGCCATGGCCGATGGTGAGCGCTCGGGCGGCGTCGACGGTCAGCGTGACGGGATTGACCTGGGCGAAGGCCCGCACCGCACCGGGCATGCTGGCGACGGGCACGAACGCCGAGGAAGCGAAGGTGAGTGGGAACACCCAAATGAATCCGGCCGATTGGGCGGTTTCCGGGTCCTTGACCGTGAGGCCGACGAACGCGCTGATCCAGGAGAAGACGTAGGAGAAGGCAAGCACCAGGGCAAAGGCAAGAAAGATCTCGTAGATGGGCTGGTTGGGGCGGAAGCCAACCGCCACTCCGACCAGGAGCATCACGATGAGCGTCATCACGTTCATGACCATGTCGGCCGCGGTACGGCCGATCAGCACCGAGGAGCGGGCGATGGGCAGCGAGCGAAAGCGGTCCACCACCCCGGCCTTCAGGTCCTCGGTAATGCCCAGCCCGGTGATCAGAGCCCCAAAGACCGCGGTCTGAACGATGATTCCCGGCATCAGGAAGTTCGCGTAGCTGATGTGGCCGGTCTTGATCGCCCCGCCGAACACGAACCGGAACAGCAGCACGAAGATCACCGGCTGCACGAAGGAAAAGACGACGTAGGTCGGGCGGCGCAGGTTCTTGCGCAGCTGGCGTGCGGCCATCACCCGGCTGTCGGCCAGCGTCTCGGCCACGGTCAGACGGCTACGTTCGGGAATCGCCGCCGCGCTCACGCTGCCTCCGCGGCCGGTTCTGCCGCCTCCGCGTCGCCCTCGGCGCGGTGGCCGGTCAGCGTCAGGAAGACATCGTCGAGGCTCGGGTCCTGCAGCTGGATCGAGGCGATCGCCAGCCCGCGCGCGTCAAGCCGGCGGACCGCTTCCGCTGAGGCGCCGGGGCCGAGTACGGGCATGCGGATCTCGCCACTGTTCGGGTCAAGGACCGGGTCCCCGGCGGCGAGGTCAGCCAGCGTTGCCACTGCCTCCTGCGCGCTACCCGGCTCGCGGAGCCGCAGCGAGAGCACCTCGGTTCCGATCTGCGCCTTGAGCTCGGTGGCGGTGCCCTGCGCGACCACGCGGCCGTGATCGATGACGGCGATCCGCTGAGCGAGGCGGTCGGCCTCCTCGAGGTACTGGGTGGTGAGGAGCACGGTGGTCCCGTCACGCTGCAACTCCTCGACGATCCGCCAGAGCTCCTGGCGTGCGCGTATGTCGAGTCCGGTTGTGGGCTCATCGAGCAGCAGCACCGGCGGCCGGCCGACCAGGCTCGCACCGAGGTCCAGGCGCCGGCGCATCCCGCCCGAGTAGGTGGAGACACGGCGATCGGCGGCGTCGGTGAGCTCGAAGCGCTCCAGCACCTCTCCGGCGCGGATCCGCGCCTCGGAGGCGGGCAGGCGGTAGAGACGGCCAACCATCTCCAGGTTCTCGCGCCCGGTCAGCTCCTGGTCGACGGCGGCGAATTGGCCGGCCAGGCCGATCCGGCGCCGGACGGCCAACGGCTCGGCGATCACATCGTGGCCGAGAACGCGCGCGTGTCCTTGGGTGGGGACGAGCAGCGTGGCGAGGATGCGCACGAGGGTCGTCTTGCCTGCGCCGTTGGGCCCGAGCAGGCCGAAGACGACGCCGGACTCGATCTCCAGGTCAAGGCCGTCGAGTGCCGTGACCGCGCCGTAGGACCTGGCCAGGCCATTGACCTCGACGGCCAAGGTGGGCGCGCCGCTCTCGG
>JBDTEE010000128.1:0-4628 GCA_039922645.1 Solirubrobacteraceae bacterium | reverse complement strand
GCGGCTGTGGTTGCCCCGGTTACCCAGCCCGCAGTCGCGGCCTACCGTTGAACGATCAGCCTGAGAGACCGGAGAACAGAGATGAGTCCCACCACCACCGAAGCGCCACCCGCCGGCGACAAACTCGAGCGCCGGCTTGACGAGCTGCTGCACCAGGACCGGTTTGCGCCGGCGCCCCAGTTCGTCGCCGCCGAGCGGGCCAATGACGCCTCGCTGCACGCGCAGGCGGAGCTCGATCCCGACGGTTTCTGGGCCGCCCAAGCGCGCACGCTCGCGTGGGCCAAGCCATTCACGACGGTTCTCGACGATTCGCATCCCCCGTTCTACAAGTGGTTCACCGACGGGACCCTGAATGTCTCCTACAACTGCGTGGATCGGCACGTTGAGGCGGGGCATGGCAACCGCGTCGCGTACCACTGGGCCGGCGAGGAGGGCGAGCACCGCGCGATCACCTATGCCGAGCTGCATCGCGATGTTCAGAGGCTCGCCAACGGACTCAAAGATCTCGGCGTCCGCAAGGGCGACGTGGTCGGGATCTACCTGCCGATGATCCCAGAGGTCGTGGTGGCGATGCTCGCGTGCGCCCGGATCGGCGCGCCGCACAACGTGGTCTTCGGTGGATTCGCGCCCGAGGCGGTCAGGGAGAGGATGGAGGTTTCGCGAGCGAAGGTGCTGATCACTGTCGACGGTGCCCGACGCAAGGGCAAGACCGCGCCCGTGAAGGCGGCGCTAGACGACGTGATCGGCGGCCTGAAGACGCTCGAGCGGATCGTGGTCGTTCGACATACGCGCATCGACACGCCGATGGACTCCGGTCGAGACGTGTTCTATGACGAGATCATCGCCGCTGCGGACCGGATTTGCCCCGCTGAGCCCATGGAGGCCGAGCACCCGCTGTTCATCCTCTACTCGTCGGGCTCGACCGCCAAGCCGAAGGGGATCGTCCACACCACCGGCGGCTATCTGACCGGCGTAAGCGTGACCCATCGGTACGTGTTCGACCTCGACGCAAGGCGGGACATTTACTTCTGCACAGCGGACGTTGGCTGGATCACCGGCCACTCCTACATCGTCTACGGCCCACTCGCCAACGGCGCGACCAGCGTGATGTACGAAGGCGCGCCTGACTACCCGCACAAGGGGATCTGGTGGGAGCTCGTCGAGCGCTTCGGAGTCACGATCTTCTACACCGCCCCGACGGCGATCCGCGCGTGCATGAAGTGGGGCGCTGAGCACCCGAACGAAAACGATCTGTCGTCGCTCCGCCTGCTGGGTACCGTCGGTGAGCCGATCAACCCCAAAGCGTGGCTCTGGTACCACGTCGTGATCGGCGGCGAGCGCTGCCCGATCGTCGATACCTGGTGGCAGACCGAGACCGGTCAGATCATGATCTCCCCGCTTCCGGGGCTGACCGATACCAAGCCCGGCTCGGCAACCTTCCCGCTCCCGGGCGTCGAGGCGGACGTAGTCGACGAGGAGACCGGCGAGAGCGTCATCCAGGGTCAGGGGCTGCTGGTGCTGAAGCGGCCATGGCCGGCCATGCTGCGCACGCTGTACGGCGACGACGAGCGCTACATCGAGACGTATTGGTCGCGATTCGGCCCGGAAACCTATCTCGTCGGCGACGCCGCCATCCGTGACAAGGACGGCTACCTATGGATCGTCGGACGTATCGACGACGTGATCAACGTCTCGGGTCACCGGCTCTCGACCGCAGAGGTCGAATCGGCGATCGTCCGCCACGAGAAGGTCGCAGAGGCCGCGGTCGTGGCGCAGTCAGACGAGCTCACCGGCCAGGCGATCGTCGCCTTCGTAACGCTCCAGGGAGGCCTCGAAGGCACACCGGAGATCGAGGCTCAGATCCGGGAGCATGTCGGGACGCAAATCGGAAAACTGGCGCGGCCGAAGCGGATCCTGTGGTCCGAGAACCTGCCTTCAACCCGCTCCGGGAAGATCATGCGCCGGCTCCTGCGCGACATCGCCGAGGGCCGTGCGCTGGGTGATGTCACGACACTGCGCGATCCGGCCGTGATGGCCGAGCTCGAGCAAAAGGTCGCGGCCGCTCAGGCGCAGGAGGAGTAGCCCGATGGCGCCCACCACCAACGGCGATCGGGCCACGACCGCCCGCAGGATCTACGAGCAGGTCGAGTCGCAGACGGCAACGGCCTTCGAGGAGCTCGTGGCAAAACCGAGCTTTGGCCGCCTGCTCGCGATCACCGGCGAGAACGTCGCGGCCATAACGCGAATCGGCTCCGACACGGCCGACCTCTTCCTGCGCAACCTCCGGCTCGCTGGGCGAGCCGATATCACCCGGCTCGCCCGCCAACTGCACCGGACCGAGGACAAGCTCGAACGTGTCCTGCAAGAGGTGGAGGGTCTCAGGGACCAGCTCGCGAGCCGCGAAGGGGCACCGGGGCCATGACCGTCCTCGACCGGATCGTCCGCCTGCCGTCCGACTCGGTCGAGCTGGTCAACGTCCTGCTGACGACCGACGATGCGGTCATCGGCGCCACGCCGCGCGAGGTCGTCTGGACCCACCGCGCCACGACCCTTTATCGCTACCGCTCCGCGCAGCGGACCCACGCCGTCCCGATGCTGCTCGTGTTCGCATTGATCAACCGGCCCGAGATCTTCGACCTGCGTCCGGGGAACTCATTGATCGAGTTCCTGCTCGGTGAAGGGTTCGACGTGTTCCTCCTCGACTGGGGGGTGCCCGGCGAGGAGGACGCCGACATGGGTCTTGAGGACTACGTTTGCGATGAGCTGCACTGGGCGATACGCGAGACGCTGCGAGCGAGCGGCGCGACTGAGCTCACGTTGGTGGGCTGGTGCATCGGCGCGACACTGTGCGCGATGTACTGCGGCCTTGACCAGCCGGGCGAGCGCAGGAACTCGGTGCGAAACCTTGTCGTGTTGACGATGCCGATCGACGGCCGCGGCTCGCGCTATGCGACGTGGGTCGGCGATGAGGACTTCGACATTGAGCGTATCGCCGAGGCGTGGCGGGTGATCCCGGGACAGGCCGTCGACTTCGCGAACAAGCTGCTGAAGCCGGTCTCGAACTTCTGGACCACGTACCGCCGTCTCGCAGAAGCAGTCGCCAAGGAGAATTTCTCGCGCGACAGCTATCAGCCGATGGCCAAGTGGGTCGCGGACAACCCTCCGTTTCCGGGCCGCGCGTGGGCACAGTGGATCCAGCTGATGTACCGGGACAATGCGCTTGCGCGTGGCCGTGTGCGCCTCCGCGGACGCCGTGTCGACCTGTCGTGGATCGATCAGAACCTGCTGGTCGTGACCGCCGCCGCCGACCACATCGCCCCGCGCCCGGGCACGATGCCGATCTTCGACCTCGTCTCCAGCGAGGACGTCACCCACTTCGACCGCCCCGGAGGGCACATCGGCTTGATCGCCGGCTCAGCCGCGGCCAAGGAGCTCTGGCCCGATCTCGCCACCTGGCTGGTCGAGCGCTCAGACCGCTGAAACTGAAACGAGGAGAGAACCGATGAGCACCACCAGAGCGGCCACCCCACCGCCCGCATGTGAACCCTTTCCGGCCCACCACCGCCGCCCACGGTTGCAGGGCCATGTCGCCTTCGTCACCGGCGGCACACGCGGTATCGGAGCCGCCATCTGCCGCAGCTTCGCCGAGCAAGGCGCAATCGTCGCCGCCGGCTACGGCCATGACGCCGAGCGGGCGAATGAGCTGCTCGACGAGCTGCACAGCCACGGCGCGGACGCGAGTATCCACCAGGGCAACGTCGGCTCCGGGGATGACTGTCGCCGCACCGTGGATGAAGTGATCGCGGCGCATGGGCGCTTGGACATTCTGGTCAACAACGCCGGCATCACAATCGACAAGACCGTCCGCAAATTGACCGACGAGGACTGGTACAAGGTCATCGCGGTCAACCTCTCGGGCGCGTTCTTCATGTCCCAGGCGGTGCTCCCGCACATGATCGAGCGTGGCTCGGGCCGGATCGTGAACATCTCGTCGATCATCGGGGAGACCGGCAACATCGGGCAGGCCAACTACGCCGCCTCGAAGTCCGGACTGTTTGGACTCACCAAGACACTCGCCCTCGAGGCGGCCTCCCAGCTCAAGCGCGCCGGAAAGCTCGAGGAGCATGGCGTTGGGGTCACGGTCAACACCGTCGCGCCCGGATTCATCGCGACCGAGATGCTCGAGCACGTCCCCGAGAAGGTGCTCGAGGGCATCAAGGAGAAGATCCCCGTGGGGCGCCTTGGCCGGCCGGACGAGATCGCGCGCGCCGTGCACTTCCTTGCCGCCGATCAATCGGCGTTCATCACTGGAGCCATCCTGAGCGTCAACGGCGGAATGGACATGTGATGAATGACGCAGTGATCATCAGCGCCGTACGGACCCCGGTTGGCAGCTTCGGAGGCCAATTCAAGGACGTGCCGGCCACACAGCTGGGAGCGCTCGCCGTGCGCGCAGCGCTCGACCGTGCCGGACTCGTCGGCGAGGATGTCGACGAGGTGATTCTCGGCTGCGTGCTGCAGGCCGGCTTGGGCCAGAATCCCGCCCGGCAAGTCGCGATCACGGCCGGGATCCCAAAGCGGGTTCCCGCGACCACGATCAACATGCTCTGTGGGTCGGGGCTCAAGGC
>JBDTEE010000127.1:0-7213 GCA_039922645.1 Solirubrobacteraceae bacterium | reverse complement strand
AGCAGCCAACGCATGTCCGGCCTGCGGCGCCACTGCCACAGCGTGTAAAGCCCCAAGAACGGCCAGACCTCTGGGCGGCCCAGAGCGGCCAGCACGCCAAGCACGAAGGCCGCGCGTGGTCGCTCGTAAACATGGCAGTCGATCGCGCCCAGGCAGAGGGCGACGATCATTGGATCGGACTGAGAGCTCAGCACGTAGTGGAAGTAGTCCTGGAAACCGAGCAGCATCGCCCCGGCCAGCACGCCGGCCACGATCCCGGCCCAGCGGCGCTCCGCTGGCGCATCGGTCAGCCGGTAGACGATTCGTCCGACGAAGATCACGCCGCTCAGCGAGACGGCGGTGGAAGTCACCATCCAGAGGCCAAGCTCGTAGTGGCCGGCCAGGGCGTACACGGTCGTAAACAGGAAGGGCAACGGCTTCCATGACGGCGCCGCATTGGTGTCCAGAGACAGGGTGCTGGCCTGATGTCCCCAGGCCAACCAGCCATACGGATCAAAGCCCGGCCGGGTGCCGGCCCATTCCACCAGCAGAGCCGAGAGCACGATCACCGCCAGAGCGACGGCCCACCAGGGATGGCGGCGCATGAACAGGCGCAGCGTCCACGTCTCAGGCGTGGCTTGCGAGGTGGTTGGCTCGGGCGGTGAAGCGACGCCCGTAGCGGCTGCCAGAGTGCGGCGTGACACTGGGGATCCGGGTCGCGAGTGCGCTTGCGCTCAAGCGGCGACGCGCGGACCGTAGCACGGCGTCGAGGCGTCAAGGCGTCGAGGCGTCGAGCTCCCGCTCACCGCCACCGGATGCTGTCCGCCGGATTAGTCCACGGTTAGGAATTGATGATGCCCCCGGCAGGAATCGAACCTGCATCCCGCGCTTAGGAGGCGCGTGCTCTATCCATTGAGCTACGAGGGCCCAAGGCGTGACATTATGCGGAGATAAACGAGGACCCAGGCGCTTGACGTCAAAAAAGACGGATGTGAACATGTCCCGCCCAATACTCTCCTTGAGGTGCACAGCCATATGCGACGTGACAATCGGATGACTATCGAATGCCGAGGAGCCGATTCATCGCCGACTCCCGCGGCGGGCCGCCGGAGCAGGGGTCCGCTTCTGGCCGGGATGGTTGTCGCTGTGCTGGCCTTGGCTATTGCCGGGTGCGGGAGCAGCGGCAGCAGCAGTAGCGGCAGCGGCAGCGCTGGCGGTGGCGGTGGCGGTGGCAGCGTCAACAAGTCGCTCGGGACGGTCATTTTCGGAACGCTTCCGTCGCCTGGCACGCCGAAGGCGGGCGGCTCGGTCACGCAGGGCCAGCTCACCGGTCAGACGCCCACCTACATCTTCCCGATTGCCCCCGGGGCGCAGACCTCGACGGGCACGATCTCCTTGCTGAGCTCGCTGTTCATGCCGCTGTACGCGGGTCCGTCGGGAGCCGAACCGAAGGTCGATTACGGCCTCAGTGCGGCCAACCCGCCGCAGTTCTCAAACGGCAACAAGACGGTCACGATCCCGATCAAGCCGGGGCTCAAGTGGTCAAACGGCGCGCCCGTTCAGGCCAAGGACGTCGTCTTCTGGTTTGACCTGTTGAAGGCGGCGCTTAAGGAGAGCACGGCCAACTGGGGGCAGTACTCGCCGGGTCTGATGCCCGACAACGTCAAGAGCATCTCCACCTCGGGTACGAATGATGTCGTCATGCACCTGACGCAGGCCTACAACCCGGGCTTCTTCCTCAATAACAACCTGCAGGACACCAACAACGTTTTCCCGCTTCCGAGCACGTCTTGGAACATCGCCGCGCCGAACGGTCCTCACTTGGACTACACGAACCCGGCGAACGCGAAGAAGATCTACGACTACCTCAACAAGGCCGGCTCCTCGGTGGCGACGTTCGCGTCCAATCCGCTCTGGAAGATCGTGGACGGGCCGTTCAAGCTGGCCAGCTTCAGCGCCACCAACAGCTCGTACGACCTGACCCCCAACCCGAACTATGGCGGCACGCCGAAGCCGATGACGTCGAAGGTTTCGGTGCAGACGTTTACCGGTTTCACCGCGGAACTGAACGCGATGAAGGGCGGCAGCCTCGACGTTGCCGTCGGCATCGACCCGTCTCAGCTCGCCGAGGCACCGGCGCTCAAGGCGCAGGGCATCGACATCTTCGGCGGTCCCGGTTGGGGCTGGTTCGGTGGCCAGATCAACTTCAAGGACACCACCAACCACTTCGACAAGGTGATGTCTCAGCTCTACATTCGCGCGGCGATTAACCACCTGATCAACCAGCCGGCGATCATCAAGGGCGTCTACAAGGGGGCTGCGGTCCCGGCCTACGCCCAGACGCCCTCGGCGCCGCTGTCGCCGTATGCGCCTGCATCGGCGGCAACGCCTGTGTTCGCCTACAGCCCCTCGACGGCGGTTTCGCTGCTGAAGTCCCACGGCTGGAAGGTGGTTCCGGGGGGCACGACCACGTGCGCCAAGCCCGGGACGGCGTCAAATGAGTGCGGCGCCGGCATTCCCGCCGGTACCCCGATCTCGTTCGTCTGGGCCAACCAGCCGCAGTCGGCATCGACGACCGGAGCCCTGGAGTCCGAGGTGGTCTCCTCGGAGGCCAAGCAGGCGGCGGGGATCAACATTCAGCTCCAGACCAAGACGTTCAACTTCCTGATCGCCAACTACAACGATGCGAACCCGGCTGGCGCCAAGTTCACGAACGACTGGGGCGTGAACAACTTCGGCGGCCTGTACACCGACTACTACCCGACCGGTGAGGGAACCTGGAACCCGGGCGCCGGGTTCAACACCGGGGCCTACAACGACCCGCAGGCCAACGCCCTGATGAACGCGTCGGTGCACAGCGGAGACCCCGCTGCGGTCAAGAACGAGGCCACCTACATCTCCCAGCATCCGCCGGTCTTCTTCATGCCTGACGGTGACTATTTGCTGGCCGTCGATTCGAAGAACGTGGGTAGCCAGCCGGAGGGCTGGACGGCGATGACCCAGCAGCAGTGGTTCCCGCAGTTCTGGTACCAGACCAAGTAGCTGATGCTGATGCCAGCGGCCACCACCCAGTCCCTCGCCGTGGCGAGGGGCTGGGTGTCAGCATGGCGCCCAAGCCGTGAGCAGACAGGGCCGCGGCGATGAGCGCATACATCATCCGCCGGCTCCTGGTGGCCATCGTCGTCGTGATCGGGATCGCCATCTTCACGTTCCTGCTGCTGCACTGGCTGCAGCCGAGTCCGGTGTACGCGGTGCTGGGGGCCAGAGCCCAGCCCGCTGCCGTGGTGTCATGGAACCTGCAACACGGCTACGACCGTCCCGAGATCTCCCAGATGTTCAGCTACCTCGGAAATCTCAGCACGCTCAACTTCGGCTACTCCTACAAGCTCGACCAGAGCGTGGGTGCGCTGTTCAGAGAAAACGCCGGCCGCAGCATCTACCTGACGGGGGCGGCACTGGTGCTCTCGCTGATCATCGCCATTCCCCTGGGCATCGCCCAGGCGGTCAAGCGCAACTCGATCGGCGACTACACCGCCACGTCGCTCAATTTCATCCTTTACTCGATGCCCTCGTTCTTCTTGGGCCTGATCCTGATCCAGATCTTCGCGCTGGACCTGGGCGTCTTTCCCCCCACGGTGAGCGACTCAATCACCACGACCTGGGGGGCGATCACTCATCCGCTGCAGATGACGCTCCCGATTGTGACCCTGGCCGCGATCAACGTCGCCTCGTTCAGCCGTTACATGCGCTCCTCGGCGCTGGACAACCTGGCTCAGGACTACATCCGCCTGGCGCGCGCCAAGGGCCTGTCGGAGCGAGCCGTGCTGTTCCGTCACCTGCTGCGTAACGCCTGCCTGCCCATGATCACGCTGGTCGGACTCTCGATCCCCAGCCTGCTGGCCGGTAACCTGCTGATCGAGGTGCTGTTCAACATCCAGGGCCTCGGCCTGCTGTTCTACACGGCGCTCGGCAACCAGGACTACAACATCCTGCTCGCCTACACCGTCCTGGGCGGAGTCCTGACCGTTCTGGGGAACCTGATGGCCGACGTTGGCGTCACCGTGGCCGATCCGAGGATCCGACTTGGCTGACACGACCAAGCCCCTGCTCGACGAGGGGCCCGCGTGGGGCGGTGGCCTAAATGTCACGCCGGTGTCCCCCGAGGGCGGGGAGATTCAGATCGTGGCCAGTGGCTGGCAATTGGCTCTACGCGAGTTCCTGGACAACCGCCTGGCGGTGGTCGGTCTGCTGGTGATCCTGTTCTTCGTTCTGTTCTGCTTCGTCGGTCCGCTCGTCTACCACACGAATCAGACTCTGACCAACCCTCTCATCACCGACCTTTCCCCCGGCTCCGCCGGGCACCCGCTGGGAACCGACGACAACGGCTTCGACGAGCTCGGCCGGATCATGGCCGGGGGGCAGACCGCGCTTGAGATCGGGTTCTTCGCCTCGTTCGTGGCCACGGTGGTGGGCACTCTGTACGGCGCGATCTCTGGCTTGGTCGGGGGATTTCTCGACGCAATCCTGATGCGGATCCTCGATGTCTTCCTGTCGATCCCACTCCTCTTCATGGTCCTCGTACTGGCCACCAAGTATCACGCGACGGTGCTCGACGAGAGCATGATCATCGGGGCGTACACGTGGCTGGTCCCAGCTCGACTGGTCCGGGGCGAGGTGCTGACCCTGAAGACGCGTGACTTCGTCTCGGCCGCCACGGTGATGGGCAGCGGCCGAACCCGACTGATGTACAGACATCTGATCCCCAACGCGCTCTCGGTGGTGATCGTCAACATCACCTTCCAGATCGCTGACGCGATCCTGATCCTGGCCTTCCTCGGCTTCCTCGGCTTCGGGCTGCAGTATCCCGCCGCCTCGTGGGGCGACATGCTCGGCAACGCCCAGCAGTACGTGTCCTCTGGCTACTGGTGGCTCGTCTACCCGGTAGGCGGGTGCCTGGTCGCGGTGGTGTTAGCGTCCAACCTGGTCGGAGACGCACTGCGCGACGCCCTCGACGTGCGGCTGCGACGCCGCTAGGACTCCAGAGCCGCTATGACACCAGCCCTGGAGGTCACCGACCTCAGTACCCACATCCAGCTCTCACGCTCAGTCGTCCAGGCGGTCGGCAACGTGGATCTGAAGATCGAGCTCGGCGAGACGCTCGGCCTGGTCGGCGAGTCGGGCTGCGGCAAGTCGATGTTGGGGCTCTCGATCCTCAGTGTGCTGCCACCGGGTGGCAGGATCGTCGGTGGGTCGATCAAGGCGGACGATCGCGAACTCGTCGGGCTGCCGGAGCCGGAGATGCGCAAGCTCCGCGGCGACGACATCGCCATGATCTTCCAGGACAGCCAGTCCTCCTTGAATCCGACCAAGACGATCGGCGAGCAGGTGGCCGAACCAGTTCGCCTACACCGGGGCGCCAATCGAAGAGAGGCGACCGACCGAGCCCTCGAGGTGCTGGAGATGGTCGGACTGCCACAACCCAAGGAGCGGCTGGGCGACTACGCGCATCAGCTGTCCGGGGGCCTGCGCCAGCGGGTGATGATCGCGATCGCCCTGGCCTGCGAGCCCAAGCTGCTGATCGCCGACGAGCCGACCACCGCGCTCGACGTGACCATCCAGGCGCAGATCCTGTCCGTGCTGGATGACCTGCGCGATCGGCTCGGGATGGCGACGCTGCTGGTCACCCACGACATGGGAGTAGTGGCCGGCCGGACCACCCGGATCAACGTCATGTACGCGGGCCGGTTGGTCGAGACGGCACCCACCGACCGGCTGTTCAGCGCCATGCGGCACCCGTATACCCAGGCGCTGCTCGGATCGATTCCCCGTCTGGAGTCAGATAACACCAAGGCTCTGGTCAGCATCCCAGGAATCCCGCCGGATCTGACCAATCCGCCGCCGGGGTGTCGCTTTGCTCCCCGCTGTCCCCGGGCAACGGCTCAATGCGTCGAACAAGAGCCCCCGCTGAGCGGAGACCGGGACCATCGGTTCGCCTGCTGGCACCCGGTCGAGGGGCCGATCGTCCGGCGTCCGGTGATCGTCCCGCAGGGGGCTGCTGTCGCGGCCAAGACGTCGGCCGACGGCAAACACCTTTTGGAGGTCGTGGACGCGGTTCGCGAGTACCCGATTACGTCCGGGATCCTGCAGCGCAAGGTGAACAGCGTCAAAGCTGTCTCCGGGGTGTCGATCTACCTCGATGTTGGTGAGACGCTTGGCCTGGTCGGCGAGTCGGGCTGCGGCAAGACCACGCTCGGCAAGATGATCGTCGGGGTCGAGAAGCCTGACGGAGGGCGGATCACTCTCGACGGTAAGGAGATCTTCCGCCTGCGCGGCCGGCGCCTTCGCCGGGAACGCCGTGACCTCCAGATGATGTTCCAGGATCCCTATGCCTCGCTCGATCCCCGAATGCGAGTCCAGGCGATCCTGAAGGAACCGCTGGTGATTCAAAAGATCGAAAACCGCAAAGAGCAGGATCAGCGGATGAGGCGACTGCTTGACGAGGTGGGTCTTCCCCTCAATGCGCTCGAGCGTTATCCGCACGAGTTCTCAGGTGGCCAGCGCCAGCGGATCGCGCTCGCCCGGGCACTGATGCTGGAGCCCAAGGTGATGGTGGCCGACGAGCCGGTGAGCGCCCTCGATGTCTCGATCCGCTCGCAGGTCCTCAACCTCATGAAGCGACTGCAGGCCGAGCACGGTATGGCCTCGATCGTGATTTCACACGATCTCGCCGTGGTCAAGTACCTGGCCGACCGGATCGGCGTGATGTACCTCGGCAAGCTCGTCGAGATTGGCAGCGGTGATCAGATCTACCGCACGCCCAGGCATCCCTACACCGATGCGCTGATCAAGACGATCCCGGTTCCCGACCCCGCGGCCGAACGCGACAAGTCCGATCTCGCCATCCGTGGCGAGCTCCCCAGTCCGGTGAACCCGCCCTCCGGCTGTCGCTTCCACACCCGGTGCCCTCGCGCGAAGGCGAGGTGCTCTGAGGAGGAACCCCTCCTGCGGTCCTTCGGCGACGGCCATCGCGCCGCCTGCCACTTCCCGCTGCAGTCCCCGGACTGGGAGAGCGGCGACCCGACGGCGCGTGAGAGTGTGTCGGCGGACGTGTCTGGCGCGGCCAGCCCGTCGCGCAGCTAATCAGCCGCAGTCATCCACCCGCACAGCGTTGTTAAAGGGGTGCTTGGAAAATAGAATCGGCGACAATTTATGAGGGGTAGCCTACGTCGCGGGG
>JBDTEE010000126.1:0-10328 GCA_039922645.1 Solirubrobacteraceae bacterium | reverse complement strand
AGCCTGGATCCACCGCGTGACGAGCCCGGTTCCGTCCGAGCCTGAGGTTTAACTGCCTCCTGAGCAGGGCTTTCTCACGACTGTGTGGGCAGTCGGGGCCCTGTCAGGAGGTTCACTCATATGGTGCACGACGCGGCGGACGTTCCGTCCGGCCCGGCGAGCCTCGATTCGGTGCGCGTGGCGTTCGATGAGGAGCGGCTGGTCAGTGACGCGGGGTTGCTCGTGACCGCGACCTTGGCGCAGCGGTTGGGGATCGAGGAGTTGGTGAACGAGTCGGTGTGGCTGGACCCGAGGCTGCCGGGGGCGTCGTTGCCGGGTCGGAAGGTGATGTCGTTGGTGCACGGGATGCTCGCCGGCGCGGACCGCATCGATCAGATGGACGTGCTCAGAGCCGGGTCGACCGGCCTGATCTTGGGGCACAGGGTGATGGCGCCCTCCACGCTCGGCACGTTCCTGCGCGCGTTCACGTTCGGGCACGTCCGCCAGCTTGACCGTGTTCTTGATGTCGCGCTCGCTCGCGCGTGGGCCGCGGGCGGCGGCCCGGGGGACGGGCCGTTGGTGATCGACGTGGACAGCTTCATCGGCGAGGTCCACTCAGACCGTAAGCAGGGCGCCAGCTACGGGTACACCAAGCAGCTCGGGTATCACCCGATCCTCGCGGTCCGCTCCGATACCGGCGAGGTGCTCCACATCCGTAACCGCAAGGGGAAGGCGAACACGCAGCGCGGGGTCCGCAGGTTCGTGGAAGAACTGCTCGCCCGCGTTCGCCGCGCCGGTCATACCGGCACGATCATCATCCGTGCCGACTCGGGGTTTGAGAACCGCAGGCTGATGAAAGAGCTGGCCCGCCAAGGAGTCGAGTTCTCGATTGGCGTCAAGCAATCAAAGACGATCCGGGCGCAGATCGCGCTGATCCCCGAGGAGGACTGGGTCACGATCACCGACTATCCCGATACCGGGGAGGCGCAGATCGCCGAGACCAAGCTTGGCGATTTCAGGCTGATCGTCAGGCGCACCCGCCTCGTGGGAGCGCAAGCGGAGCTGTTCCCCGACTGGCGTCATCACGCGTTCGCGACGAACCGCACCGTGCCGCTGCTGACGGCCGATATCGATCACCGCGACCACGCCCAGATCGAGCTCGCGATCCGCGACCTCAAAGACCAAGCCCTCAAGCATTTCCCCTCGAGCCAGATGCACGCCAACAGCGCCTGGACCGTGATCGCCGCCATCTCGCACAACCTCGGACGCTGGAGCACCCAGATCGGCCTTCCGTCCCGGCCCGTGCAGACCGCCCGCGCCCGCCGCCGGCACCTGCTCGAAGTTCCAGCCCGGCTGACCCGCACCAGCCGCCAATGGACCCTCCGGATGCCTGCCCGCTGGCCATGGCAGACCGACTTCAACACCGTCCTCGACACCATCCGCGCGCTCCCCGCCCGCACCTGACCGCGCCGCGCGGCCAGCCGGGCCGCCCACGAAGACCGTGAGCGCGAACCGTCACCCGGACCACAGCCCCTGCCCAAAAATCCGGCGCGACACGCTCCCGCGGCGTTCCCGCGGGAACGCCGACACCCCAACCACCACCAAACCCCGAACAAGCCACCCGCCACACGCCGTCACCCAGCCGAACCCGACGAAATCCGATCACCCTCCCCCCGAATCGGTGACTTCAGGCTGAGCGCCGTCTGGGGAGCAGTTGGGCTCGTTTCCCTGATCATCGGCCTGCGCGGTAAACACGAGCTGGTGCGCAACCTCGCCCTCGGGCTGCTCCTCCTGACCGTGGGCAAGTGTTCCTCTACGACCTCTCGATGCTGACCTCGGTTTACCGGGTGGCCTCGTTCACCGGTCTCGGCCGGCTGCTGCTGGGCGGCGCGTTCGCCTACCAGCGGCTGCGGCCTCCGGCGCTGCCCGACATGCGCAGCGTGCCGAAGGCCGAGCGGTGAGTCCGGGCAGGCTCCGAGGAACGCGTGGCTGCAGCCCTAGTTGCTGCCCTGAGCCAGCTCGGAGACCGGCTGCCACTCCCGCCACGTGGCGAGCCGCCCTTCGTAGTCGCGCTCGGCGATGCCCAGCGGAGCGGTGCCGAAGAACACGCGCAGCGGCGGGTCTTCAGCGTCGACGATGCGTAGCACGGCCTCCGCCGACGCCGTCGGATCACCCGGGGTGTTGCCGGCCCGGCGCTGCTGGGAAGACTCGTGCATCGGCGTGTAGGCGCCGAGGGGATCGGCGTGCTTGGCCGAAGCGCCACCCCAATCGGTGGAGAACCCGCCGGGCTCGATCAGCGTGACGTTGATGCCGAAAGTCCTTGACCTCGGCCGCGAGGGCCTGGCTGATGCCCTCGAGCCCCCACTTGGAGGCGTGGTACATGCCGATACCCGGGAAGGCGGAGATTCCCCCGATCGAGGAGACCTGAAGGAAGTGGCCGCTGCCCTGCTCGCGCAGGTAGGGCAGCGCCGCCTGGGTGACCCAGAGGGCGCCAAACAGGGTGGTCTCGATCTGTGCCCGGGCCTCCTCCTCGCTGAGCTCCTCGACCATGCCGAATTGTCCGTACCCGGCGTTGTTGACCACGACGTCCAACCGCCCCAGGTAGTCGTGGGCCTGGCGGACGGTCTCGAACACCGCACTACGGTCGGTGACGTCAAGCGCCATGGGCAGCAGGGCGTCGCCGTATTGTCCTGGAGATCGTCGAGCGTGCTCGGGTCACGGGCCGTGCTGGCGACGCGGTCCCCGCGCTCGAGAGCCGCGATCGCCCATTCGCAGCCGAAGCCGCGGGAAGTTCCAGTGATGAACCATGTCTTGTTAGCCATGGCTCGATCCTGGTAACCGCTCGGTTCAGGCTGTGAAGCCGGCGATGAGCTGCGCGGTTTCGAGCGGCACGTCAAGCTGAGGGCAGTGCCCGACGCCGTCGAGCTCGATCCACTCGGCCTGCGGGACCCATTCCTCGCGGAAGCGGACCGCGGCGGCCGGCCAGGGCAGGATCCGGTCGGCGGTACCCCAGACGATCCGGACCGGACAGGTGATGGCCGCCGGATCGAGATGCCAGCCGCTCCGGGCGGCGTAGTCGACCAGAGCGGGCAGGCCCTGGCAGCCGGCCACGCCGAGGATCTGATGCGCGATCAACCCGCCGGGAATGTGTTCGAAGTTCACCGCGATGTATTCAGTGCCTGCGCGCCGGCCCTCCGAAGTAGCGACGATCGCGTCGACATGGGGTGCGGCTGATTGGGCGGCCTCGCGGAGCTTGAGGAAATAGCCGTGGGTATCGGCCTGGGCTCCGTCATCGACCCGCCAACCACCGCCCGGGGCCAGGGCGACGACGCTGCGCGCGCGCCCGCGCTCGGCCAACTGGAGGGCGACGAAGCCGCCGAGGCTGTTGCCGGCGATGTGTGCCGTCTCAAAGCTGGCCGCGTCCATGGCGCGCTCGACGCCATCGGCCAGAGTTGCCGCGCTCACCGGTCCGTCCAGGGGCGGCCCGCCCGCGTGCCCGGGCAGGGTGGGGGCGAGGACGTCATGGTGGCGTTCGAGCTCGGGCAGCACCAGATCCCAGCTGCGCCAGGTATCGACCAGGCCGTGCAGGCAGACCAGGGGCGAGCCATTGCCGCCGCGGTGCTCGGGAGTGAAGGCGTCAGTCACGGCGGCGCACGGTACCCCGTCTAGCCCCGACGCGGTCCACGGCATAGGGTGTGATCGTGACCGAGCGAGAGACGACCACCGATCTGGCCGTGCTCGAGCGTCTGACCGAGCCGGCCGAGCGGGACGTCCTCGATGTCGGCTGCGGACCGGGTCATCTGGTGCGGTCCCTGGCGGCACTGGGGGCTCGCCCGGTGGGCCTGGAGGTGTCAGCGGAGCAGCTGGCGCCGGCGCTGGCCGCCGACGACGGCTCCGGGGGTCGCTACATGATCGGTCGTGCTGAGGCGTTGCCGCTCGAGGACGCCACGATGGATGTAGTTGTCTTCATGCGCGCCCTGCATCACGTGCCGGTCGAGGAGCAGTTCACCGCGCTGAGCGAGGGCCGCCGGGTTCTGCGCCGCGGCGGTTATCTGTACGTGGCCGAGCCGCTGACCGAAGGGTCGTACTTCGAGCTCATGAGAATCGTCGAGGACGAGCGCGCGGCCCGGCTGGGTGCTCAGCTCGCGATTGCCGAAGCCGGTCGCGCCGGTTTGACGGCGGTGGCCCGCGCGGAGTACGAGGTTCAGTTGCGGATCGCCGACGCCGAAGCCTTACGCCGCCGGATCGTCAGCGTCGATCCGGAGCGCGCGGGCGTGTTCGACGCCCGCCGGGACGAGATTGCCGTCGCCCTGGAGCGCCTGGGTGAGCCCGCGGTGGACGGCGGCTGGAGCTTCCGGCAGCCGATGCGAGCCGAGCTGCTCCGGCATGAGGAAAACGCCCCTGGGGTAGCTTGAGCGCATGACCACGCTCGCACGTCCCGCCAACCGTGTCCTGGTCTTGTTCGGCGCCACCGGGGATCTGGCTGCCCGCAAGCTGTTCCCCGGCTTCTTTCACCTCTACCTCGAGCAGATGATGCCGGAGGATTTCCGCATCATCGGCTCGGGCCGCCATTCCCCGGGCAGCGATGACGAGTTCCGCGAGCACGTTCGCCAGGCGCTCGAGAAGCACGGCCGCCAGGAGCTCGATGAGCACTGGGACGAGTTCGCCGCCAAGCTGAGCTTCGTCGCTTCCACCGCCGACGATGGCCAGGATCTGGTCGCCGCCGTCCGGGCGGCCGAGGCGGAGATAGGTGCCGAGGGACAGCGCCTTGTCTACCTCTCCGTCCCCCCGACGGCGACCAAGGCGATGGTCGGCATGCTCGGCGCGACAGGTATCGCCGAGAACTGCGCCCTAGTGGTCGAGAAGCCCTTCGGGTACGACTTGGACAGCGCGCGGGAGCTCAACGCGGCCCTGCACGAGGTGCTCGACGAGGAGGACATCTACCGGATCGATCACTTCCTGGGCAAGGAGGCCGCGCAGAACATCCTCGTCGTCCGCTTTGCCAACGGCATGCTCGAGCCGATCTGGAACCGCGACCACGTCGCCTATGTCCAGATCGACGTGCCCGAGGAAATCGACATCCAGGGACGGGCTGCGTTCTATGAGCAGACCGGTGCCTTCCGCGACATGGTGGTCACCCACCTGCTGCAGATCCTGGGCATCGTGGGGCTGGAGCCTCCGTCCCGCATCGACGCCGAGGCGCTGCATCTGGAACGGAGCAAGCTGTTCGACTCCCTGCGCCCGATCGAGCCTGATCGCGTCGTCTTCGGCCAGTACGAGGGTTATCGCGACGAGAAGGATGTGGCCGATGACTCACAGGTCGAGACGTTTGCCGCCCTCGAGGTACGCGTCGATACGTGGCGCTGGAACGGTGTGCCGTTCTATCTGCGCACCGGCAAGTCTCTGGCCGAGGGACGCCGGACGGTGACCATCGGCTTCACGGAGGCCCCGCTGAGCCTGTTCCCCAACCACACTCCGGACGGCCCGATGCGACCCAGCGAGCTCGTCTTCGAGCTCTCCGACGATCCGACGGTGCGGATCGAGGTTCAGGCCAAGATCCCCGGCCCGGTAATCGACTTGGGTCGCGCGGCGCTGACCCTTGATGTGCAACAAGCCTTCGACGGGGCGGATGGCCTGGAGGCCTATGAGCGGCTTCTGCTCGATGTGATGCTGCGCGAGCGGCTGCTGTTCACGCGCAGCAACCAGATCGAGCGGTTATGGGAGGTCGTGGCTCAGGTGCTGGAAAACCCGCCCAAGCCACTGCCGTACAAGCGCGGGTCCTGGGGGCCCGAGGCTGCGCTCGAGCTGCCCGATGGCCCGGGTTGGCGGCTGCCGGACGGCGAGTGACCGGCGGCTGCCGGACTCCGAGTGACCGGGGTAGCCCGGGCCGCTTCTAGACCCGCGTCGCCGCCTCCAGCACGTCATTGAGCGCATCGAGATCCTCGGCGCTCGGGATCCAGCGGGCGGCGGCGGCGTTGGCTCTGACCTGCTCGGGCTTGGTCGCCCCCGCGATCACGCTGGAGACGGGCTCGCGGGTGAGCAGTGCGCCGATGGCCACGTCGATCAGGGTGAGGCCACGCTCCTCGGCATAACGCTGGAGAGCCTCGACGACGGTGAACTGCTCGTCGCTGCCGATGTCCTCGCGTGAGGAGAGCCGAGCGCCGTTTGGGCCCGCCTCACCCCGGCGGTACTTGCCGGTGAGCAGGCCGGAGGCCAGCGGGAAGTAGGGGACGAAGCCGATCCCCAGGTCCTCGCAGACGGGCAGCACATCGTCCTCGGCATCACGGACCAGGAGGCTGTACTCGTTCTGCACCGCAGTGAACGGGGTGAGGCTGTTCTCGCGCGCGACGGCGTCCGCCTCGCGCAGCAGGTCGGCGTCGAAGTTCGAGGCGCCGATACCGCGGATCTTGCCCGCCGTGAGGAGCTCCTGGAGCGCGCCGAGCGTCTCCTCGATCGGAGTTACCCCGTCGGGCCTGTGGTACCAGAGGTAATCGATCACGTCGGTCTGCAGGCGGCGCAGGGAGTTCTCAACCGCCTGGACGACGTAACCCCGGGAACCGCGCGGCCCGAGGCCATCGCCCATGTCCATGCCGAACTTGGTCGCCAGTATGACCTGGTCGCGACGACCGGGGAGGACCTCGCCGAGGAGCTCCTCGCTGGCGCCGGCGCCGCCGTAGATGTCGGCGGTGTCGAGGAAGGTCACGCCCTCAGCCAGAGCGGCGTCGACCACTGCGCGTGTGCCGTCGAGATCGAGCCGACGGCCGAAGTTATTGCAGCCCAAGCCGACGACCGAGACGTCGAGTCCGGAGGCGCCGAGCGGGCGTGTGGGTAGCTGAGCCATCCCCTCGGTATACCACTGGCCCGCCGCGGAGCTGAGCCCTACAGCGTCTTGGCCAGGATCTGACCGCGCCGGCCCCGCAGGTTGAAGCTCCCGTCCCGGGTGAACCCGTGGCTCTCCTAGAACTCCCGTGGCTCTCGTAGAACTTGATCAGCCGCGGGGAATCCGCCCAGCAGTCGACCCTGACCATTCGTTGGCCGCGCTCGCCAGCCATCTTGCAGGCCAGGCTGAGCAGCCGGGCCCCGATGTCCTCTCCGCTCAGGCGGCGCGCGCTGAGCAGCAGGGCAACGTAGAGCTCCGGGACCGGGTCGGATGTCAATCTCGACCACGCGTTCTAGTTTTAGCGGCTAAGCCCGGTTCCAGTAGTGAACGCCGGTCCGGACACGGGCCGGACGGCCCGCGAACAGCCGGTGCTTAGGATTCCTGGCCGTGACTCTGGTCAGCGAGATCCTCGGTCGGCGTATGGGATTGATCGTTCCGGAGAGCACCGACGTGCTGCACGAGGCCGATTTGCCCGCGACGATGGACGACGGCGCGGTCCTGCTGGCCGACCGTTGGGTGACCAGGACCAGTGCCGAGAGCCCGCAGCCGACGGTCCTCGTGCGCTCACCGTACGGACGGTCCTCGTTCGTTGGCCTGATGTTCGGCCGCCTGCTGGCCGAACGCGGACTGCAGGTGGTGGTGCAGAGTGTCCGGGGCACGTTCGGCTCCGAGGGGCGCTTCTCCCCGTTTGAGGAGCGCGCGGACGGACTGGCCACGTTGCGCTGGCTGCGCGAGCAGAGCTGGCACCACGGCCGGATCGGAATGATGGGGCCCAGCTATCTGGGACTGGTCCAGTGGGCGCTCGCCGCCGAGGCCGGCGACGACCTTGCCGCGTTGGCCATTCAGGTCAGCGCCTCGCAGTTCTATGACCAGACCTATTCCGGGGGCAGCATCTCGCTGGAGAACACCGCCTCGTGGATGACGGTGCTCGCCGTACAGGAGGGACGGTTCGGCCCACTGGCCATCGATCGGGCGGTGCGCCGGCTCCGGCCCCTGCTCGCGGAACTGCCGCTGGGGGAGCTCGACGTGCGGACCACCGGAGCGGAGCTCGACTGGTTCCGAGACGCCTTCGCCAGCCCGAGGCGCGACGATGAGTACTGGAGCGTGCGGGACTATTCCGACACTGTCCCCAAGGTGAGCGCGGCGGTCCAATTCGTGGGCGGCTGGTACGACATCCTGCTCCCCTGGATGCTGGAGGACTTCGCGGTCCTTCAGGATGCCGGGCGCCGTCCCCAGCTGACCATCGGACCGTGGAGCCACACCTCGCCCGGGCTGGCGGCGCGGGGCCACCGGGACGGCATCGCGTGGCTGCGAGCGCACCTGCTCGACGACGACCGACTGTTGCGCCAGAGTGCGGTGCGGATCCTGGTCACCGGCGAGCGCGAAGGGGGTGGTTGGCGTGATCTCGAGCGCTGGCCCCCGCCGGGTGCCGGTGAGCGTCGCCTGTGGCTGAAGCCCGGAGGTGAGCTGGGCGAGGAGGCTCCGAGCGTTCAGGATGGGGACGTCACCCGCTACCGCTACGACCCCGCTGACCCCACGCCGTCAGTGGGTGGCCCGGTCCTCCTGGCCCGCCACGCGGTGCTCGACAACTGTGAGCTCGAAGCCCGCTCAGACGTGGTCACGTTCACGACCGCGTCGCTGGCCAAAACATTGGAGGCCATCGGGCCGGTCTCGGCCGAGGTGTGGATACGCAGCGAGGCGGCCTCCTTCGACATCTTTGCCCGGGTGTGCGACGTCGATGGCGACGGGGCCTCCTGGAACGTCTGCGACGGGTTGGCTCGGGTGACGCCGGCCGAAGGGGAGCGCGATGGCGACGGCGCGGTGCTGGTCACCGTGGCCATGTGGCCGATGGGGCACCGCTTCGCCGCCGGTCATCGCATACGCCTGCAGGTCTCCTCCGGGGCTCATCCGCGCTACGCCCGCAATCCCGGCACCGGGGAGGACCCGGCCAGCGCAGTTACTTTGCGCGCCGTGGAGATCGAAGTGCTTCACGACGCCGGGCATCCGTCGGCGCTGATCCTGCCGGTCGTTCAGTGAGTGGTCTGCGGACCTGCTGCGTCTCAGCGCGCCCGCGGACCTGCTGCGTCGCGGCGACCCGACCGCCCGCCTGAGCGGCGAGGCGGACGTCCACCGCCCCGCGGCGCCTGATGCTGGGGACGGGCGCGTCCACTACGGCCCGGTCGGCCAGGCGGCTGGGGAGCGTTTCCGCCGCCGCCGCCACCACCGAGGCCGTGCTCGATGCCGAGCTGGCCCGCCACGCGGCTCATCTCGCCCCGCTCATTGGCGTCGACGAAGGTGATGCCGATGCCCGAGTGTCCCGCGCGCCCGGTCCGGCCCACACGGTGCACATAGCTCTCGTGGCCGTCCGGCGGATCGAAGTTGATCACGTGCGAGATGCCGGTCACATCGATTCCGCGTGCGGCCACGTCGGTGGCCACGAGGGTGTCCACGGCGCCGGACTGGAACCGGGCCAGGGCGGACTCGCGCTGGCGTTGGGACTTGTTGCCGTGCATGGCTACGGCCTCGACGCCACGGGCGCCAAGGCGCTTGACCAGCCGGTCGGCCCCACGCTTGGTGCGGACGAAGACCAGGGTCAGATCGCGATCACGGCCCAGCTCCTCGATCAGGGCCTCAAGCCGTCCCTCGCCGGAGACACGGATGAAACGGTGCTCGATCTCGGCCGCGGCCCGGCGAGCGGTCCCGCCGTGCTCGTGCAGGACGGGATCAGAGGTGTACTGCTGGGCGGCACGGCCGGCGTCGCCGTCCAGGGTGGCGGAGAAGAACAAGGTCTGGCGCTGCGTGGGGCAGGCGGCGACGATGCGGTTGACCGCCGGGCGGAACCCCATGTCGAGCATCCGGTCGGCCTCATCGAGGACGAGGATGCGAACACGGTCGAGCGTGAAAGCGCGCCGTTGCAACTGGTCCTCGAGCCGGCCCGGCGTGGCCACGATGATGTGCGACTGGGCGGCGTCGCGTCCCTGCTTGACCAGGCCCACCCCGCCGTAGACGGCGGTGACGCGCAGGGCGCGGGCATGAGCCAGCGGACGCAGGTCGGAGGCGATCTGAGTTGCCAGCTCCCGGGTGGGAGCGAGGATCAGCGCAGCCGGCCGCGGGCCGTCGGACTTGATCCGATCGGCTAGGGGAATCCCGAAGGCCAGGGTCTTGCCTGAGCCGGTGGGGGAGCGGGTGAGGACGTCCCGGCCGGCCAGGACGTCCTCGATGACGAGGCGTTGGACAGCGAACGGGCTAGTGACGCCCTCGAGGGCGAGCGCGTCGACAACCGCGCGCGATACGCCGAGTTCGGCGAAAGTAGACATGAAGTTTTGTGACTCCTTGGCGGCAGTAAGGGCCGCGGACGAATTCGGGAGGCAATGGCTGACCCGAACCGCTGACTGCGGGACCCAAGCGAGCTGCCTCGCGGCCGACGACGTCGACCGACACACGCTGAAACTAGCAGCCGTCGGGCCTA
>JBDTEE010000125.1:0-6977 GCA_039922645.1 Solirubrobacteraceae bacterium | reverse complement strand
GTCGGCAACCTCCTGAGCAGCGTCCAGATCGGGGATGGCGTGCAGATCACCTACAGCAAGGACACCGCCCACCTCCTCATCCCCCACGCGCTCCAGGTCACGAGCACGCCGCCGCCGAGCACCCCGACAGGCCCCGGCGCTCCGAGCACCCCGGATTCGCCGCCAGTCAACCCGAGCCCGTAACCGAGCCCCTTACGTCGCCCGGCGACGCCTGCTCGCGCCAGCGGGTCTCCCGGATCGCCCGTCGCCTGTGAGCCCCGGCCCGGCGGTCCTCGGCCACCGCACCGAGGGCGAGCGCGAGCTCTCGACCCTGTCGGGTCAGGTCGTAGTGGTCCTTTTCGGGCCGCCCGGTCTGGGCTTGGAACCACTGCCGCAGCAGCCCCATCCGGGCCGCGAACGCGTGTAACTCCTCCCGGGTATCAGCCTGCAGATGCCCGCCGCCGGTCCACCGGCCCCAATCGCCGAGCGCGAATGCGTGATCTACGTAGACGGTCACCCGTTGTGGCCTTCGCTCACCACCACTTTGACTCTCGGGCTTCGTCGGTGCCACCGGTGCGGTCAAGCCCATCGAGCACAGCCATATCCTCGTCAGACAACTCGAAGTCGACCACGTGGCCGTTCTCCGCGATGCGCTCCTCGTGGGTCGACTTGGGGAGCACGATCGTCTCGCGCTGGATGCACCAGCGCAGGAGTACCTGCGCGGGGGTGCGGCCGAGGCGATCGGCGATCTCCGCCACGGTCTTGTCGCCGAGATGGCGGCCGGTGCCAAGCGGGCTGTAGGCCTCGATCGCGACGCCGCGTTGCGCGCACTGCTCGAGCAGTGAGCGCCGGTACTCGAACGGGCTGAACTGCACCTGGTTGACCACCGGCGGCGCGCTTGCGGCGGAAATCACCTCGTCGAGCTCGCCGATGCTGAAGTTCGACACCCCGATCGAGCGCGCATAACCCTGCTCCTGCGCCGCCTCCATCCCCGGCCACGCCCACGTCGGGCCGCCCTGAGGCCAATGGATGATGTAGAGGTCGACGTAGTCGGTCCCGAGCCGGCGCAGGCTGTGCTCGACCTCGGCCACCGGGTCGCGGAGGCCGGGATTGAACTTCGTCGTGATGAAGACGTCCTCGCGCGAAACGCCGCTGTCGCTGAGCGCCTGACCGACACTCTCCTCGTTGCCGTAGGCCTGAGCGGTGTCGATGTGGCGATAGCCGGCGTCAAGCGCCCAGCGGACGGCGTTTACGCACTCCCGGCCGTTGGGAACCTGCCACACGCCGAGGCCGAGCGCGGGGATCGTGGTGCCATCGGCCAGCGTGTGCTGGCGCGTGTCGCTGCTGGGAGTGGATTCGGGCACGATGCCTCCTTGGGGTCGGCGAATAACGTCTGACACCTTCGACCCTAGTCGCCCGCAGCGCGCGCGATCCGCTAGATCTGTCTGATCGCTCCACGTAACCTCGTCAACCTCAAGTCTGTCGCCAAGGGCTACGGCAGCCATTCCGTGCTCGATGACGTCACGCTCGGCCTCAACGCGGAGGACCTCATCGGAGTCGTCGGTGACAACGGGGCCGGCAAGTCGACGCTCCTCCGCCTCATCGCCGGCACCGAACCGCCGGATGCGGGCGCGGTCACCCGGACCGCTGACCTCGTCGCGGTGCTCGTCTCCCAGCGCGATGAACTGAACCCCGAGCGAACGGTGCGCGAGGAGCTCGTCGGCGCCCGCGCCGACCACGAGTGGGCCGGAGACCCCGCCTTCCGGACCGTGCTCGACGGCCTGCTCGGCGGTGTCAAGCTCGCTGCATTTCCTCGTGGTCTCGAGACGCGCATCGGAACGCTGTCGGGAGGCGAGCGGCGGCGGGTCACGCTGGCCCGCGCCCTGCTCGGCTCGCCCGAGCTCCTGCTGCTCGACGAGCCGACCAACCACCTCGATATCGAGGGGATCGCGTGGCTGGCCCGGTTTCTCGCCGCACGCCGGGGCACGCTCGTGGTCATCACCCACGACCGCTGGTTCCTCGACGCCGTATGTGACCGCACCTGGGAGGTGTCTGATCAGCGCGTGCACCAGTACGACGGTGGCTATTCGGCCTACGTGCTCGCCCGCGCCGAGCGCGACCGCCAGGCCTCGGCCCGGGAGGATCGCCGGCGCCAGCTCGTGCGCAAGGAGCTCGCGTGGCTGCGCCGCGGCCCGCCGGCCCGCACGTCGAAGCCGAAGTTCCGAATCGAGGCCGCCAGCGCGCTCATCGCCGACGAGCCGCCGGCCCGCAACACCGTCGAGCTGCTGCGCTTCGCCACCGCGCGCCTCGGCAACATGGTGATTGACGCCGTCAACGTCTCGGTGACCCTCGGCGGCCACCGCCTGCTCGACGACGTCACATGGCGACTGGGCCCCGGGCAGCGGCTCGGGCTCGTAGGTCCAAACGGAGCCGGCAAGACGACGCTGGTCCGGCTACTCGGCGGAGACCTGGCGCCGGACTCCGGCGAGGTCCAGCGCGGGTCCACGGTCAGCCTGGCCGAGCTCTCCCAGGACACCGCCGAGCTACCGAGCGGGCTTCGTGTCGTCGAGGCCCTCGCCGAAGTTCGGGGCCGAGCGACGACAAGCGGAGGAGAGGAGCTCACGCCGGGCACCCTCGCCGAGCGGTTCGGCTTCCGCGGCGAGAAGCTGGCCGCCCGCACCGACGACCTCTCCGGCGGCGAGCGCCGCCGCCTGCAGCTCGTGCGCCTACTGCTCGCGGGACCCAACGTGCTGCTCCTGGACGAGCCGACCAACGACCTCGACATCGATACGCTCACCGCGCTCGAGGATCTGCTCGACGGATGGCCGGGCACGCTCGTCGTCGTCTCCCACGATCGCTACTTTCTCGAGCGCGTCTGCGATGACGTCTTCGCGCTGGCGGGCGACGGGCATCTGCGGCATCTACCCGGGGGCGTCGAGCAGTACCTGGAGCAGAGGCACGATGCCGATAGCCGCGGGCCGTCGACCCCACCCCGCCGGGCTGCCGTGCCGCACGCAGGCGCGCAGCGGCGCAACGCCCAGAAGGAACTTGCGCGCGTCGAGCGCGGACTCGAACGGACCACCGAGCGCGACCGCGAGATCCAGGCGGCAATGGCCGCTGCCGCCACCGACCCGAGCCGGCTACAGGAGCTCTCTGCGCAGCTGGACACCCTGCATGTGGAGCGGGATCAGCTCGAGGCCAGCTGGCTGGAGCTCTCCGAGCAGCTCGAGGTCTAAGAGACGCGCGTTAGCCAGGCGGCGCGGGCATAGACTGCGGGAATGTCCACTTCGGCCAAAGATTTCAACTCCCAGATCATCGAGGAGTTCCGCACCAACGAAGGCCACGTGGGCGGGATGTTCGACGGATCGACGCTGCTGCTGTTGCACCACACCGGCGCCAAGTCCAGACGCAGCCACGTCACCCCGCTCGTCTACCGCCCCGACGACGACCGTTACGTCATCTACGCCTCCAAGGCCGGAGCACCGACCAACCCCGGCTGGTATCACAACCTCAAGGCGCACCCGGAGGTGACGATCGAAGTAGGCTCCGAGACAGTGCCCGCCGTCGCCACAGAGGCGACCGGCGACGAGCGCGAGCGTCTGTTCCAGGCACAAAAGGAGAGCGCGCCGCAGTTCGCCGAGTATGAGAAGAACACCGACCGGATCATCCCAGTCATCGTCCTCACGCCGGCCGGATCGTAACCCGAAGACGTCGGGACGGTGCGTTTTCTCCAACGCCGCTGCCTCCAGCCCCGTTAGCCGCCCGCCCGCTTAATTCAGGTCCGTTGGGACCAGGTAGATGTTCTCGCAGATCGCGTCCGTCATCTCGCCGAGCATCGCGCCAGTCGCCGTGATCTGTCGCGCTGAATAGCGCCGGGTCACATCGGTGACCGCATCACGGATCAAGCCGTGGGCAACCGCGGGAATGGGCGCAGCGTCTGGCGCCGTTCCTCCGGCCGCATCGGTCATAACCATGTGAGAGATGATCTGGCTCAGGACCGCGCCGCAGCCGAGCAGGTGGGCAACGAGATCATCGAGAGCGTCCGGGGTGGGTTCAGGCGAAGGTTCGGTCATACCAGTTAAGAGCCGTCGCGAGGTGGAGTCCACCCCCCACCAGCCCAAACTCTCTCCGGCCGCCCCGCTGATAGCCACCGGCATCTGGAACCGCTCGTCGCGGGCGGAATCAATCACCGTCACCGCAAATCCTCTGATGTCTCGGACGCCTCGACTTCCAGCGATCGGAATCAGCCGGGGCGGGACTCGGACCCGCAAGCTTCGGCCGCCCGACATTCGAGCCAGCGAGTGCCTTTAGCTCCGTCGTGCTGGGCGCGCCGCGTTGAAGCACGGCTGCGTGGCAGGGAACTGTTCGTCGATGACCCTGGGTCCGCTCCGGTTCGTTTGCATCGCGTTTGGTGCGTCGCGCAGCAGCGCGAGGTCAGTCGCGGATCAGGTCGTCATCGCCGGCAACTGGAGTCAGTCCCTGATTCTGCAACCAGAGCTCGAACATCGGATCGGTCAGACGCGGCTTCTCGTTGTCCTGGATGGCGTCGGCGTTGGCGAGCAGGCTCTCAAGGGCCTTGCCGATGCTGGAGCGCTTGATGCCGACCGCCGCTGCTGTCTCCTCGCTGTGAAGGGGCGTAGCGGCCACCGCCAGGGCTCGCGCCACTCGTCGTTCATTGACGGTCAGGGCTCGCCATATCGCCCGCGTGAGCGGGGTGGCGTCGGTGGTCGCCTGGTCCAGCGCGGAGAACCAGGTGCCTTCGTCGGCCGTCGCGTCCCTGGGCGTGCGCTCCCACAGGTAGTGGGCGAGCATCATGCTGCGCTGGGGATGGCCTCGGGTGAACTCGAGCAACGGTGTCAGAGCGGGCCCTGGGTCGCGCCCGGTCCTTTGAAAGCGAGTGGTCACGTACGCGGCGACTGCATCGAGGGGCAGGGGGGCGAGCGTCCGCGGAACGGCCTGGTCGAGCAGGGGTCGCTTGGGATCGGCAAAGAGCTGCTGCATGACGCCGGGGGCTGAGCCAGCGAAGGCGTACGTCGCGGCGTCGCCCTGGTGCTGGATCACGCTTCGTATCTTCCCGTCGGCACCGCTCACCGCAAGCACGTCCTGGATCTCGTCGAACACGACGAGGCTCGTCGTGCCCTCTCTGGCGAAGAGGGCGGCGGGCAACTCGAGCAGGCGCAGCAGAACCGATTCGGCGTCGACGTTCGGATTTCGCTGGAGCGTGGCCGTGAACCCGCCGCCACCCAGGGACAGGCCGATGTTCCAGCTCCGCAGCAGATTCTCCACGCGCCGGCGAATCGGTCCCTTCAGACGTTCGTACCCGCGCTCGATCCGGACGACGATCTCAGCGATCGAGAGCACGTCCTGAAGGTCCACCAGGATCGTCGCCATCCCTTCTCGCTCGGCGCTCTCGAGCACCCTCCGGAGGAGTGTCGTCTTCCCGTAGCGGCGCGGGCCGACGAGGCGAAAGGAGTGACCGCCCTCGGTCAGAGCCAGGAGGTCCTCGGCCTCCGGGTCACGGTCGATCATCTCCTCCGGCGGGAGTGGACCGGAGAAGCGGAATGGGTTCAGATCCCGACCTGGCGTCACGGACCGAGACATTAGCATTTTCGTGGAGAAAAAGTAGGCGGACCTGCATACTTCTAGCATGCCAGATCGCATATCTAAGACATGCGACCTGGGAGGTGGCTCAGCGGCGAACGACGATCGCCTCGTCACCGAAGATGGCCCTGACCTCCAGTCGGCCGCCGAGCGCCTCGACGAAGTGCTCGAGGGTCGAGAGGTAACGGTCCTCTCGCCGCTGATCGTCCGAGAGCTTCTCGTCGACCGTGTCGAGTGCGGCGAGCACCGTCTCGTGCGAGATGCCGCTCTCGTACCGCGCCTGGGCGATCAGCTCCTCGGCTTCCAACACCCGCTCGTAAAGTCGGGCGCGCGTCTCGTTCACCGGCTCCTTGCCGAGGACGTCCTTCCAGTTTCTCGTTGGCTCAGACAACCGACCTCCTTTCCCCTGCTTCGCTCGTGCTCGAGGTACAAACGCTCCGCGAGCCGAACCTTCTGCGGATACCAGCGGTTCCACTTGCCGGACTTGTCGCCGCCGACCAGCATGACAGCGTCGCGGTTGGAGTCGAAGGCGAACAGAAGCCTCACACCTCGATCGACGCGGGCCTCCTTGAGCTTGTGTATCCGCGATCCGTGGATCACGTCGACGTGAGGCCGCCCCAGGGTGGGGCCAACGGAAGACAGGCGCCGTATCACTCCGTTCACGTCGGCTCGGCGCCCAGCATCCAGGGTTCGAAACCAAGCGTGAAACTCCCTCGTCGTCACGACCTGACGCGGGGGCTTGGTCGGTCGCTGCGCGGGCACTGTCTTCCTAGCCATGGTTCTGGCTCGGGCTCCAGTCACCCTCGTGGATGCGGTCCGAAAGCTCAGTAGCGCGCGGCACTGATGACTAGAGCCGCCACGGCCGGCTAGTCCTCCCCCCTATCCGTCACCATCAGAACATGGAGTCGGCCGCGCCCGTTGACCTGTGCCTGACTTTCCGAGGGTCAGAGGAGATCTTTGCGTTCGCCGTTGGTACCTCGGTTTTCGAGGTCGCGGGGAGGATATTCGCCCGGTCTCGCCTCGGCGGCGAGCCACTCACCGCGAGCCTGCAAGTGCGAACCGCTGCTCGCCGAGCAACTCAGGGCCGCACACGCTTCGATCACCGCTGCTTGGACTTCCAGGGACTTCTTGCTAGCGGGGGCGGGATTCGAACCCGCGACCTCCGGGTTATGAGTGGATTCAAGGGGATCAGGCAGGTCCTGATCTGTAGGGCTTTTGTGATTTTGGGTCAGGTTGTCTGAGGTTAGATGTTGCTGATCTTGTTACACGCTTCGCGACACGAAAACGTCGCGAGTTCCACCGACCACGGAGCACCCGCGCCTGCCTCACGCAACAGGCGTCAGGAAGTGGGTTCTGCTGGGCTCTCGAGGACGGCACCTGGATTCAGAAGGTTGTCT
>JBDTEE010000124.1:0-31601 GCA_039922645.1 Solirubrobacteraceae bacterium | reverse complement strand
AAAGCCCACCGACCGTCCGAACTTGGTCATGGGCGTCAACGTGCAGGTGTGCTGGGACAAGTTCTGCCGCTACTGGGACGTTGAACCGCGTCTGGTCCCCATGGAAGGCGACCGCTTTCACCTGACTGCGTCTGAGGCGGTGGCTCATTGCGACGAGAACACCATCGGCGTGGTGGCGATTCTGGGCTCGACCTTCGACGGCAGCTACGAGCCTGTGGCAGAGATCTGCGAGGCCCTGGATGAACTCGCGGCCGGCGGCGGTCCGGACATCCCTGTACACGTGGATGCCGCCTCGGGTGGCTTCGTGGCGCCGTTCTCGCAGCCCGAACTCAGATGGGATTTCGCCCTCCCGCGTGTGCATTCGATCAATGCCTCGGGCCACAAGTACGGCCTCGTCTATCCCGGGGTGGGCTGGGCCATCTGGCGCGACTCAGCAGCCCTCCCGCGGGATCTGGTCTTCGACGTCAACTACCTCGGCGGGTCGATGCCGACGTTCGCGCTGAACTTCTCCCGGCCCGGCAGCGAGGTGCTCGCGCAGTACTTCATGTTCCTAGCCCTCGGCCGAGAGGGCTATGCGGGGGTGCAGCGGGCTGCCAATCGGATCGCCGGACACATCGCTCGTGAGATCGCGTCGATCGGCCCGTACCGGCTGATCACCGACGGGAGCGAACTACCTGTCGTGGCTTTCACCCTCGCTCCCCAGGTGAGTAACTACACGGTGTTCGACGTCTCCGCCCGGCTGCGCGAGTTCGGATGGCTGGTGCCTGCGTACACCTTTCCCGAGAACCGCACCGACCTCTCGGTCCTGCGGGTCGTGGTGCGGGCTGGACTGACCCCCGACATGGCCGACCTGTTTCTGGATGCCATGCGTAAGCAGACCGAGGCGCTCGAGTCACTCGACGGTCCGCTGCCTGCGCGCCGCCCCGAGGAGAGCAAGAGCTTCAGCCACTGAATGAGAGGATCCGGGTGGTGGACGTCTCAGCGCCTACCCTCCGCCGCCAAAACCGGCCCCCGCATACGGGAGGGTGCCGGCGGGCAGACCGGGCTCCACATGAGACCGCAATGCCGTATCGCAGATGACGTAGCCCCAGTTGATGAGCCGCTCCTGGGTCTCGTCGGGCATCTTGGCCAGCCGCGTGGCCACCCCGGCCAGGGCCTTCACCGCGGCATCACTGGGCGCAGCCACGGGGTCTGGAATCGGGAAATCGCGCACGTGGCTGCGGATCCCCCAGTAGGCACCGGTGCGCTGACCGTCGCTGAACGCGACCACTGCTTGGCGCTTGCGGAGATCGCGAACCTGGTTATCGATTACCGACAGGACCCGGAAGAGTTGAAGCGGCCAGAACGCGTGGACGCGGGGCTGGTTTCCCATCTGGCCGCCGGCGTCGCTGATCAGAACCTGCCGATAGCGCTCCCAGATCGCCTCGAGTCCGAGGTTGTCGTACACCCCACCGTCGGACAGGACCACGTGGGTGGTGTACGGATCGCCGTTGACCTCGCCGTCGCTACCGGGTCGCAGGGCTCCTTTGGCGAACGAGAGGCGCGCCGGGGAGAGCAGCGGCGGGAAGGCTGAGGAGGCGGCCACCACGCAGCGCAGCGGCGTCTTCGGCGTATCGGTGACACCCACACGCCAGTCGCCCTCGACGCTGCTCGAGAAGCGCCACAGGTCGCCGGACTGAAGGTTGGTGGCGTCGAAGACGAAGTCGGGTTGGCTGGGCAGATCGGCCAGCGTCTTATCGCCGAACAGCCGCCGGTAGCTGCGCGCGAGCTGGTCACTGATGGTCCGCCCCGGGATGAGCGCGCCGAGGAGGACCGCTCCTACGTCCACGGTGCGCCGGGCGAACGCGCGCAGTGGGCCCACCACCAGCTCGTCGAAGTTGACCGCCACGTCGCGCTCGTCGAAGCTCAGCCGGGTCCAGGCCAGGGCCAGCACGCCGGCGGTGATCGACCCCCCGGACACGCTCGAGATGCGCTGCAGCTTGCGAAGCAGGCCCGCTTCGTTCAGGCGTTGCAGCGCCCCGACGTGAAAGATCATCGCCCGGTAGCCACCCCCCGACAGACAGAGGCCGACGCCCGGCAGCACCTCGGCTGATTCATCATCCGGCGATCGACGGATCGCCGGCGTCCCGGTTCTGAGACGGGCGCCACGTTGGGTCACTGACGCTTCCACTTGCCCCCTCCTCGTGCTTCGACCGCCCCACGTGGGTCGATTGGTGCTCACGTTAGCCCGGCAACATGCGTTCAGTCAACCCTCCTCATTGTTCATAAAACATGCCTCAGACCGCGACGGCAGCGGCCCGCGCATGCCAGGAGGCGCCAATGCTGGCCGCCACGACCAGGGCCATGCCGAGAATCGTGCGCACGCTGAGGCCCTGGCCGAGCACGATCAGGCCGGCCAGCGCTGCCATGGCCGGCTCGATACTCATGAGCACCCCGAACACGTGGGCGGCGATGCGGCGCAGTGCCTCGAGCTCGAACGAGTAGGGAATCGCTGAGGACAGCATCCCCACCGCGCCACCGATGGCCAGCGAACGCAGGCTGAGCAGATGGGTACCGCCGGCGGCGATCCCGAAGGGCAGCGCCACCACCGAGGCGAAGCACATGGCCAGGGCCAGACCGGTACCGCGGGCAAAGCTCTGGCCGACCCGGGCAGTGATCAGGATGTAGGCGCCCCAGAAGGCCCCGGCGAGCAGGGCGAAGAAGACTCCGACCCCGCTCAGGTGGCCGGTGCCGCCATGCGTCAGGGCCACAATCCCAGCGAGGGCGAGGAGGACCCAGAGCACGTCGATCCGGCGGTGCGAGCCGGCCACGGCCACCGAGAGCGGCCCCACGAACTCGAGCGAGACGGCGATGCCCAGGGGGATACGGTGAAGCGCCGTGTAGAAGCTCAGGTTCATCCCCGCCAGGGCGATCCCGAACACGGCCACCAGGATCAGGTTGCCCCGGCTGTGCCCCCTCAGTCTGGGCCGAGCGACGGCGACCAGCACGACACTGGCCGTGACCAGGCGCAGGAGCACCGCTCCCGAGGGCCCGACCGTGGCGAACAGGTGCGTCGCCACGGCGGAGCCGAACTGAACCGAGGCGATTCCGCTCAGGACCAGAATCCCCGACGGGACGCGCGCGAGCGGACCCGCGTTCGTCTCCTGCCCCGACCGTGCCTCAAGACCAGCCACGGGACTCGACTGTAGAGAGCGAGCTACGCGAGGTGCGAGAACAACCGGCGCTGGGCCCGGGCCCCGGGGCTCACCCGACGGGCGGCGATGCCGATCTCGCCGATCTTGCCGTGGCTGACCTTGAGCACGCCGCGGCTGCGACCAGCCGCCACCGCGTACCAGGTGTTCTTGCCCACATGGATCCCGTGCCCGGCGTGCAGACGACGGGCCGCACGCGCCCACCGTGCGCCCGGCCGTATGCCCTTCAGGGCGTAGTGGCGGTTGGCGGTAAGGGCGATCACCGCCCGGCCGTGCCGGTAGCCCACCCGGATCGCCCCGCCGCACAGGCAGAACGAGTCCATCGCGCCCTGCCGGCGAACGGGGCTGCGGGCGAACGCCCGGCGTACGCGAGCCCGTGTCGCGCCCAGCCTGGCCAGACCCAGCCCGAGGCCGTGGAGGCTCCCGGTGGCCGCGGGACAACCTGTCTGCCCGGCCGAGCGCTGCGCCGTAGCGTTGGCTGGCCAGGCACCGTTTGTGACGTGCACGACGTAGAAGCCTGTGCCGCCGTCCGTGTACCAGATGTCGTGGCGGGCGACGTCGAAAGCCGGCTGGGACATCGCGTAGTCGCTGTTCGTGTAGCCGGTCTCGGTGTTGGGCTTGGTCGGGGAGACGAAATAGCCGACCTCGCGCGGGTGGACGAGGTCGCTGATGTTGAACAGCCTCAACCCCGAGGCGATGAATGAGCACGCGACGATCTGCGGATTGACGTGCGTCGGGATGTTGCAGTAGTGCGCCGCATAGCCCTGGGCCGGGCTGAGCGTCCCGGGGTCGCTGCCGGCGGCGTGGTGATCAGCGGGCTGGTCGACCTGCAGACGCAGGTTGGAGACCACGAACGGCGCGGCCTCGTTACTGATGTCGATGATCCGCGCGGCGCCGATCGTGTCGCGGCTGGCCTGGGGGTTCAGCGTCCCGGCGGTGTACTCGTCGAACTCGAGCACGTAGGGATGGCCGTTCTCGGTGAACGGAATCGCATTCTGCGGAATCGAATGCGTCTTCCAGGTCAGACGGCTGATCTCCCGGGCCTGCGGGTGGGGCTTGCGCTCCTGGATCTGGGAGGTGTCCATGATCAGCAGGTCGCCGCCGGTGGGGTCGGCCATGTAGGCCCGGTCGCCGTTGTCGCTGAGCGTCATGCCGTGAACCAGCTCGTTGCCCTGCCAGATCGCGTGGGGATGCTTGGGATCGCTGACGTCTATGGCGGTCACCGACGGCAGCGCCGTGGAGGTGGCGTAGAAGGTGCGCCCGTCGGGCGAGAACCCGCTCTCGTGACCGAACCGGGCGACCAGCGAGGTCGAATCGAGCGTCGGGTGCAGGCAATCCTGGTGCACGTCGTAGATCGAGACCAGGCCGGGCTCGGTGCTCGGGTTGCCGTTGACCGCGGCCAGGAGCCCTCGCGTCGTGTTCAGGTTCAGCGACTCATGCGGGGTCATCATCGGCACCTGAGTGAGCGTGTCGGTCTGTACCGGATGGGCTGGATCGGCCATGTTCAGCACCGCTACGCCGAGGGAGGCACCGGCCGGGTTGATCGCGTTGGTCGGGAACAGAAGCGCGGTGTCGTAGAAGGCGCAGACGTGTCCCTGCGCGTCCACGTAGCGGAAGGTCTTGAAGCCGCCCGAGGTTCCCTGGTGGGCGACCAGTCTCACGTTGCACCATAGGCCGTTGTCCCCGGATCCGGCGGGCACGCGTCCGTCCACCCCGGGCTCGGGCCTTGAGCCCGGGCCGCACTTGGCCAGCGGGGTGGCGGTCAGCGGCGGCTCGGGGCGCTCGATGATGGGCACCTTGGTCGGGGTCTGTCCGAGACCCTGCCCGAGGGCACCCAGGTCATTCACGCCGTTGGTGCTCCCACCGCCGATGATCGGCAGCGGCAGGATCACCGCGCCGGCCGCGGACATGGCCGAGAGGATGCTGAGCGCCAGCACGACCGCACTCAGGACAAGCGTGAAACGACGCCGACGGCCCGACCCAAACACCGCACTCCTCCTCCGCACCGGAAACCTGTTGGACGCTATCACGGGGTGCTCCGGGCCAGTCCCGGTTCAACCGTGGTTACCCACCCCTACCCCGGCGCGGTGGCGGTCCACGGCTCAGGGGTCTCGCCGAGCTCGGGGTCCTCGGCCACGGCGCTGCGCAGAGCGGCCTCGAAGTCGACCGGCCGGATGTCGAACAGACCCATCCCGCCGGGGTCGGTGACCACGGTGGGGACGGCCAGCCCCTCGATGAGCGGGCGGGCGACCCCGGCGTCGACCGGTGTGACGAGGCCGATCCACAGTGAGGACAGCCAGGGCGTGATCAGCGGCACGGGAATACGAGGACGCGGACGGATTCCGAGGACCCTGGCCATCGCGTCGAGCATGTCCCCGTAGGTGAGGACGTCGGGTCCTCCGATCTGGATCTCGCGCCCGGTCGATGCCTCGACGCTCAGGGCTGCGGTCAGATAGGCGAGCGTGTCGTCGATGGCGATCGGTTGGGTCTGGTTCTTGAGCCAAGCTGGGGCGATCATCGCCGGCAGGCGCTGGACCAGGTAGCGCAGCGTCCGGTAGGACTCGCTCTGGGGCCCGACGACCATGCCGGCCCGGAAGTAGGTCAGCGGCGGCCCCTGGCTCTGGAGGGTGAGCGCCGTCTCGTGCCGGGACTGGAGGTGCTTTGACTGCGGGCGATCGCCGAGGCCTCCGAGATAGATGACCCGCTCGATGCCCTCCTCGCTGGCCATTCGGGCGAAGGCGGACGCCGACTGGTGTTCCCGGGCGGCGAAGTCCTTGGAGCCGCCGCGGCCCATCGAGTGGATCAGGTAGTAGGCGACGTCGATGTCCCGGCCGGCGCCGGTCAGGCTCCCCGGCCGCAGGACGTCGCCCTCGTGCAGATCAAAGCCCTGTCGCTCAAGCGTCCTGGCCCGTGGCGCTGACCGGTCGCGGACGAGACAGCGGATCTCGGCGCCCGACTGAGACAGGCGGTCAGCCAGGCGGCCACCCACGAACCCGGTCGCCCCGGTGACGAGAACGCGCGCGCTCATGAGCGTGGGATCCCATCCGATGCCGGGCGGCACGTCACCTCATTGAGCCTAAAGGACTCCATCAAAGCCGTGTAACAGACCGTAGTGTTTCTCGCTACGTTATGTTGTGCCGCTCAATGGCCCGTAGCCGGTCGTCGACGACCCCGACGCCCACGGCATACGCGGCGTGGGTGACCAGACTGGTGGCCAGATAGCCCCGCGGCCAGCGCCAGGGGGGCGGAGTGCGCCCCAGCAGCGGGAACATGGTCAGAGTCATTGTCATCAGCGCGGCGCCGAACAGTCCGGTGGCCGTCGGCTCGGCAAACCGCCGCCGGAGTAGCCCATGCCCGATCCCGAAGGCCGACCCGTAAGTCCAGCGCAGGGCGAGGCCTAGCTCGTCCTCCTCCCGCCCGGTCGCGTGACCCAGATGCAAGATGCTGACCACGACTTCCCCGGGGACCAGGCTGTCGTCGTAGTCCAGCGGCTGGTTGAACCGCTGTCGCCACCGACGCTCGATCGCGTAGGACAGTGTCAGCGCCGCGGTGCCCGCCGTTCCGGCAACCACGCTGCGCAGTGGCCACGGGGCGCGATCGAGCATCCCAGCATGCTACCCCGGCGGCCGCGAGCGTCAACGTGAGCCCAGTCCCCGTCCCGTGGACGACCAGGCCCGCGCGAACCTTGGGTCGGCTGAGTCTCGGCCGCCGTCAGGTGGAATCCGGACCCGCCGCGGACGCGCCCACCTGCTCGCGCAGGAAAGGTATGACCGCCTCGGCGACCCGCGCCGGGTCCTCGAGGAACGGCCAGTGGCCGAGGCCCTCGAGCAGCTCGATCCGAGCCGACGGGAACGACTCCCGTTGGCGCTCGGCCTGCTGCCAGGGGATGTAGGCGTCGCCGGTCCCGAACGCCACCAGCGCGGGCCGGTCCAGGGCCCGCAGTGAGTCGCGCAGTGACGCCATCGCCGAGGCGGGGGTGGCTCGGTAGAGCTTGAGCACGGCCCGCTTGGTCGGCCAGGCCTTAGAGACGTCGTATAGCCGGTCGAGCATCGCCGGCTGTAGTCGGGGGTTATCGCGGCCCAGCAGCGCGCGGAAACCAGAGCGCGTGGCAGTCACCTGGAACAGTTCGCCCAACCCGGGCGTGCGCCAGATCTTGGCGAACTTGTGCCACTTGTAGTCGAGCAGAATCCCGGTATTGATCAGCGTCGCACTGGCGAACTGGTTCGGGTGTTGAACCGCCCAGGTGAGGCCCCAGGGACCCCCGAAGTCGTGCATGACCAGGTGGGCGCGCCGGATGCCCAGTTGGTCGAGAACCCCGGCCAGGTGCTGTCCGTAGCCCTCGACGGTGTAGGGGAAGTCCTTTGGCTTGTCGGCGTTGCCGTAGCCGGGCATGTCGGGCGCCACGGCCCGCGCGAACTCGCCGGTCTGCTCGAGCAGGTCGCGCCAATCTTCGGCCGGGCCGGGATTTCCGTGTACGAACACGACGGCCTCGGCCCGCTCAGCGTCACCAGCCTGAAGGACCGGCGAGCGGACGCCGGAGACAACGGCGGCGGTCGTGGTGACGGTGCTCACGCCGCCACCTCTTCGCGCACATCAGCCTCTGCGTCGCCATTCACGCTCAGCGGCAGGAACTCGGGCCGGCGGTTGAGTCGCTGCCGGCGGGTTTCGATGGTGATGAGCTCCTTGAGCTCGCGCAGCGTCTGGCGCCGGTCGGCTCCGGGGCGCGCCATCAGGCTGGCCGTGGCGGCGAGAAGCTTGCCCGGGGTGAACACCTTGGATGGCATCGCGCGATGCTGGAGGACGTCGCCCAACTGCTCCAGCTGACCACGCTTCTGCATGCGGCGCACTAATGGGCTCAGGACCGGGCGGAGGGGCCCTGGTCGTGCGGTGGCAGGGCAAGCCGGTGCTCAACCTCGTCACGGGCTTTGCCGATCGGGCCGGACGCCGGCCGTGGGCGCCGGACACCCTAGCGATCAGCTTCTCCACCACCAAGGGTGCGGCCTCGACTGTCGTCCACCGTCTCGCCGATCGGGGACAGCTCGCCTACGACGAGCCCGTGGCTGCCTACTGGCCCGAATTTGCCGCCGGAGGAAAGGGGCGGGTCACGGTGAGGGAGCTGCTCAGCCACCGGGCCGGCCTCTCCAGCGTTCAGGCTGTTGCAGCGGAGGCGGAGGATCTGCTCGACCACCTGGCCATGGAGGAGCGACTGGCCGCTCGCACGGTCCACGCGCCCACCGAGCGCTCCGCCTACCACGCGATCACCTACGGCTGGCTGGTCGCCGGTCTGCTGAGGCGGGTCACCGGCCGCGGCCTGCAGGAGCTGGTCCACACTGAGCTCGCCGAGGTGCTGGGCACCACAGGGCTGAGCATCGGCGCTCCCGCGGAAGTCCGTCAACGCGTGGCCGAGCCGGTCGGCTCCGCGCTGCGCCAGCTTGGCGGCGCGGTCCGGCTCCTGCGTCCGCTGTGGACCCGGGCGCAGGTCACGCGGATGGGCCTGGAGGCCCTGCTCGTGCCCGGCTTTCACCGCCTCTTCGAAGGACCCGAGCCGCCCATCTGGACCACGGAGATGCCGGCCGTCAACGGTGTGCTGAGCGCCGACGGCTTGGCCCGGATGTACGGCGCGCTGGCCAACGGCGGGGCCGAACCCGGCGGCCCGCGGCTGCTCTCCGCCGCCGCCGTGCACGAGCTCGGGCGGGTCCAGGTCCGCACCAACGACGCGGTACTCGGGTTGCGGATGCGCTGGCGGCTCGGCTACCACCAGGCCTTCGGCGGCGGTCCGCGCGCCCCTCGCGCCTTCGGCCACTACGGGTACGGCGGCTCGGGCGGATGGGCCGATCCGATCAGCGGTCTGTCCCTGGGCTTCGTCACCAACCGGATTGGGTCTTTGACCACGCCGCTTGGGGACCTGACGCTGTTCCGCCTGAACAAGGTTGTTCGGGAGTGCGCCGCAGCGGGGTGACGTTGGCGCTGGCTCGTGGTCGCGCGAGCATGCAGAACGTGACAAAGCCGATTGGCGGGGCCGGATTTTCCCAAAAACGCGGGCTATGGACGCAGATTGGACAAAATCCAAATCCGCACAAGAGCTTTTCCCAATTTGGCCCGGCCAGATTCCGGCAGATCGTCCGGTGAGAGCGGTCGGTCCCCGGATGGATGCCGGCCACGAAGCCAGCCGGAGCCCGCCGGAGCCAGCCGGCGCCCGCCGGAGCCAGCCGGAGCCCGCCGGAGCCAGCCGGAGCCGGCCGCCCAACTCAGGCAGCGCGCCGGCCCCGGGCGGGCTCAGGAGCTGGGCGCCCCGAAGGTCGACCGCAGCGAGCGGACCAGCTGCCGGGCCCGATTGGTTCCCCGCCGTCCTGCCCAGGGGTGCGGGCCCATCGCCCAGGGGTGCCATCCCAGGGTTCCATAGAGCTCGCGGATCTCAGCCTTGAGCTCCCCGCGGTGCTGGCCGCAGGCATACCGCTCCGGGCCGTACATGCCCCGGCCGTGCCAGGTCAGCCAGCGGCCGGGGTCGGCGTCGACGTATTCACCGTGGCGTAGATCGAGCAGCTGCCGTTCCAGCGCCACCTGGGTCTCGGGATCGGGGCGCGAGCCGCACACCGCGCAGCGAAAGACGACCTTGACCGGCATGGGATGACGGTAGCGCGACCGGCGGGCCCCTCAACCGCTATTGGCGAGCTCCTGCCCCGGCGGACAGAGCGGGTGGTCGGTCAGCGACTCGAGGTGGGAGTCCACCGACCCGTGCAGATGCCAATCGCCGGCGCCGCCGGTCACCAGCCCCGCCCCGGACAGGCGACCCAGTGCGTGCGATACCGACGGCCGCTCGGCGGCCACGAGCTGGCCGAGCAGGCGGTGGGTGAGCGGGAGGGGGAGCTTGATTCCGGTCGGCTCTACGCGCCCCCAGCGCGCGGCCAGATGCCAGAAGAGGAGATCGAGCCGGACCTCCAGCCGCGGGTGGCAGGTGATCGCCCGCATCTCGTCGATGTCCGCCGTGCGCCGGCTGGCCCGGCGCATCAGGGCCTGAACGATCTGCGGCCAGGGGCGCACGCGGACGGCAAAATCGGCGTCGAGCAGGCCCAGCTGGGTGGGTGCCAGCACGCGCCAGGCCGCTCGGCGCTCGAGCATCGCATCGACGCGTCGCGACGAGGGAGCGAGCAGATCACCGGCGCCGATCAGCTCCGTGGCGGTCCGGTCCCCGACCCGCACGTCAAAGGCGATCAGCCCATCGAGAATGAGCAGCCCGTAGCCGTTGCGCAGCGAGGCCAGAGCCGGCCCCAGATCGCACTCGCCGAGCTCGGCGACCAGGACCTTGACGGTGATGCCGGGCCGCGCGGCCAGGCGCGTGCGGACGTCAAACTCGGTGGCCAGGTCATCGTCAGCGTCAAGCAGGTAGCGGTGAATCGCCGCCGGAGCCGGCAGCAGGCCGACGGCGTTGGGACGCTGGCTGGGCCATCGTCGAGGCATGTTTCTACGGCGCTGCTGGACTAACTTCCACGCCTCTCCTCAGGGCCGTGTGGGACGCACCTTCCCCGGTGGTTTCAGTTTAGAGAAGTGCTCGCATCGTGGGGGAGGCGGTAATCCAAATTACGTCTCGCGGGTTCGGCGTAACCCCCGTTACCGACGCGCTCGCCGATCTGCCCACCCAGTGTTAGAACGCCTGCCGTGTGCTTGGCAATCCCCGGGCAAGTCGTCGAGATCGTCGATGAAGCCAACCGCCTGGCCAAGGTTGAGGTCGCCGCCGTCCGGCGCACGGTCAACATCGGCCTCCTCGACGTAGAGGAAGGCGGTGTCGGTCCGGGTGACTGGGTCCTGATCCACGTCGGCTTCGCCATCTCGAAGGTCGACGAGGAGGAAGCCAGAGCCACTCACGATCTGCTCGTGCGCATGGGGGCCGACTACGAGCAGGAGCTCGAGGACCTCAAGGCCAGCGTGATCGAATGAGCGCGATGAGCGGTGTGCGGTCCGCGGCGCGGGCACCTGCCCCGACTGAGCCGGACGCATGCGGCTCAGATCACTGCATCACCTGTGGTGATGACGGCGTCCCGATGACCGTGGTGGCTCTGGATCCGTCCCGGGGGCTGGCTTTGTGCGCCGGAGAGGACGGGCGCTCGAGCGTTGAGACCGCGCTGGTCGAGCCGGTCGTCCTCGGGGACCGGCTGCTGGTGCACGCCGGGACCGCGATCGCCCACCTGGGTGTGTCGTGAGATACGTCGACGAGTTCCGCGATCCCGAGCTGGGCCGCGCAGTGTCGGCCGAGATCCTCTCCCTGGTCGAGCCTGGCCGTCACTACAAGGTCATGGAGGTGTGCGGCGGCCATACCCATTCGATCTACAAGTACGGCGTCGATGACCTGCTGCCGGCCAACGTCGAGCTGGTCCACGGCCCGGGTTGCCCCGTATGCGTAATCCCGATGGGCCGCGTCGATGACGGGATCGCCGTCGCCCAGCAGGAGGGCGTGATCTTCACCTGCTTCGGCGACATGATGCGCGTGCCGGGCTCCGAGGGGAGCCTGCTCGAGGCCAAGGCCCGGGGGGCGGACATCCGCATGGTCTACTCCCCGCTCGACGCGCTGAGGATCGCCAAGCAGAACCCCGATCGCGAAGTGGTGTTCTTCGCCATCGGCTTTGAGACCACAGCGCCCTCCACGGCCCTGACCCTGAAGCGCGCCCGGGCCGAGGGCGTGAGCAACTTCTCCTGCATGTGCAGCCACGTGACGATCGTCCCGCCGCTGCGCGCCCTGCTCGAGTCCCCCGACCTCCGGCTCGACGGGTTCATCGGACCGGGCCACGTAGCCACCGTCGTCGGCGCCCGGCCGTTTGAGTTCATTCCCGCCGCCTACGGCAAACCGGTGGTCGTGGCCGGCTTTGAGCCGCTGGACATCCTCCAGTCCGTGGCGATGATCCTGCGTCAGCTCCGCGACGGGCGCTGCGCGGTGGAGAACCAGTACAAGCGGGTCGTCCCCTACGAGGGCAACCTCCGCGCGCTGGAGGTGATGGCCGAGGTGTTCGAGCTCCGTCCGCACTTCGAGTGGCGCGGCCTCGGGTTCATCTCCCACAGCGGACTCCGGCTCTCCGATGCCTACGCCGAGCTCGACACCGAGCGGCGCTTTGCCGTCCCCGGCGTGCGGGTGGCCGATCCCAAGGCCTGTCAGTGCGGCGAGGTGCTCAAGGGCGTCATCAAGCCCTGGGAGTGCAAGGTGTTCGGCACCGCCTGCACGCCGGAGCGGCCGATCGGCACCTGCATGGTCTCCTCCGAGGGCGCCTGCGCCGCCTATTACAACTTCGGCCGCTTCGCCCGCGAGCGGGAGGTCGTGTGATGTCCGGCGGCGTCGTCTCCGAGCGCGAGCAGAAGATCCTCGGGATCATCGAGACGGCGCGGGGCAAGCGGGCCAAGTTCCGCGACCGCCAGATCACCATGGCCCACGGCGCCGGTGGCAAGGCCACCCAGACTCTCATCGAGGGGCTGCTGGTGCCGGTCCTGGGCGGCGCCGAGCTGGAGGAGATGGGCGATGCCGGGATCGTCGGCATCGGCGGGCTCGAGCTCGCCTTCACCACCGACTCCTACGTGGTCAGGCCGCTGCGCTTCCCGGGCGGCTCGATCGGCGAGCTGGCCGTCAACGGCACTGCCAACGATCTCGCCGTGGCCGGGGCGCGGCCGCTGGCGCTGAGCCTGTCACTGATCCTTGAGGAGGGGCTCTCGGCCGAGGCCCTGCGCGCCGAGGTGGAGGCGATCGCCGCCGCCGCCCAGGCAGCGGGGGTCTCGGTCGTGACCGGGGACACCAAGGTGGTGGAGCGCGGCCACGCCGACGGGATGTACATCTGCACGGCCGGCATCGGGCAGCGCGACCCGCGGGCCCGCCTCTCCCCGCAGAGCCTGCGTCCGGGCGACCGGATTCTCCTCTCGGGCAGCATCGGCGAGCACGGGACGGCGATCATGCTGGCCCGTAACGAGTTCGAGCTCGACGCCGAGATCGTCTCCGACACCCGGAGCGTGTGGCCGGCGGTCGATGCGCTCCTCGATGCGGTGGGCGGTGAGCTGCGCTGCCTGCGTGATGCCACCAGGGGCGGGGTCGCCTCGGTGCTGAACGAGCTGGCCCGAGCCTCGTCGGTGGCGATGATCGTTCGCGAGGGGGCGATTCCCGTCGCTCAGGCGGTGGCCGGTGCGGCCGAGCTGCTCGGCATCGACCCGATGTATGTGGCCAACGAGGGCAAGTTCGTCGCCTTCGTGGCGGCGGAGGCAGCGGACCGGGCGCTGGCCGCTTTGCGCGGCGTGCCCGGCGGTGAGCAGGCGGCCGAGATCGGCGAGGTCCGGTCAGAGCCAGGCGGGATGGTGTTGATCCAAACGAGTTTCGGTGGCAGGCGGGTCCTGGACCAGCTGGTCGGGGACCCACTGCCCCGGATCTGTTGAGAGGAGCAGGAGTGAGCGCGACGGCAAGCCCATATGCAAAGCAGCATGAGACAGAGGCCGTAACCGCCCATGTCCTGTGGATGACCACGGGCCTGAGCTGCGAGGGGGACTCCGTGGCCATGACCTCGGCCACCAATCCGAGCCTCGAGGACATCATCCTGCAGGCCATCCCGGGCATGCCCAAGGTCGTTGTCCACAACCAGGTCGTCGACTACGCCGTGGGCCAGGAGTACGCGCAGGCCTGGTTCGACGCCGAGCAGGGCAAGCTCGATCCGTTCGTGCTGGTCATGGAGGGCTCGATCGGCAACGAGGAGATCAACGGCGAGGGTCACTGGACCGGCTTTGCCATCAACCCCGAGACCGACCAGCCGATCACCATGAACGAGTGGCTCGATCGCCTGGCGCCCAAGGCCGCCGCCGTGGTCGCCGTGGGCACGTGCGCCACCTACGGCGGGATCCCGGCCATGAAGAACAACCCCACCGGCGCGATGGGCGTGCCCGACTACCTGGGTTGGAACTGGAAGTCCAAGGCCGGGCTACCCGTGGTCTGCATCCCGGGCTGTCCAGCGCAACCGGACAACATGACCGAGACGCTGCTCTACCTGGCCCTGCACCTGGCCGGGCTGGCGCCGGCGCCGGAGCTCGATGAGGCCCTGCGCCCGAAGTGGCTGTTCGGCCGCACCGTGCGTGAGGGCTGTAACCGGGCCGGCTTCGCCGAGCAGGGCGAGTTCGCCACTGAGTACGGATCGGACCATCGCTGTCTGGTCAAGCTGGGTTGCAAGGGCCCCGTGGTCAAGTGCAACGTCCCCGTCCGCGGCTGGGTCAACGGCATCGGCGGTTGTCCGAACGTCGGGGGCATCTGCATGGCCTGCACGATGCCGGGCTTCCCCGACAAGTTCATGCCCTTCATGGACGAGGACAAGTACGGCGGAGTGGCGGCCAACATCATCCAGTACAGCTACGGGCCGATCGTCCGGTTCATGCGGCATCGCAACACCAGAACGAAATACGACGTCGAGCCCACGTGGCGCCGCAAGGGGCGCAGCCTGACCAGCGGCTACGCCAAGCGCTGGTAGCCGCCAACCGCTAACGAGCACCAAGAACTTCGTTCGAGGGAGAGAGAAGACATGGCGACTGAAACGCCCCAGAAGGTCATGGTCAAGGAGATGTCGTGGGATCCGATCACCCGGATCGTCGGCAGCCTCGGCATTCACACCGAGATCGACTTCTCCAATCAGCGGGTCAACAAGTGCTACAGCACGTCGATGATCTTCCGCGGCTTCGACATCTTCATGAAGGGCATCGACCCGCGCGACGCCCACTTCATCACCAGTCGGATCTGCGGCATCTGCGGCGATAACCACTGCACCTGCTCATGCCTGAACCAGAACATGGCCTACGGGGTCAAGCCGCCCGTCCTGGGTGACCTGGCCTTCAACCTGGCCGAGACGGCGGACTACATGTTTGACCACGCGATCTTCAACGACTGCATGGCCAACGTGGACTTCTGCGAACAGATGGTCAAGGAGACCAACCCCACGCTGCTGGCCAAGGCCGAGAACACCGCCGCCCCGGGGAGCGACATCCACGGTTTCAAGACGATCGCCGACATCATGCGGGCGCTGAACCCGTTCACGGGCGAGTTCTATCTCGAGACGCTGCATGTGGCCCGCTACACACGGGAGATGTACTGCCTGTTCGGCGGTCGCCACACGCATCCGTCGACGATCATGCCCGGCGGCTGCAGCGCGGATATCACCCACCAGACCTGTACCGATTACTACGTGCGGCTGATGCGCTACTTCGATTACGTCAAGCGCAGCGTGCCGATGCACGACGACCTCTACGACTTCTTCCTCACCGAGCTGCCCGGCTACGACATGGTCGGCTACCGGGAGACGAACCTGGTCAATTGGGGTTGCTTCGATGATCCGGACTACGTCGACTACGACTACCGGAACATGACCGAGTGGGGTCGCAAGCGCTACATCACCCCGGGCGTGGCCATCAATGGGGAACTCATCTCGACCGACCTCGTCGAGATCAACCTGATGATCCGCATCCTGCTCGGCTCCTCGTACTTCGATTCGTGGGAGAACGAGCCGACCTACGTCACCCAGGACCCGCTGGGCAACCCAGTGGACAAGAACCACCCGTGGAACAAGGTCACCCTGCCGCGGCCGCAGAAGCGCGACTTCACCGACAAGTACACGTGGGTCGTCTCACCGCGGATCTACGACAAGCGCACTGACACGCACGTGTGCTGCGACACCGGCGGCGGCCCGTTCGCTCGTCAGTGGTGCACCGCCAAGGCGGGTCTGGTCGACTTCGGCTACGCCAAGGCCACCGGCCACTCGATCCAGATGGTCCTGCCGCGCTCGCCCAACCTGCCCGAGATGGAGCTCGAGTGGAAGGTGCCGGAGAAGTCAAACGCGATCGAGCGTGACCGCGCTCGCACCTACCACCAGGCCTACAGCGCCCTGATCGCGCTGCATTGCCTGGAGCGGGCGATCAAGGAAGTGCAGGCCGGCCGGACCAAGAGTTGGAACAACTTCAAGGTCCCGGAGAACGCCGTCAGCTGCGGCTTCCACGAGGCGGCCCGTGGCGTGCTCTCGCACCACATGGTTATCCGAGAGGGGAAGATCGCCAACTACCAGCCCTATCCCCCCACCCCCTGGAACGCCAGCCCGCGCGACAGCTTCGGCACGCCGGGTCCCTACGAGGACGCGGTGCAGAACACGCCGATCTTCGAGGAGAACGGGCCGGAGAATTTCAAGGGCGTGGACATCATGCGGGCGGTGCGCTCGTTTGACCCCTGCCTGCCGTGCGGCGTGCACATGTACACCGGCGCCGGCAAGGTGCGCAAGGTGATGCACACGCCGACGGCCATGGCCTAGAGGTCGGCCATGAGCGCGGTGGTCAGTGAGGGGCCGGAGCGGCTGTTCGAGCGGGTCCAGGAGCTTCAGGACCGGCTCGACGGGTGCAGTGATGTCGCAGTTCGCGAGCTGGCCGACGAGCTCGTCTCGGCCGTGGTGGAAATGTATGGAGCCGGGCTGGAGCGGATCTTCTCCAGCCCGGAGGGCGAACGGCTGGCCAGCACCCTGAGCGAGGACCCGGTGGTGGCCACGCTGCTCCTGATCCACGACCTGCATCCGGTGCCGCTCGAGCAGCGGGTGCAGGAGGCGCTGGAGACCGTTCGGCCCTACATGGAGTCCCACGGCGGCAACGTCGAGTTCCTCGGCCTCGAGGAAGGCGTGGCCCGGCTTCACCTGCGCGGCAGCTGCTCTGACTGCTCGGCCTCGACGGTGACGCTGGAGCTGGCCATCAAACGAGCCCTGGAGGAGGCGGCCCCGGACCTGGTCGGGCTCGAGGTGCAGGGCGTGGCCCCCCAGATGTCAGGCCTGGCGCTGCCGATGAGCGATTCGGGCCTCCCGATGGCCACCGGCCTGAGCAGCGAGCCGCGCCGGACCGAGCCCGGCGGCACCGAGCCGAGTGCGACCGAGCTCCCGGTCTTCATGGCCGGCCCGGACGGGCCCGCGCCGCCCACCCCAGCGCCGCCCGCGTGGGTCGATGTCGACTCGGTCGCCGCGCTCGGACTGGGGGCGCTGACCGAGGTTCGGGTGGGCAATGCCGAGCTGGTGGTGGCCAACGTCGAGGGCACTCTGCTGGCCTACCGCAACCGCTGCGCCGCGTGCGGGCAGGCCCTGCACGACGGTGCGCTCAACGAGGGCGCGCTGGCCTGCCCGAGCTGCCACCGCTCGTTCTTCCTGCCCCGGGCCGGGCGCTCACTCGACGACGAGAAGCTCCAGCTCGAACCGGTGCCGCTGCTGCGCGAGCGAGACCACGTTCGGGTGGCGCTGGCGGGGGCATGAGCAGCCGCCCCAGTGGCGCCATGAGGACTCGCGCCCTCCTCGTCACGGGGTTGCGCGGCCGGGCCGGGGGCGCTGCGCGAACTTCTGCGCTCAGTAAGCCGGCCGCTCGCTCGGCCGGGGATTCACGGGCCTCGACGGCCACCGAGCTCTGTGACCTGTGCGGGATCGATCTCGATGAGGACCACCGCCATCTGCTCGCGCTGGTCGAGCGGCGCATCGTCTGCTCGTGTGAGGCCTGCTGGGCCATGCGCGCCGGGGAGGGCGACTACCGGCCGGTGGGCAACCGGACGCTGTGGCTGCCCGACCTGGACATCCCCGACGATCTCTGGGCGGCCTTCCAGATCCCCATCGGACTGGCCTTCTTCATGCATTCGACGGTGACCAGCTGCGTGGTGGCGATGTATCCCTCCCCCGCCGGGGCCACCGAGTCAGAGCTTCACTTCGAGTCCTGGAACCGGATGTGCGAGTGTAACCCGGTGCTGGGCGAGCTCGAGCCCGACATCGAGGGGCTGATCGTCAACCGGCTGTCCGATCCGCCGGTCTATGCGATCGCTCCCATCGACCGCTGCTACGCCCTGACCGGAGCGATCAAGGCGACCTGGGAGGGCATCTCCGGGGGGACCGGCGTGGATCAGGCGGTTACCCGGTTCTTCGATGAGCTGCGTGAGAAGGCGCGGGTCGTCTCGTGAGCGTCGGCGTCGAGGTTTCCGATACCCCCTGGGTTGGCCCCGAGCCAGAGTTCGCCGTGCTCGGCGTGCGGCCGGTGCGCTACGCCGCGAATCCGATGCTCAGCCTCGATCTTCAGGTCAGTGAGCCCAGTGGCCGGCAGGTCTACATGATCGCCCTGACCATCCAGCTGATGATCGAGCCGGCCCGCCGGGCCTACGACGACGCCACCCGGGCCAAGTTGGTCGGCCTGTTTGGCGCCCCCGAGCGTTGGGCGGTGACCACCCGCAGCCTGGTCTGGTCCCAGCTCGACGTGCTCGTCCCCGCCTTCACCGGCTCGACCACCGTGACCGTGCCGGTGGCCTGCAGCTATGACCTCGAGGTGGCCGCGGCCAAGTACCTGTACTCGCTACCCGACGGCGTGGCCCCGCTGGCCCTGCACTTCAATGGCACCGTCTACTACCGCGGCGATGACGGCGGCCTGCAGATGGTCCTTGTGCCCTGGAACAAGTCGACTGACTTCCGCATGCCGGTCTCGGTATGGCGCGAGACCGTCGAGCACTACTTCCCCGGTACGGCCTGGGCCGTGCTGGGTGCGGACACGCTGACCGCTCTGCAGCAGGAGAAGCTCGCGCGGGGGTTGGCCACCCTCGACGCCACGGTGGCGTCTTTGCTGAGTGAGGCGGACCGTGGCTGACCAGCTCGAGGCCCTCGTCGAGTCGCTGCTCTGGGAGGGCTACGCGCTCTACCCCTACACGCCGAGCGCGACCAAGAACGCCACCCCGACGCCATTCGGGATCGCCTATCCGCCCGCCTATGCCGAGCAGCTGGCCAGCACCTATGACCACCTGGAGCTGCGGATCGTGCTGCGGGCGCCGGCCGATGCTGTGCTGTCGGCTGAGGTTCGTCTACTTGCCCCCGTGGGAGAGCGCCATCAGGCGCAGGCGCAGCGGCTGACCATGCCGGGGGCCATGGTCGGCGCGCTCGCCCACAAGGCCGCGATCAAGCGGACCTCCGTCCGGGGGCCGAGCGCGGCGGCGCTCGAGGCCGAGCTTCAGTTGAGTGCGGTTTCGCGGGGCGGCGGGGACTACGAGATCGTCTTCCGGGTCTCCAATCTGACGGTGGCCTCCTCGGGCCTTGACCGGCGGGAGGCTTTGACCCGCTCGCTGCTCTCCGTCCACCCGGTGGTCTGGGTGACCGGTGGGCTCTTCGTCTCCGCTCTGGAGGAACCCTGCGGCTCGGTCAACACCTTCCCCGTGCTGGCCCGGGATGACAAGACAGCGGTTGTGGGGGCGTCGATCATCCTTCCCGACCATCCCCAGATCGCCCCCGAGAGCCGCGGCGGACTGTTTGACTCCACCGAGATCGAGGAGGCGCTCCTGCTCCACCTCCAGGTGTTGAGCGATGACGAGCGCGCCGAGCTCGAAGAGCAGGATCCCGCCGTGCGCGAGATGATCGCCCGCGCCGCGCAGGCCACGCCCGATGACATCCGCGCCCTGCACGGCCGCGTCACCCTGCGCGACCCGCCGGCTCGCTCCGAGACTGGGTTTCGCGATCCGGTGACCACCGAGCCCCCGCCCGAACCGGCCTGGCTGCCCGATCCCCGCGCCGGCGAGGCCGCCGCCGAGGTCAACGGCGTGCGCTTTGCCTGCGGCGGCAAGCTGATCATCCGGCCGCCGCTCGACGCCGACATCCAGGCCCGGATGCTCGACGGCCGAACCGCCACGCTGGAGAAGATCTTCACCGACTACGACGGCCGGCTCCATTTCGGAGTCACGATCGACGATGACCCGGGTCAGGAGCTGATGCGGGAGACGGGCCGGTTTCTGTACTTCTTCGCTGAGGAGGTCGAGGTGATGCATGAGTGATACCGACACGCTGCGGTCGATCCTGATTGCCGGGGTGGGCAACGCCTGGCTGCGCGATGACGGCTTCGGTAGCGAGGTGGCCCGCCGCCTGCACGAGCGCGAGCTCCCGGCCGACGTTGCCGTGATGGACGCCGGCACCGGAGGACTGGACCTGGCCTACGAGGTCATGCGGGGCTACGACGCCCTAGTCATCGTCGACGTCTCCCAGCAGGGCGGCGCGCCGGGCACGCTCTATGTCATGGAGCCCGACGAGGAGTCGGTGCCGGGGGCGATCGAGGACGGCGACGTCATCAACCCGCACGGTATGGATCCCCAGACCGTGCTGCGCTTCCTCAAGGCGGCCGGGGCATGGCCGGGCCGTGTGGTCGTGGTCGCCTGCGAGCCGGCCGAGATCGAGGAGATGGGCTGGGGACTCTCGGAACCCGTGCGCTCCGCCGTCGACCGGGCCGTGGATGCGGTGCTCGAGACGGTGGCCGAGTTGCGCTCCGGACGGCTCACCGCCACGAAAGGCTGAGTCAGTGCACGAGCTCTCCCTGTCGAGCGCGATCGTCAACACGGTGGCCAAGCACGCCGGCGGGCGCCCGGTGGCGGTGGTCAACCTGCGCGTGGGCAAGCTCCGTCAGGTCGTTCCCGACACGCTGGCCTTCTACTTCGAGTTCGTGGCCCGCGACAGCGTCTGTGAGGGCGCGCGGCTCGAGCAGGAGGTCATCGACGCCCGGCTGCGCTGCCGCCCCTGCGACTGGGAATGGGCGATCGAGATCCCCGCCTTCCGCTGCCCGATGTGCGGCGGAGCTGACGTCGCGATCGCCGCCGGAAACGAGTTCGAGGTCGAGTCAATCGAGATCGAGGAGGCCGCATGCATCGCACCAAGGTGACGGTTGTCGAGGAGGCACTCGACGCCAACAACACCATCGCCGCCGCCAACCGAGCGGACTTCGATCGCCACGGCGTGACCGTGGTCAACTTCATGAGCGCGCCCGGCGCGGGCAAGACGACGCTGCTCGAGCAGTCCGGCGCCACGGTGGCCGGAGTTCGGATCGGCGTCCTCGAGGGTGACGTGCAGGGAGCCATGGACGCCGACCGGCTGGCCCATCTGCACATCCCCGTGATCCAGCTGAACACCGACTCGGGCTTCGGCGGTGAGTGCCACTTGGACGCCAACATGGTGCGTTCGGCCATCCCCTCGTTGCCGCTGGCCGACATCGACCTCCTGATCGTGGAGAACGTCGGCAACCTGGTCTGTCCGGCGGAATTCAAGATCGGCGAGGACGCCCGGGTCATGGTCTGCTCCGTGACCGAGGGTGAGGACAAGCCGCTCAAGTACCCGCTCATGTTCCGGGCCTGCGAGCTGGTGGTGATCAACAAGGTCGACCTGCTGCCCTACCTGGAGTTCGACCTCGACAAGCTGATCTACAACATCGATCAGGTCCACCCGGGCGTGAAGCGCATCGTGTTGAGCGCCCGCACCGGCGAGGGCGTCGAGGAGTGGCGGGGCTGGCTGGCCGGGGTGGCTGGGCGCCAGCCGGTTCCGGCCTGAGGTCATGGGCGAGAGCGCGGTAGCCACCGACGGGATCCACGCCCCGACCGCGGACCGGATCCAGGCGCTGCTGGACGAGCGAACGCGGGCCAACCGCTCGTTCTTTGAGCGTGAGGCGTCGCGCCTGTCCGGCGTCTGTCACCTGATGGCCGAGCGCTTTGCCCGCGGCGGCCGGCTGGTCGCCTTTGGTCAGTCGCCGGCGGCGCGCTCGGATGCGCGGCATGTCGCGGTGGAGTTCGTGCACCCGGTGATCGTCGGCAAGCGGGCGCTGCCGGCGCTGGGGCTGGCCGGTGAGGGCGGGGATCTGACCGCTCAGGTTGGGCTGCTCGCCCGTGTGGATGACATCGCCATCGCGTTTGGGGCAGAAGATCCTGGCGTCGTGTCCGCCGTTCGGGTGGCCCGCGAGCGAGGCTGCCTCACCCTGGCCTTCTGTGAAGGCTCGGGCGCTGAGTATGAGTTCTTGCCGCCGTCCGAGGACCCCTCGGTCCGTCAGGAGCTCGTCGAGACGCTCTACCACGTGCTCTGGGAACTGGTCCACGTGTTCTTCGATCACAGCGGGCTGCTGGGCGGTCGCACCGAGCGCGAGCACCACGATGCCGGCGCCAGCGCGTTTTTGTATCCGTTCCTCGATGAGCGCGAGAACCAGCTCGAGCCGGTGCTCGAGGACGTGGCCCGCTCGGTGCTCATGAAGTCCGAGGAGATCGGCGAGCTGCGGGCCCAGACGTTGGGTGAGAACGCTTCGGTCCTGGCGGCGGCTGCCTCTTCGTTGCGCGCCTGCTTCGAGGGCGGACGTCACCTGTTGGCGTTGGGGAACGGCGGCTCGGCCACCGATGCCATGGATGTGGTGGCGGACTTCCGTTCTTCGGGCTCTGGGGGGTGGCGCCCCCGTCCCGCGATTGACCTCACCGAGGACCCGGGGATCATCACCGCGATTGCCAATGACATCGGGGTCGAGGCGATCTTCCTGCGTCAGGTGATCGCTTACGGTGGCGCCGGTGATGCTCTGGTGGCGCTGTCCACCTCGGGGAACTCGGGGAACGTGATCGCCGCTCTGGAGCAAGCGCGCAAGCGGGGCCTGGTCACCGTGGCCATGGTCGGCTACGACGGCGGCCGGGTCGCCTCCGAGGGGCTGGCCGACCACGTGATCGTGACCCGGTCCGAGCACATTCCCCGGATTCAGGAGGCGCAGGCCAGCGCCTACCACGCGCTCCGGGAGCTGGTGGGATGAGCTCCTCGGTCTCGGTGCGGGTGCGGGTGCGCCGCGTGCGGCTCCGTGTGCGCGGCGTGGTGCAGGGGGTGGGCTTTCGCCCCTACGTCTGGCGGCTGGCCTCGGAGTTGGGTCTGAGTGGGTTCGTTTTGAACGATTCGTGCGGGGTCGTAGTCGAGGTCGAGGGCTCGTCGGGAGCCGTGGATGGGTTTCTCGCCCGGGTGGGTGCTGAGGCCCCGCCACTGGCGGTGATCGATTCGGTTGAGCGCTCGGAGTGCGCATCTGTCGTCGGGGAGGGCGGATTCGAGATCCGGGAGAGCCCCGGCGGCGGAGTTCCCGATGCTCCGGTGAGCGCGGACAGCGCGACGTGCGAGGACTGCCTGCGCGAGCTGTTTGACCCGGCAGACCGGCGCCACCGCTACCCGTTCATCAACTGCACCAACTGCGGCCCCCGGTTCACGATCGTCCGCAGCGTCCCCTACGACCGTCCGCTGACCTCGATGTCCGGGTTCCCGATGTGTGAGGCGTGCGCGGCCGAGTACGCGGATCCGGCCGACCGGCGCTTTCATGCCCAGCCCAACGCCTGTCCGGTGTGCGGGCCGTCGGTGGCTCTGCTCCCTGATTCCGCGGGACTCGAGCCCGGGCTCGACCCGGTTCGGTCCGCTGCGGCGGCGCTGCGCGACGGGGAGATCTTGGCCATCAAGGGGATCGGCGGCTATCACCTGGCCTGCCGGGCCGATGCGGAGAAGGTGGTCGCGCGGCTGCGGGCTCGCAAGCATCGGGAGGACAAGCCGTTCGCTTTGATGGTGGCCTCTGAGGAGGCGGCCGCGCGGCTGGTGGCACTGAGTCCCGCCGAACGGATGCTGCTCGTCTCTCCGGCCCGCCCGATCGTCTTAGCCCGCCGTCTTGCCGGCGCTGCGGTCGCCTCGTCTGTGGCGCCAGGGGCTGGCGAGCTCGGCCTGATGCTCCCGTACTCCCCGCTGCACCATCTGCTGTTGGCTGACCTCGCCTCGGTGGGGGTTGATGGGCTGGTCCTGACCAGCGGAAACATCTCCGACGAGCCGATCGCCTTTGACGATGCTGATGCGCTCGAGCGATTGAGCGGGATCGCCGACCGTCTCCTCGTCCACAACCGGCCGATCGTCACCCGCACCGATGACTCGGTGGTGCGAGTCGCGGCTGCGCAGGGGCGCGCTCGTCCGCTGGTGATCCGCCGCTCCCGCGGCTATGTCCCCGCGGCCCTGGCCCTGCCCGGGGGGACGCCGCGGCACGTGCTGGCCTGCGGCGCCGAGCTCAAGCACACCTTCTGTTTGGCCAAGGGGCAGCGGGCCTGGGTCAGCCACCACATCGGCGACCTCCAGAACTACGAGACGCTCAGCTCCTTCCGCGACGGGGTCTCGCACTTCGAGCGGCTGTTCGCGGTCACTCCCGAGGTGGTGGCCCACGACCTGCACCCGGAATACCTCTCGACCAAGTACGCGCAGGAGCGCGACGGCGTCGAGCTGATCGGCGTCCAGCACCACCACGCTCATCTCGCCGCCTGCCTGGCCGAGCACGAGGAGACCGGTCCCGCGATCGGCACGATCTTCGACGGCACGGGCTACGGCCCCGACGGCACCATCTGGGGCGGAGAGTTCCTGTACGGCGGTCTGGCCGGGTTCACCCGCGTCGGGAAGCTCCTGCCCACCCGGCTGCCCGGCGGCGAGCAAGCCATCAAGCAGCCCTGGCGGATGGCCTGCGCCTGGTTGAGTGCCGTTTTGGACGAGTCACCGCCGCTCCCGCGTGCATTGGCCGGCGCCGTCGATGAGGCGAGTTGGGGATCTGTCGCCCAGCTCGCTCAGACCGGCTTCGGTTCGCCGGTGACCACCTCGATGGGCCGCCTGTTCGACGGCGTGGCCGCGCTCTGCGGGGTCCGGCCGACGGTCAACTACGAGGGGCAGGCGGCGATCGAGTTCGAGGCGCTCTGCTCGGCTGAATCTGACGCTGACCCTTATCCGGTCTCGCTCTCCTCTGACCCGGACGGGTTCGTATTCGACCCGCGCGGGGCGGTTGAGGGCGTCCTTACCGACCTGGCCGCCGAGGTCTCCGTTGCCGTGATCGCCAGCCGCTTCCACGCGTCAGTGGCCGCCGGGACCGCACGCGCCTGCGCCCAGGCCTGCTCTGACTGCGGAGTGGAGACCGTCGTGCTCTCGGGTGGCGTCTTCCAGAACCGGCGCCTGCTCGAGTCGGTTCTCGAGCGCCTGCACGATCTCGGCCTGCGCGCCCTCGTGCCCGAGCTGGTACCGATTGGCGACGGCGGGATCGCCTTCGGCCAGACCGCGGTGGCCGCCGCCCGACTGCGAGAGGCCGCGTGATGCCGGCACCCACCGACCAGCCCCTGGCCGAGATGCTGGCCACCACCGTCTACATCGACGGCGCCAACCGGCCGTTTGGCGAATTGACCGTCGAACAGGTCCGGGGCCGCGCCGATGAGCTCCGCTCGACCGTCGGCTTCGGCCCCACGGTCCGCGTCGCGCCCGTGGCCCGCGCCTGGCGCGAGCTGTCCATGGAGCTCGACAAGGCTGGGGTCGGGACCGTCGCCGCGCTGGACCCCGACAAGCTGGCCGAGCTGGCCCCCAAGCTCTGGATCGTGCCACCTGGGGGGTCGCTGCTCTGATGGCGCGAACGAGGGCCTTCTGGGCCTCCCTCGACCGCGGCCAGCGCCGCACACTGCTGATGATGGGCGCCGTCGTGGTCGGGCTCCATGCGATCGGGTTCGCGATCCTGTTCGCGCTCGTAGCCCCAACCCACTACGCCCTCGGCAAAACAGGCGTCTTCACCGTCGGCGTCGGCATAACCGCCTACACCCTCGGGCTGCGTCACGCCTTCGACGCCGACCACATCTCGGCCATCGACAACACGACGCGCAAGCTCATGCAGGAGGGCAAGCGCCCGCTCAGTGTGGGCTTCTGGTTTTCCCTCGGTCACTCCTCGATCGTCTTCGCACTGGCCTTCCTGATCTCCGTCGGGGTGCGTTCCCTGGATGGCCCGGTGCGCAATGACCACTCGGGATTCCATCAGGCCTTTGGCACGATCGGCACCGGCATCTCCGGGGCCTTCCTGTACCTGATCGCCGCGATCAACCTCGTGATTCTGCTCGGGATCATTCGCGTGTTCCGCGAGATGAAGACCGGCCAGTACGACGAGTCCACCCTGGAGCGCCACCTCGACAACCGCGGCTTCATGAACCGCTACTTCGGCCGCCTTACCAAGACCGTGACCAAGCCGCACCAGATGTACCCGATCGGGGTCCTGTTCGGGCTCGGCTTTGACACCGCCACCGAGGTGGCGCTGCTGGTCATCGCCGGGACCGCGGGCGCGGCCGGCCTGCCCTGGTACGCCGTGCTCTGCCTGCCCATCCTGTTCGCCGCCGGCATGTCTCTGATGGACTCGATCGACGGCTCGTTCATGAACTTCGCCTACGACTGGGCTTTCTCCAAGCCGGTCCGCAAGGTCTTCTACAACCTGACCATCACCGGCCTTTCCGTGGCCATCGCCCTGGTCATCGGCACGATCGAGGTCGGCGGGCTGCTCGCCTCCCGTCTTTCCCTGACCGGCTCGTTCTGGCAGTGGTTCAAGGGCATCGATCTCAACGCCCTCGGCTTCGTGATCGTCGGCCTGTTCGTCGCCACCTGGCTCATCGCCGTGTTCGTCTGGCGCCTCGGTCATATCGAGGAGCGCTGGACCGCCCATCTCATCGACGAGCGCCCTCAGCCGCGCTGACTCTGCGGCCGTCGCTAGTACGACGAGGTCCAGGGTCGCCGCGCACACGACGGGATGGGCATGCTGTCGCCGCGCCCCCTGTCCCCCGGGCGCTGATCGCTGCCCCTCGGAACCGCTTGCTCAACAGCGCCCGCCTCGGGAGACCGCTTACCTGACGGCGCCTCACGACGGCTCCGGGGACGCCCGAATGCGTGGATGGCATACCTCGCCCCGGTCATGACCGCTCCTTCACGCACGTGGTGATGGGCGGCGCGCTGGCCCGGATGACCGCCGTCAGCCGCTCGATATCGCGCGCCGCCGCCTCCTCGCGCTCAAGCGCCGCGAGGTAGACGGCGTAAGCCGACACCCGCCGGCTCTCTGTGGCCGCATACCAGGTCCGAAGCGCCGCGCCGCACTCGGTCTCCGCGTCGGCCCATGAGATGTGGGCGTCATCGCGGAGGAAGATCGCCTCCACCGCTGCCTCGTGTTGATCCTGCTCGCTCATCTGATCCCCCCTTGACTAGTCCGTCAGTACGAGCGCGAGCGCGCCCGCGCTATCGAGCTCCCGCCGCAGCCGCTCCAGGGCCCGAGCCCGCGTGGGCCCGATGCTCCCGATGGGCATGTCAAGCGCTGCCGCAATCTCGTCATAGCCCAGCTTTGGCTCGGCGAGAACGAGCTGCAGGAGCGCCTGGTCGCGGCCACACAACCGCGTGAAGCATCGCCACAGAACCTTGTCCCGCTCGGCCGCGATCAGGGCGTCGTCGGCCGACGCGTCCGTCGATTCGCCCTCGGGCATGTCGTCGCCGAGCAACGTGTGACGCTGCGCGCCGCGGAGGATGCTCAGGCACTCGCGCCGTGCGGTCGTGGTCAGCCACGCGCCGACGCGGCCGGGCTCGGTGATGCGATCGAGGTGCTCGAAGAGGCGGAGCCAGGTGGCCTGCACGACATCCCCGATGTCGGCGTCGCTGAGCCGATGCGCGCGGGCGATTGCCCGGACCAGGCCGCTGAACTCCCCGACGAGCTCGGCCCACGCATCCGGGTCACCGGTGGCGGCCAACCGGACGAGCCGGCCCACCTCCTCGCTGGCCCGACGCTCGACCCCGCTCCGGCCGCTGGTTGCCGGCTCATGGCCGCGGCGATGCAGACTGCGCGCGCCGCGGTGGGCAACACCGACGGGCCTCGGCCGGTGCGCCTCGCGCTCGCGGACGGCGATCGCAGCGCTCATCGGGTGACGCCCCGCGGGCGAAGGATGTAGGAGCGGTAGGCCCGACGCCGTCGCGATCGCGAGGAGCGCCGCGCTCCAAAGGTGGACCGCTCTGGACGCGCCACCGCCGCGTTACGCAGACTGGCAACCCGCTCGTCGGCAAGCGCCTTCATGAAGTGATAGTTGGTGGCCATTGCTCCCCCGGTGTAAGGCGAGGCCGCATTTGCGTGACCTCGGTGATTGGACGCCCCAAAACGTAGGGAGAGCAGTGAGAACGCACATCGGGCAACCTCGTTATTTGCCGCCCGCCGACCGCACTATCTTGGCCTGGCAGTTCGTTAGGTGGGGCGGGCCGCAATCGCCCTGCGCGGGGCCGTGGAGTAGCCTTCGCGCGGGGGTTTAACCACATTGGAGTCAGCACGCTTGGGCACGGCTGGTGGGGTCATTCCTCCGCCGCTGGCCGGCCGCCAGACAGAGCTCGCCACGCTGCGCTGCGCTTTGCGGGACGCGGACGCCGGCCGGCCAGCGCTGGTCGTACTCACCGGCGAGGCGGGGGTCGGCAAGAGTCGCCTGGTGCGCGAGTTGGAGGCGGTGGCCCGAGACGAGCGTGGCTTGGCCCTGCGAGGTCAGTCCCTTGAGCTGTCCCTGGGAGAACTCCCGTACGCCCCCATCGCCTCCGCCCTGCGCAGCGTCGATGCGGCCGAGCTCGCGAGCGCCCTATCCGAGCTTCCCGTCGAGGCTCGCCGCGAGCTGGCCCGGGCCTTCCCGGACACCGTGAGTGAGACGCCGGCCGAGACCACGAGCGAGGACCGGTTCGGACAGTCTCGTCTGTTCGGCTGGATCCTCGCCCTGCTGCGTGGTCTCGCGGCCCAGGCGTTGGTCCTCCTGTCCGTCGAGGACGTCCACCTGGCCGACACCTCCTCCCGGGACTTCCTGCGCTTCCTGGCCCAGAGCCTGCGCTCCGAGCGCCTTCTGGTCATCGTCACCATCCGCTCAGACGATCTGCATCGCGAGCACCCCGCCCGCATCCTGGTTCGAGAGCTCACCCGCCTCGAGGCCGTGACGCGGATCGCGCTCGAGCCTCTCTCACCGGCGGATATCCAGAGCCACGTCCAGAGCATCCTGGGGGATGTCCCGCCCCCCGAGCTCATCGACCGGCTGTATGCCCGAACGCAGGGCAACCCGTTCTACACCGAGGAGCTCCTCGCCGCCAGCGTCGACGGCGGTCAGAGCCTTCCGGCCAGCCTCCAGGACGCTCTGCTGCAACGCAGCGACCGGCTCGAGGAATCCGCCCGCACGCTTCTGCGTTTGACCGCCGCCGCTGGGCGCCCCCTCGATGAGATGCTCATCGAGCACGCCAGCGGCCTCTCGGGAGCCGAAATGGAGACCGCGCTGCGCCAGTGCATCGACCACAACGTGCTCGTGTGCGACCGCCGAACCGGCGAATATCGCGTACGCCACGCACTCCTCGCCGAGGCCGTGTACGCAGATCTGCTTCCGGTCGAGCAGGCCTCCCTGCATCGGCGAATCGCCGCCGCGCTCAGCGAGCAGGCCGCGGCTGAGACGGCCGGCGAGCGCGCTCGCCACTGGCAGCTGGCCCATGAGCCGGGTCGGGCCCTGCTCGCCTCGATCGAGGCCGGCACAGCCGCCGAGCGCGTGTTCGGATACGGCGAGGCGCTGGCTCATTTCCTCCGGGCGGTCGAGCTGTCGGACGGCGACCCACCGGCGGCGGGCATACCCCCTCTTGACCGGATCGACCTGCTCACACGGGCCGCTCGGGCCGCCCGCTGGATGGGAGATTCGGACACCGCGTGCGATCTGTGCACCCGTGCCCTCCAGGGGTTTGATCACGCCGCGGATCCCCTACGGGCGGCGCATCTTCTCGAGCGCCTGGGGTGCTACCAGCCGTGGAACATCGAGGCCTCGCTCGAGGCGTTCCGCCGGGGGCTGAGCCTGCTCCCCGGGGACTGCCCGACTGAGCGCATGCGCTTCTATGTCGATGAGGCTCTGGAGCTCTCGTTCCAGGGGAGCTGGGAGGAGGCGCAGGCCAAGGCAGCGGAGGCGATCCAGCTTGCCCGTGGCGAGGAGACCCTGGCCTCCGAGAGCGCCGCCCGCGCCTTGCTGGGGACGGCAATTTCCTTTCTGGGTGATCCTGCCGCCGGCGAGCGCGACCTCCGGGACGCCCTCGTTCTGGCCCGACAGGCCGGAAGCACGGAAGAGCTCGTTCAAATCTACCTCGACCTTGGCGAGGTGCTCCGGCTTCAGGGACGGATTGCCGACGCGCTCGACGTCATGCTCGAGGGTGAGGCGGCGGCCCTCGCCCTCGGCGCTCTGCCGTTTGCCAACTTCATGGCTGCCAATGCCGCTGATGACCTCCTGCGCCTGGGCAGGTGGGATGAACTCGCGGAGCGTCTGACCGAGCTTGCCCGGCGCCAGCTTGACCGCCCCGCCGCGCTGCTTCGTGAGAGCGTCGCCGGCCGTCTCGATGCCGCCCGCGGACATCTCGATGCGGCCGACGCGCACTTCGCCACGGCCATCGAGCTCTGCCAGGACCTCGACCTCGTGGAGTTCGTTCCCGCCGTCTACTCCGGCGTGGCCGAGCTCGAACTGTGGCGCGGCCGGCCCGAGCACGCCCGGGACCACCTCGCCGAAGGTCTGGAGAAGCTCGGCACGGGCGAGAACCTCCTCCACATCCCGAGCCTGTACTCGACGGGCGCTCGGGTCGAGGCCGATCTGGCCGAGCTCGCTCGAGCCCGGCGCGACCGCACAGGCGCGGCCCAGGCCGCAGCGTCCGCCCAGGCCCATCACGACCGGCTGGCGGCGTTGCTCGAGCCGGGCGCCAACGCCAGCACACCGCCCGAGGCCACCGCCCACCTGGCCACCTGCGCGGCGGAGCTATGCCGGGCCCTCGGAACGCCGAAGCCGGAGCGCTGGGAGAGCCCCGTCTCGCTCTGGCGGGGACATGGAAACCTCTACCGCACCGCCTACGCCAACTTCCGCCATGCCGAGGCGCTCGTGGTCACCCGGGGTCCGCGCTCAGAGGCCCAGGCCGCGCTCGAGTCGGCCCTGGAGCTATGCGAGCGGCTCGGAACCGAGCCGCTGGCCGCCGAGGTGCGGCGGTTGGCGCGCCGGGGTCGCCTCACTCTGGCCGTCCCGAGCGACCGGGACAAGCAGGCGACCGGTACCGCCCGTGCCCGCGCCAGCGCCGGTGCCGGGGCACCGGAGGAAAACCCGTTCTCGCTCACCGCACGCGAACTCGAGGTGCTGCGCCTGCTCGGGGCTGGTCTCACCAACCGTGAGATCTCCGAAACCCTGTTCATCAGTCAGCACACCGCCGGGGTGCACGTGTCCCACATCCTGGGCAAGCTTGGCGTCGCCAACCGGGTCATGGCCGCCGCGCTAGCCGAGCGTCTGGGGCTCGTGCCCCGCGGGTAGTGTTCCGAGTCGGAAATTCGTGAGCAGTCTCGGGAGCGGCTGGGCGTGACTGGGGCCGCCCACTCAGCAAGCAGGTACTGGCGTACCTGCGCTGGGCGGGTGGTTCCAGGCGCGTTCAGACGCCGCGAGGCTGCCACCGCATTTGTGAATCGGGACACTGGCGCCCATTCTGCTGCGTCAGAGGTTGTCGATCTGCTGCTGGGTGGGCATCTGACCGTTCTTGGCAGCGCTGTAGATCTGCGGCACCGCCATGCCAGGGTGCGTCTTGGCGAACGCGGCCTCGGCGGCCGCCTTGGCCGCCAACAGCCCCACCCCCTCATCCGCGGTGTCGATCTCGATGTACACGAGGGTCGCCGCAGTCGCCCGATCTAGGATCGTTGCACAGCATCGAGGCATAGTGTCTCCATCTCCTGTTGCCTTGGTTACCCCGCCTAACCGCGCCCGTCGGCGGCTCCCCGGGTCTGCGGTGAGCCTACCCG
>JBDTEE010000123.1:0-8506 GCA_039922645.1 Solirubrobacteraceae bacterium | reverse complement strand
GTTCGTGGCCATTGCCCTCGTGTTGGCCAGCGCCGGTCGCTGCCTGGTCGGCCGGGTTTCCGCGGAGCACATTCTCTTTTCCATCCCCAATGCCTGGCATACGCTCGGCCCGGCCCTGGTCCTGCTCGTGGTAGGTCGAACGCACGGGGACCTAGCCACCGGTGCTGTGTATCTGGCCGCCTTCCTGGCCAGCGGCGTGGTGGACTTCGCCACCTCGACCATGCGCGAGTCCTTCGCTCTGTCCGTGGAGCCCCAGCTGCAGCTTCGCGTGGCTGCCATGGTCTGGCTGGTTGACGCCTGCATCGTTCCGCTCGGACTGCTCCTGGCTCACGACGCGCGCCGCAGCCACCTCGCTCTGCTCCTGGCCCTCCCGTTCAGCGCCCTGCTGTGGATTCTCGAGCGCGAGCGCAGCGCCCGGATCACCCAGGCCCAGGTGCGCCTCGAGTTGGTCGCCCGCGAACGCACCCGGCTCCAGGCCGCGGTTCGCCGGTTGGGTGACGCTTTTGCCGCCAAGCTCGACTTCACCGCGGTGACCAACATCGTCCTGCACGGTTCGCTCGAGGCGATGGATGCCGACGCCGGCCAGCTCACGCTGGAGATGGGCGCGCGCTCCTCGCTGGCGGAGACCATTGGTGAGCCGGAACACGCCCGTTTCCTGGCCGAAGTGGGCCGCGCTGCGCGCGAGTCGGGCCGTCCCCAGCGCGTCCGACGCGACGGCATCTGGGCGCTGGCCCTGCCCATCAGCATCGCCCGCGAGGACGAGATTGGCCGGGGTGCGCTGACCGTCACCCGGAAAGCGCGCGAGTTCCGCAGCGACGAGCAGGCCCTGCTGCAGGGCTTGGCCGAGCGGGCCGAGACGGCGATGTGCGACATCCTGGCCCACGAGGAGCTGCACGAGCAGGTCGTCACCGACCCACTGACCAGTCTCGGAAACCGGCGCAAGCTGGCCGTCGAGCTCAGCGAGCTACTCACCAGCGCCGCGGCCGCCGAGCCCCAGCCCTTCCTGCTCCTGCTCTTCGACCTCGACGGCTTCAAAGGCTACAACGACACCTTCGGTCACCTCGCCGGGGACGCCCTGCTGGCCCACTTGGGCGGACGCCTGTCCGCCGCCGTTGCGCCGCATGGCACCGCCTACCGGCTGGGCGGAGATGAGTTCTGCGTGCTGCTGCCGGCCGACCCCCGTGAGCTTCAGGATCACGTCGCCCAAGCCGCCAACTCGCTCTCCCAGCGCGGAGAGACTTTCTCGATCGGCGCCTCCTGCGGCGCTGTCCTGCTCCCCCATGAAGCCAGCACGGCCGACTACGCGCTCCAGCTCGCCGATCAGCGCATGTATGCCCGCAAGCAGGGGCGTCCCTCGGCGGCGCGCGAACAGACCCGCGACGTGCTGCTGCGGATCATGCACGCCAAGCAGCCCGAGCTGCCCGATCATTCCTCCGGCGTGGCTCACCTGGCCATCCAGGTGGGCCGGCGCCTTGGCATGAACACTGAGCAGATCGACGAGCTGGCTCGGGCGGCAGAGCTGCACGACATCGGCAAGGTCGGGCTGCCCGACGCGATCCTCGACAAGCCCGGCGCGCTGGATCCCGACGAGTGGGAGTTCGTGCGCCAGCACACCGTTCTCGGCGAGCGCATCCTCAACGCGGCGCCCGCCCTGCGCCCGGTGGCCACCATTGTTCGAGCCAGCCATGAGCGCTGGGATGGCCGTGGCTATCCAGACCGCCTGCGCGGCGAGGAGATCCCGTTGGCAGCCCGGATCGTCGCCGTCTGCGATGCCTATGAGGCGATCACCAGTGACCGTTGCTACCGGCGGGCGCGGAGCAGCGAGATCGGCTGCCAGGAGCTCCTCCGCGAGGCCGGGCACCAGTTCGATCCCGACGTCGTGGCCGCCTTCATACTCGAGCTCGAGGAGCCCGAGCCGGTCATCGGCCCGCGCCCCGCCGCCGACGAGGAGGCCTGGGAACTCGCCGGACAGGTAGCCGGTGTGTTCGTGCCCATGCTCCAGAGCCACCTGCCTGCCAAGCTCGAGCGCCACCTGGAGGCCCAGCTGCAGGCGTGAGCGGGAGTCTCCGCTACGCCACCGCTCGGTCAGCCGTTCGGCTCGAGTAAGAACACCGGGATCTGGCGATCGGTCTTCGTCTGGTAGCCGGCGTAGTCGGGCCACACGGCGACGGCCCGATCCCACCACACCTCGCGCTCATCGCCATCTAGCTCGCGCGCGGTGTAGTCACCCTTCGCCTGCTCGTCCTGGACCTCGACCTGCGGGTGGTCGACAAGGTTGCGGTACCACGCGGGATGCTTCGGAGCGCCGCCCTTGGAGGCCACGGCTGCATAGCTGCCGTCATGCTCCACCCGCATCACGGGGTTCTTGCGCAGCTTGCCTGATTTGGAGCCCATCGACGTAACCACGATCACCGGTACATCACGCAGCCTGGTCCCACGCGCCCCACCGGAACTCTCGTACTCCTCGACTTGGTCGCGGACCCACTTCTGCGAACTCGGCTCGTACTCACCCTGCAGTGGCATCACTCGCTCCTCGATCGGGGGCTGCCCCCGATCTTAAGGCCGCAACCCGCTCCGGGTGGCCGGGTCCGATGGCGACCCACGAGTCGGGCGGACCTTTTGAGGTGTGGTTCTTGTTCCCGGCCAAGGCGGCCCATCCCAGTAGCCGTCTCACTCGAATGGCGGCGCGCTCCAGCCCGGCAGCACATCGGGTAGTCCGTCACTGATGCGGTCGGAGAAGTCGGCCGGGCGCTTCTCCAGAAACGCGTTGATCCCCTCACGCGCGTCCGCGGACTGGCCACGGGAGAACATGCCGCGTGAGTCGGCCCGATGCGCATACATGGGATGGGACGCGCCCAGCATCGTCCACAGCATTCGCCGCGCCAAGGCAACGGAGACAGGAGCGGCGTTGACGGCGATCTCGCGCGCCAACCCCTGAGCAGCCGCGAGCAGCTCACCCGGCGGATGCAGGCTGCGCACCAGTCCGGCGGCCAGCGCCTCCTGGGCCGGGAAGACCCGCCCCGTGGCCACCCATTCCATCGCCCGGCTGATGCCCACCACGCGGGGCAGAAACCAGCTCGAGCAGGCCTCGGGGACGATCCCTCTGCGCGCGAACACGAAGCCGAGCTTCGCGTCCTCGGCGGCCAGACGAACGTCCATCGGCAGAGTCATGGTCGCCCCGACTCCCACCGCCGGGCCATTGATCGCGGCGATGACCGGCTTGGTGCTCTCGAACACCCTGAGCGTGAACCGGCCACCCCCGTCGCGCGGCACTTCGCCGTTGCCCTCACGCTCGCGCTCACGCCAGTCGAAGGTCTCCCCGCCTCCGCTCAGGTCGGCCCCCGCGCAGAACCCGCGACCCGCCCCGGTTATGACCACGGCGCGCACCTCGTCATCGGCGTCGGCCCGATCGAAGGCGGCTATCAACTCCTCTCCCATCCTCGGCGTCCAGGCGTTCAGGCGGTCGGGGCGGTTCAGCGTGATCGTGAGCACGCGGTCCTCGATCTCGGTGCGTATCTGCTCGAACTCCATGCTCCTCACTCTCCTCAAGCTGGGCAAAGGGGGCGGACTTGGTCGGACTGCGGCGGCCCGGGCAAGGTACTGATCTCGAACCGCGCCTAGCGCGACGCCTGGAGGGGCAGCGGTGAGGCCGGCTTTAGCTCCTCGAGCCGCAATAGCGTCATCACGCGCGCCGCCCCACCTCGGGTCGAGAGCCGCACCAGGACCCGCTGAAGGCGTGAGCCATGCTGCTGTGGTGGTCGGCGCTGTGCCGGTGCTGGTTGCCGTGCTCGCGGCCGGCCTGGGCGCGGGTGCGGCCCAGCCGCTGGCCTGGGGCGGCTACGCACTGGCCTTGGTGGGCGTTGGCCTCGCGGCGGGCTCCGGTGGCGGCGGCGCGACCACCACCGGCGATCTGCTCGTACTCGGCTCAGCCGTCCTTTCAGCCGCGGTCATCGTCGTGCAGCCCCGGCTTCTCGCCGGGCGCGATCCGACCGCCGTTACCGCGGTTCAGTTCTTGGCCGGTGCTCTCGTATCGCTACCCGTGGCAATCATCATGGACCCGTCGTGGACGGCACCGGCCACGCTGGCCCCGGCATTGGCCTTCGTCGCCCTGTCCGCGGTCGGCACCCTGTTGCCGTTCTGGCTGTTTGCCTGCGGGCAGAGTCGGGTCCCCGCCGAACTGGCCGGCGCGTTCGTCAACTTCGAGCCGGTGGTGGGAGCCGCCGTGGGTTGGCTCGCGTTCGGGAACACGGCCGCGGTCGCACAGGTCCTGGGCGCGGGCGCTGTGGTGGGCGGTATCGCCCTGAGCACCCTCTCCCCCAGCGGCCGGCCCTACTGCAGGTAGCCCTCGACGGTCCCCTCGGGCCGCTCCTGGGCTCCCTCGGGGTCGCCTCCGGCATCGCGAAGCGCCCGTCGTTGGCGGCGCAGATCCCACAGACGATCGAGTTCGACGCGGATCTCCTCCAGACGCGATGCGTCGCGCTCCAGAGCCGGATCGTCCGTGCCCTCGCGCTTTCTGAGCTCCTCGCGCTCGGACTCGAGGCGATCGATCGATGCTTCAATCTGTTCGTCGCTGGCCATGTCCACAATGGTCGCACAACCGGAGCACGATCGGGGCTTTTCAGGCCCCGTCCGCACTCCCGCCCAGTAGCCCGTCAAGCTCGGCCAGTGCGATCACGTCGGGCTGCGCCGGGAAGATCCGCTCGGTCAGAAACTGATGCACCTCGGCGGAGGGGTCGGCGCTGGCATCGGCCAGAACCAGCACCCGGTAGTCGCGATCGTGGGCATCCCGCACGGTGGACAAAACGACGCCGTTGGTGCTGATGCCGGCCAGGACCAGCGTGTCGACACCGCGTTCGCGCAACTGCTGGTCGAGGTCAGTGGTCGAGAACGCGCCTACCCGGATCTTCCGCACCACGATGTCATCCTCTTCGGGCGCGATCCGCTGATGGACGGCGGTGCTCGGAGAATCGGCGTGGAACGCCTGTCCAAACCCGGGCCACTCGCACCGCCATACGACTTTGGGCGGTGCCCCTTCGTAGTCGGCGTCGGCGAAGGCGACACGGACATATCCGACCTAGGCGCCGTCACTCCATGACCAGAAGCGCCGCGCGCTTGGGATCGATCGGGGGCACGGCGTCGGTCATAAAGCCTCCATGGCGATGGCGTTGGGTCCGGTCCCCAAGCTGCGCTTAGGCTAGCTCTGGGCGATGGCGTGCTGACCTACGCGCTCGGGCTGAGGCCAGCCCGCGGCGGTCGTGGGACCACCCTCGATGACCCGTTTGATCACGGCGTGGACAAGCCGTTTGGCCACTGCCGCTCGCACTGGAACTAGACGAAGGTGTGATGCACTGCCTCCCGAGCCGCCGATAACCATCTTGTTCCCTGTTTCCAGTTCTGGGCGGCCGGGCCCGGACGTACTAGATGAGCGCAATCCCCCATGACGAAGACCGATAGAGCCATTTCCGCACTGGCGCGAGTCGAAACACTGCTCGGGCTGCGTCGTAACGAGGAGGCCGGCCGCGTGGCCAGCCAGGTCATCACGGGCGATCCGCACAACGGCCGGGCGTGGCTCCTCAGAGCACAAGCCCTGTTGGGTCAGGGCAAACATGAGAAGGCCCTAGCCGCCGCCCGGGCAGCGAGCTCCGTGGAGCCGGGGGCCGAGTTCTCCCACCGCGTGGCCAGTATTGCCCTCAGCCATCTCGGCCGCCGCCAGGAGTCCGCCGAGGAGGCGCAGCTCGCAGTCGAGCTCGCCCCCGACAACTGGGCCACTCACTACCTCCATGGTCAGACCCTGCTCGACCTCCAATTTCTCGATGAAGCTCAGGCGACGGCGGAGCGAGCCGTTGCGCTGGCTCCCGACCGTGCCGAGGCCCATCTCGGACTGGGCACCGTCGCCGCCGCGCAGGGTCGGCGCGACGCTGCCGAGAATTCCTTCCGTCGCGCGTTGGCCATCAACCCGCAGTACGCGGCAGCCCAGAGTCGGCTCGCCGCCCTCGGTACCGGTCTGCGCCGGACGCGAGGAATGAGCGACCCTTCCCTGGACCGTGTCCCGGCTCACGCCAAGACCACAACCCCTCGATCACGCTTCGGATCCGGGCTGCGCGCCCGCGCGCGTGCCGCCAGCTGACGGACGCAGGACCCTGGCCCGACTGCCGCCGCCGGGTTGCGGAAAACTCCGGTCCATGACCAAGGTCGCGACCGGCTAAGACCGTGGCCGCCTCGTGGCGGCGCTCCGTCAGCGACGAGGAGCGCCAACTGCTGAGCCCAGCCCCTGCGCCCACCCACGCGGGAGCTATGAAGGCTGTGCTGAGCCCCAAGGCGTTCAATGACGCTGGCTGGATCTTCGAGCGAAAGCTCGACGGTGTGCGCTGCATCGCCGTCCGGGATGGGAGCACGGTTGCCCTGCTCTCGCGCAACGATCTCTCGCTCAACGGCCGCTACCCCGAGATCGCCAGCGCGCTCGAGGATCAGCCCCAGCGCCGGTTTGCCGTCGACGGCGAGGTGGTGGCCTTCGACGGCGCGCAGACCAGCTTCGCCAAGCTCGCCCAGCGTGGCCAGAGCCACGTCCCAGTCTTCTTCTACATATTCGATGTCCTCTGGCTGGACGGTCAGGACGTCCGCGCCCTTGCGCTGCGCACACGCACGCGGCTGCTCCGCGCCGAGCTGAGGTTCCACGATCACGCGCTGCGCTTCTCGACCCATCGCAACCGTGACGGCGAGGCCCTCTTCGCGGAGGCCTGCCGGAAGGGTTGGGAAGGCGTGGTGGCCAAGCGGGCCGACAGCCGTTACGCGGCCAAGCGATCTCGGGATTGGCTCAAGTTCAAGTGTGAGCAGGGTCAGGAACTGGTCGTCGGCGGCTTCACCGCCCCCAAGGGCTCGCGCACCGACTTCGGCGCCCTCCTGCTCGGGTATTACGAGGACGGGAAGCTTCGCTACGCGGGCAAGGTCGGCACGGGCTTCGACACCGAGACCCTGAAGTCCCTCGGTGGTCGGCTCCGGCAGCTACGTCGGGACCGTGCGCCGTTCGTGGACGCTGCCTCGATCCGGGAGCGCGGCGTCACCTGGGTGAAACCCGAGCTCGTTGCCCAACTCGGATTCAGTGAATGGACCTCCGGCGGCCGGCTCCGCCATCCCCGCTTCCTCGGCCTGCGCGACGACAAGCCGGCAGTTGAAGTTGTGCGCGAGGCCCCGGTCCGCTGACGGTGGGAGTCAGTCGGTGCTGAGCTCGCCGATCAGGTCAGCGATCGAGTCGACGATCCGCGACGGGCGGTAGGGATAGCGCTCTGCTTCCTCGGCGCTGGTCAACCCGGTGAGGACGAGCACGGTCTCCATTCCCGCCTCGAGGCCCGAGACGACATCGGTGTCCATCCGGTCGCCGATCATCACCGCGGATTCCGAGTGGGCGTCGATCGCGTTGAGCGCGGAGCGCATCATGAGCGGGTTGGGCTTGCCGACGAAGTAGGGCTCACGCCCGGTCGCGGCACTGATCAGGGCCGCCACGGAGCCCGTGGCCGGCAGGGGGCCGTCGATCGTGGGACCCGTGGCATCGGGATTGGTAGCGATGAAGCGTGCGCCGGCGTCGATCAGGCGAATGGCCCTCGTGATGCGCTCGAAGCTGTAGGTGCGCGTCTCGCCGAGGACGACGTAGTCGGGGTCGCGCTCAGTGAGCGTGTAGCCGGCCTCGTGCAGTGCCGTCGTCAGTCCGGCCTCGCCGATGACAAAGGCCGACCCGCGCGGTCGCTGCTCACCGAGGAACCGGCCCGTGGCCAGGGCCGAGGTCCAGATCGACTCCTCGGGCACGTCCAGATCGCTGGCCCGCAGCCGCGCGGCCAGGTCTCGTGGGGTGTAGATCGAGTTGTTGGTCAGGACCAGGAAGGGCCGACCGAGCTCGCGCAGGCGGCCCAAAAATTCCTTTGCTCCGGGGATGGCCTGCTCCTCGTGCATGAGCACGCCGTCCATGTCCATCAACCACGATTGGATCTCGCGTCTGGTCACTCAGAGCTCCCGGCCGAGCGGAGCCTAACGGCTGCCGGTCAGCGCCTCGCCGGACGCCGTCCGCCGGTGACCCGGTCGGGCCGCCCACCGCGGAGCAGTGAGGCGCCGGCGGCCAGCACGGGCAGCCCCGCCGCGACGAGGAACACAACCGTCAGGCCGTGATGAAACGGGCCTGAGATCAAATTAGGACAAACTGGCGGCCAGTGACGATCCGCTGATGGGCCGCCGACAGCGAAGGTTGTAGATCCGGACGCGGCCGAACATGTCGCCAAGACGGCCCACCGACACGACCAGGACCGCCTGGACCAGCCGGTAGCCCATGATCATCCACCGCAGGTAGCTGATATTCCCGGCGGCCAGCGGATCGAGATGGATCCCGCGGAAGATGGCCGGCAGGTCGATGATCACGATCGAGGCGTCGACCTGGGCCATGAACACGCCCATCGTCGTGTTTGACAGCGCGACCCATTTGTAGCGCCCGTCCGATGGTCCGCTGGCCGGCCGCCCGCGC
>JBDTEE010000122.1:0-18186 GCA_039922645.1 Solirubrobacteraceae bacterium | reverse complement strand
CGGTAAAACGAAGGCAGGACTTTAATTTAAGGTGTGCGCGTGGTGAGAGGGAAATTTCATCGACAGCCTTTGAGGTCCGCTTAGGCGGTCTGACAACATTCGCTGAACATGCCCGCTCCTCGATCCTTTGGCCGTGACCGCGGTCTCCAGACCCGCATGCTCGTAACGCTGTTCCTGCTCGGCCTGGTCTACGCCGTCCTCATTGCCGTACTCATCGCCGCCGGAACCGGGGCGGTGACCGTGGCGGTGATCGCGGCCGGCCTCTTCCTGATCCAGTACTTCACCTCGGACAAGATCGCCCTGTTCTCAATGGGCGCCCGCGAGGTGACGCCCGACGAGGCTCCCGACCTCCACGCCACCGTGGAGCGGCTCTGCATCCAGGCCAACCTCCCCAAGCCACGCGTGGCCATCGCCGATACCCCGATGCCCAACGCCTTCGCGGTCGGTCGCTCGCCCTCCAAGTCCACGGTCTGCGCCACCACCGGCCTCCTCCAGCTGCTCGGCCCGGCCGAGCTCGAGGCGGTTCTGGCCCACGAGCTCACACACGTCCAGAACCGGGACGTGCTGATCATGACGATCGCCAGCTTCTTCGCCTCGATCGCCGCGTTCATCGTCCAGATGGGTTTCTGGTTCGGCCTCGGGGGCAACGACGACAACGACAACGGGCCCGGCTTCCTGGTCGTGATCGTTGTCTCAGCGGTCGTCTACATGGTCTCCTTCGTGCTCATCCAGGCCCTCTCGCGTTACCGGGAGTTCGCCGCCGACCGGGGTTCGGCGATCATCACCGGGCGACCCAGCGCGCTCAGCTCCGCCCTGCTCAAAATCAGCGGCGCGATGGACCAGATCCCTCAGCGGGACATGCGGGCCGCCTCGGGTGAGCTGGCCGCCTTCTACATCTTCCCGCCCAAGGCCAAGCAGAGCTTGACCAACCTGTTCTCCACCCACCCGCCCCTCGACGCGCGTCTCGAGGCTCTGGCCCGGCTCGAGTCCCAGCTCCAGGGCGTCGCCTGACCGGTGGCCTGAGCGCCACCACCTCCGCCCCGTGGGTCTACTCGACGTCCTGACCGGTAAGCGCAAGCTGGCCAAGCCGGCCTCCGACCGGCTGTTCGCGATGAGCACGGCCTACGTCACCTTCGAGACCAACCTCGACCTGAAGAGCCGCGGTAGCGCGGCGATCGTCTTTCAGTCGTTGGCCACAGCCGACTTCCGGACCATCGTCAAGGACATGGAGGAGGTCGTGAGGGCCACCGCGGGGGACAGCGGGACCACGGTCGAGACCACCGAGGACAGCTATGGCTTCAGTTGGCTGATACTGCGCGGATCTGATTTCGACGATCTGGTGGTTGGCCTGAACGCGGTCAGCTCGGCGCTCCAGGCCGGCGGCTATGGCGAGCGTCTGCTCTGCGCCGTATTCGCGTTCGAGGACTCGCGGGGATCGCCGGTGTATTGGATCTACAACTTCAAGCGCGGGTCGTTCTACTCCTTCGTGCCGGCCCCGGGGGCCCAGCAGCGCGATAACGAGCGCGAGCTGGTCCTCAAGGCGCAGATCGGCTCCGAGCTGCCGATCGAGCCTGACCTACAGCGCTGGTTTCCCCTGTGGGGGATCCCGATCTGAGCCCCAGCACCGGGCCGATCCTGCTCAACCGCCGCGCCGCCACCCGGCCCACCATCACCGGAGTCGAGCGCTGGACGGCGGAGATCGTCCCGCGGCTGCTGGCGCTTGACCCCGAGCGCTACGCTGGCGTCGAACCTGGCCCTCGGCTGCGCGAACGAGGCCGGGCCCAGGCCTGGGAACAGCTCCTACTCCCCGCGATCGCGGCGCAGCGACACGCGGCACTGATCTTCTCCCCGGCCAACCTGGCCCCGCTGGTCTGGCCACGCAACGTGCTCGTCGTCCACGACGCCGCCGTCCTGCGCGAACCGGACGCCTACTCGACGGCCTACCGCATCTGGCACCGTCACCTGGGGCTGGCCGTGGCGCGCCGGGCGCTGCGGGTGATCACGGTTTCGGACTTCTCGCGCCGTGAGCTCATCGAGCTGGCCGGACTCGCCCCCGAGCGCCTGTCCGTGGTCCCGGGGGGCGTGAGCCCCGCCTTCCGAGCGCCGCCACCGCACGAGATCGCTCGCGTCGGGGCCAAGCTGAACCTGAGCCAGCGACCGTACGTGCTGACCCTGGCCACCGAGGACCAGCGCAAGAACCTGGTCGCACTCGGCCAGACAGCCGCCGCGCTGCGCGTGCGGGGCATCGACCTGGTCCGGGCCGGGGATAGCCGGCCGTACTTCTCCAGCGATCCAGAGGCCCAGGCCATTCGCTCTCTGGGCTATCTGGATGACGCCGACCTACCCGCCGTCTATGCCGGAGCGCAGGCCTTCGTTCTGCCCTCGCGGTACGAGGGCTTCGGGTTGACCTGCGTCGAGGCGATGGCCGTCGGCACTCCGGTGGTGGCGGCCGACCGTGCCGCGCTACCCGAGACCTGCGGCGACGCTGCGCTGCTCGTGGACCCTGACGATCAGTCTGCGCTGGCCCGCGCGGTGTGTGCTGCGGCCACCGATCCGGCGGTGCGAGATCGGCTTCGGGAGGCCGGGCTCCGGCGCGCCGCCATGTTCACCTGGGACCGGGCGGCTCAGGACACAGACGCTCTGCTGATCGGGCTCAGCCCGGGATGAGCCCCTCGCCCTGGAACTCCGACCGGGCTTCGGCCAGTGAGACGTCGGCGGGCGGAAGGATCATGTCTGAGCCGATCAGCTCCTCGTCGGGCACCGGGGTTCCCTTTTCGCGCACGTAGTCCAGCAGCCGCCCGAACACCTCGTGGAACCCGGCCTCGCTGACGGTTTGACAGGCGCTCACGGCCTCGTTGTCGAGCTCGTTCAGTCCCGCGCTATCGGCCTCGGAGATCTCGTACTGGCCCTCGTTGGAGATCCGGACAATCATGAGCTTTGGCTCTGAGGAGGGGCACCGCTCTCCGACGGCGAGCTGCTTCCCGCCCCCAGCTCGCCCGGTGTGCTTGCTCCCGTGCCCAGCTCGGCCTTCATCTTGGCCAGATCAGAATCGACCTCACTGGTGCTTGAGAGCTGCTTGAGCTGACGGTCGATGTCGTCGTCACCGGAGCCCAGAGCGGTCAGATCCTCGAACGTCCCCGACGCCTCGAGCTCCTGGACCGCGTCGGCGCGGGCCTTCATGTTCTCGGTCTTGTCCAGCGCCCGCTGCATGGCCAGGCCGACATCGGCCATCTCCTCGCCCATGCCCGTCGCGGCCTCGGAGATACGCACCTGCGCCTCGGCGGCCGAGTACTGCGCCTTGATGACCTCCTTCTTGGACCGGAACTGCTCGATCTTGGCCTTGAGCTTCTGCTCAGAAGCGGTCATCTGCTCCTGCTGCTGCTCGAGCTGGCTGACCTGCGAGTCGAGCGACTGCAGCTCGGTCTGGGCGACATTCTTGCGCTCCAGCGCGGTCCGCGCGAGCTCCTCGTTCCCGGCCGCCAGAGCTTGCCGGGCCTGCGTGTCGAGCTTGACGACCTGCTGCTGGAGCTTCTCCTCCTGCAACTGGAGGCGCTTCTTCGACGTGACGACGTCGGCGATCCCCTTCTTGACGTTCTGGAGTAGCTCGATCTGTTTTTGGTAGCTGTACTCGAGCGTTTCGCCGGGATCCTCGGCGCGATCGAGCAGTTTCGAAATCTTGGCTTTGACGACGGTGGACATGCGCCCGGAAAGGCCCGGCATCGCATCCTCCTTGGGCGGTGGCTGGACTGTCCTGTCCTAGGCTACCGAGCGCTGGCACCGCCCGGGTAGGGCCGCGACCTAGGATCCACTTTCATGGAGCCCAAGGCGGTATCTGAATCGAGCGCGGTTTTGGCGCATTGGATGGGTATCACCGATGCCAACAACGCGGGCAACATCCATGGCGGCGTGATCATGAAGCTGGCCGACGAGGTGGCTGGACTGGCCGCGGTGAAGTACTCCCGCCATCAGGTCGTCACGGTCGGTATGGACCGAATGGACTTCCGGGTGCCGATCTACGTCGGTGAGCTGGTCACCTTCCAAGCCATGGTCAACGCCGCCTGGCGGACCTCGATGGAGGTCGGCGTCCGGGTACAGGCCGAGAACCCGCTCGAGGGAACGGTCCGCCACACCAACACGGCCTACCTGACCATGGTCGCCCTGGACGCCAACGGTCGCCCGTCACCCGTTTCACCCCCGCTGGCCACCAGCGAGGTCGAGCAGCGGCGCCTGCGCGAGGCCGAGCTGCGCCGGGCTAATCGGCTGGCCGAGCGCGCGGAGATCCTCGAGCACCGCCAGCGCGACGTGGCGCGCCAACCTCCCCAGGCCGGGGCTGAGCGGCCCTAGAAGTTGCTCGGGTGCCGGGCCTGGAACCCGGTCGTACGGGTCATCAGCGGGCGCCAGCGCGGCCCCGAGCCCGGGGTTGGGTGCGGATCGCCCTCGGCTGAGGTGTCGAGCCGGATCCCGGCGATCTCGAGGAAGGCGTGAGCCGGATTGGTGAACACGGTGATCCACTGGCCCATCCCCTTCACACCCCAGGTCTCGAACTGGCTCGAGTCCATCGAGATGTGAATCAGGCCGCCGGCATGCAGGACGTAGGACACCGAGCCCGAGCAGTCGTAGCCCGCGTTGTTCCAGACGCCATGGCCGCCCCCATAGATGTAGGGCTTGCGACGAATCTTGTTGCCGGCCCAGATGATCCGCTTGACCTGGATCGGGGCCCACGAGGGCGCATAGGCAACGCCACGGATGATCTTGGCCACACCACCGGCCACGGTGGGATGGGCGGGCGTACTCGGTGCGGAGGCCGGAGCGCTCATGCCGGCGCCGCCGGTCCCTGAAGTTGTGGTTGAGCTGTTGCCGGGCTGAGTAGCGGCCTCAGCAGTGCCGGCGAACGCGAACAGCGCGAGCACGGGAGCCAAGTAGCGAAGGGGGCGCAAAATTCTCTCTTTCGTCGGCCGGCGGGGTTAGCTGTCGGGCTGGCGCTAAAAGAGCCTGCGCCTCCTACGGATGCACCGCAGGATTAGCCCCATGGGGACGATTGGGTCCCCCGCTCCGCGGTTTTTCGGTCCGCGGATTAGGCGAGGCGCAATATACACCTCAAATCGCCGCGATGCAGCCGTTCTTGCCGGGTGGCGCCCGACATGAGGGTGCTCGGTAATGTCCGCCGCGATGCGACCGCGGCTGCTCGCTGTGCTCCTGTTCGGCGTCGCCGTGGCCCTGGCCGGCTGCGGCGGGACCCATCTGCTGCACCGGGGTGGAGCCTCCACGGTGACCGTGGGAGTGCCCACCCAGGTCGCCTCAGCCCCGGCCCTCGGCATCCCCGCGCTGGCCACCAAGAACACGACGCGCGTGCCCGGCTCTACGCCCGCCGCCGATGCCGCCGGCGTGGCGCTGGCCGTCTATCCCTCGGCGGCTCCGGGCACTCACCCGCGGGCCGTGGTCCTGGCTCCAACCACCGACTGGCAGGCGGCGATCGCCGCCGGAGTCCTGATGGCGCCCCCGATCCGGGCCCCGATCCTGCTGTCCGGAAGCACCGCCCTTCCGGCCGCAACGGGACAGGCACTGGCCCAGCTGGCACCCACGGGCTCGGGGTCAGCAGGAGGCGCGCAGGTCATCCGCGTCGGTCCCGTACCCCCGGTAAAGGGCCAGCGCGCCGCGGCGATCAGCGGGGTCGACCCCTACGCCTTGGCCGCTGGGATCGATCGCTTCGTGACCGCTGCTCAGGGCTCGGCCAGCAAGGACGTGGTGGTTGCCTCGGGCACCAGCCCGGCCTACGCCATGCCCGCCGCCGGCTGGGCGGCGGAAAGCGGCGATCCGGTCCTGTTCGTCGGCGCCAGTGGCATCCCATCGGCCACGCGCCAGGCGCTACTCGCCCACCAGCACCCTCACATCTACGTCCTCGGGCCGCCCAGCGTCATCAGCGACGCGACCCTCGCCGCGTTGCGCAAATACGGAACCGTCAAGCGGGTCGGGGCCAGCGATCCAGCGGCAAATTCGGTCAATTTCGCCGAGTATCGGGATCCGGCATGTCCCTACGCACAGCCCTGTGCCCATGTGCCCGGGAGCTTTGGCTGGGCCATCCGCAGCCCCGGTCACGGCTACGTCCTTCTCAACGCGGCGCGGCCGCTCGATGCCGCTGCGGCGGCCCCCCTGTCGGGCAGCGGCGACTACGGTCCACAGCTGGTCATCGAGAATCCCTCTACGCTTCCCAAACCCGTGCTGAACTTCTTTCTGAACTATGCGACGCCCGGTTACACGCAGGAAGGCCCGACTGCGGCCGTCTACAACCACGGCTGGATGATCGGCGACCAGAGCGCGGTTTCGGTCTCGGTCCAAGCCGAAGTGGACAACCTGCTCGAGGCCGTTCCTCAGAGCACGAAATGAGCCAGGCCGAGAATCCTGACCGCACCCGCCCGGAGCACACCGTGACCGTGGAGGACGTGCGTCAGCTGATGGGCGCCTCCACCCCGCATTTCGCGCTCCAGCTGCGTGAGCGGATCCGGTCGCTCATCCGGGGCCTGCCCGAGGGACACCCGGCCCGCGTCGAGGGCGAGCGCGAGATCGACCGTCTGGAACGGATCGCCTTTACCGGGGAGATGAGGGGCCACGCGGCCGAGGCCGGCTTTCTCCCCCTGCCCAGCCTCGGGCACGAGGCTGCGGAAGCCCACTAGTCCGCCGAGGACGGAATTCGGACGCGGACGGCGAAAGTCGGGAAACCAGGCCTCGGGTTGTACGTTTAGATCACTTGGATCCCAGGTCTTGGCCATGAGCAACATGAGCGACGAGCGCTACATATCGGTGATTGGACTGGGCCGTGTGGGGCTGCCGCTGGCGCTGTGCTTCGCCGACAAGGGTCGGCGGGTGCTGGGCGTCGACCACGATCAGCAGTTGATGGACTCGCTGCGCTCCGGGCGCATGCCCTGGAGCGAGTCCGGCACACAGGCCCTCCTGGACCGAGTCCGCGAGAGCGGGAGGCTCGAGCTGACTGACCGCGCTGCCGATGCCGCCCAGGCCGACGACATCGTGATCACCATCGGCACGCCCTCCTTCTCGCATGTCGAGAGTGACCTCCGTCAGGTCCGAGCCGCCGTTGACGATCTCTTGCCCCTGCTGCGTCCCGGCCACTCGCTCATCCTGCGTTCCACCATCGCTCCGGGAACCACCGAGTTCGTGGCCGGCTATCTGGAGAAGCGCCGTGACCTGCGCGTCGGCGAGGACGTGTTCGTCGCCCACGCCCCGGAGAGGATCGCCGCCGGCCGTTTCCTGGAGGAGATCTCCACGCTCCCATGCATCATCGGGGGGGTCGGCGAGAGCTCGACCGAGCGCGCGGCGAGTCTGTTCGAGGTCTTCGGCGCGCCGATCGTCCGTACCACCCCGGTCCAGGCCGAGCTGGCCAAGATCTGGACCAACATCCTGCGCTATGCCACCTTTGCCCTGCCCAACCTGCTCATGATGGATTGCGAGAGCTACGGAGCAAACGTGTTCGAGGTCATCGAGCTGATCAACCACGATTACCCGCGCGGGGGCATCGCCATGCCGGGCCTTACCGCCGGCACCTGCCTGCGCAAGGACTTTGCTTTCTCCGAGGAGCGCTCGCATGCCCCGGGCATGCTGCTCGCCGTCTCGCGGGTGAACGAGGGCGTCCCTCTATTCCTGGTCGAGGGGATCAAGCGCCGAACGGGTGGCCTGGGCTCGCGCAAGGTGGCCGTGCTGGGCCTGACCTTCAAGCGCGACACCGATGACGAGCGCGACTCGCTCTCGCCCAAGCTGATCCGGCTATTGGAACGGGAACTCGCCGACGTCGCGGTAAGCGATCCGCACGCCGCCACCCCCACGCAACCCCTGGCCGACGCGTTGATCGACGCCGACGTGGTCATCGTGGCCACCAACCACACCGTTTTCGCCGGCCCGCAGACGCTGCGCCAGATTCTCGCGCTCGCCTCCGACGATTGCCTGATCGTGGATCCGTGGAACTGCCTTGGGACGGCCCAGGTGTTCCTCTACGCCGCCGAGGCGCCCTCACTGCTCGAGCCGACGGCGACTCTTCCCGCAACGCCGGACCGCTCCGCCTGATGGGCCGGGTTCTGGTGACAGGCGGGGCCGGGAACATCGGCGCCGCCGTCGTCCGCCGCCTCCTGCGTGACCCGAGCTGGGAGGTGCGCGTCTCCGATCACCGTGAACCGGCCGACTGGATACGCCAGGGCTGTGAGGTCCATGTCGGGGACCTGCGCGAGCTCGAAGTCGCCCGCGAGGCACTGAGCGGTTGCACGCACGTGATCCACCTCGCGGCCATCGTCGGCGGGATCGCCAACTTCCACCGGCTGCCCTTCACCCTCACCGAGGTCAACAACGCGCTGACCGGATCGATCGTGCACGCGTGTATCAAACAGGGCGTGGAGCGCTTCACCTATGTCTCCTCCTCGATGGTCTTCGAACGAGCGACCGAGTTCCCAACCCCGGAGTCCCACATCGACGTCTGCCCTCCACCCCGCTCGGCCTACGGATTCTCGAAGCTGGCCGGCGAGGTCTACACGCGGGCCGCGCATGACCAGCACGGCTTGTCGTTCACAATCTGCCGGCCGTTCAACGCCTACGGTCCCGGCGAGCACCCCGATCCCGACGAGCCGGGCATCGCCCATGCCGTGCCCGACCTGATCAGCAAGGTGCTCTCGGGTCAACGGCCGCTGGAGATCTTCGGCGACGGCGAGCAGACGCGGACGCTCACCCACGTCGACGACATCGCTGACGGCATCGTTACCGCCATGTCCTCACCGGCGGGTGAAAACGAGGACTTCAACATCTCGGCCTCGCAGGAGCTCACCATTTCCGCGCTGGCGGAGATGATCTGGGCGACCTGCGGCGAGGACCCCGAGGCCCTGACGCTGAGCCACAAGCCGACGTTCACCGTCGATGTCCAGCGCCGCTGGCCGTCAGTGGCCAAGGCGCGGACGAGGCTGGGCTGGGAGGCCAAGATCGACCTGGCTCAGGGCCTGGCCGAGACGGTGGCCTGGCTGCGCGAGGAGCGGGCAGGAAATCAACCGGCGAGCCAGGGAGCGGTATGAGCGAGCGACGAGCGCTGGTCACCGGCATCACCGGCCAGGATGGCTCCTACCTCGCGGAGCTGCTGCTTGAGGAGGGCTACGAGGTCCACGGCATGGTCCGCCGCTCCTCGACGGAGAAGTTCGATCGCATCGAGCACATCCGTGACCGCGTGCGCCTGCACCAGGGTGACCTGCTCGATCCCCGCTCGCTGGTCGACACTCTGCGCGCCTCCCGCCCGAACGAGATCTACAACCTGGCCGCCATGTCCTACGTGGCCGCCTCGTGGGTGCAGCCGACGCTGACGGCCGAGTTCTCCGGCACCGGCGTCACCCGGCTGCTCGAAGCCATGCGGGAGGTTTGTCCCGAAGCCCGCTTCTACCAGGCCTCCTCCTCGGAGATGTTCGGCAAGGTCCTCGAGGTTCCCCAGAGCGAAACCACCGCCTTCTACCCGCGCTCCCCGTACGGCGTGGCCAAGGTCTACGGCCACTTCATCACTGTCAACTACCGCGAGTCCTACGGGCTGCATGCCACCAGCGGGATCCTCTTCAACCACGAGAGTCCCCGCCGCGGGCGCGAGTTCGTGACCCGCAAGATCACCTGGCACGCCGCGGCCATCAAGCTGGGACTGATCAAGGAGTTCGGGCTGGGCAACCTGGACGCCGAGCGTGATTGGGGCTACGCCGGAGATTACGTTCGGGCCATGTGGCTCATGCTTCAGCAAGACCAGGCGTCGGACTTCGTGATCTCCACCGGTGAGGCTCACTCGGTACGCGAGTGCGTCGAAATCGCCTTTGATCAGGCGGGCCTGCCGATCGAGCAGCACGTCCGGAGCGATCCCTCCATGCTCCGCCCGGCCGAGGTCGATCACCTGGTGGGTGATTCCACCAAGGCGCGAACGCAACTGGGCTGGAGTGCTGAGGTGAACTTCGAGCAGCTGATCCGCATGATGGTCGACTCCGACTACGAGACGCTCAAGCACGAAACACGATGACCCCCGGTCACGGTGGCGAGGCTGGCGGAAGCGCTGGGCCTGAGGTCGGGAAGGCTGGCCCTCGATCTGGCCGCCGGGACGGGCAAGCTCACGCGGGCTCTCGCCGACACCGGCGCCGAGCTGATCGCCGTGGAGCCGGTGGCGGGTATGCGCCGGAAGCTGACTGCCTCACTGCCGTCGGTGCGCGCCCTGGAGGGTACGGCCGAGGCGATTCCCCTCACCGACGCCAGCGTCGACGCGGTCCTGGTCGCCCGGGCCTTTCACTGGTTTCACACCGTGGCCGCGGCGGCTGAGATCCACCGTGTGCTCCGGCCGGACGGGGGGCTCGGGATCATCTGGAACGCCTGGGATGAGAGCATTGGCTGGGTGGCTCGCGTCCGGCGATCCGTCGCTGGCCGGTCGCGTCGCGGCTGGGGACGACTTCGAGATGCCGTACAGCACCACGGTCACGTGGTACCGGGCGCTGCCCTGAGCGCGGGCGGGCTCAGCCGGAAACGCTGAAGCGGCAGCCGCGCGCCTCCAACTCGGCGAACATCTCGGCCGGCTCGATGCAGGCCTCCGGAGGCAGCGCGCCGCGGCCGGGAATGTGTCCCCGAGCCAGCAGGCGCACACTGGCCGCTGCCGGGGTGGCCGTTGAGACGATCGAGCCGCCGAGACCGAAATGAGGATGGGTTTCAGCTCGCACCTGGACGGTGCGGCCTGAAGCGGTCCGGATCGTGATCAGATGCACGGAGACCGTCTCGGCCGAGGCGGGGGCCGCCTGGCGCGTAGCCGCGGCGATTTCGGCCTCGGAGGCTCCGAGCAACTCCATCAGGCGGGCGAGTAGGGCCGGAGCCAGCGACAGCTTGAAGCTGGCCGCCGGGCAGCCGAAGCTCTGGCCGAACGTGGCCAGCTCGGAGTGGAGGGTGTAGATCGTCTCGGCCTCGCCGATCGGGTCGCCGTAGTCGACCGCTCCAGCGTCGGTCAACGGCTCGATCTCCTGCGCTTGGCCGTCGCGAATCACCACCGGGGCAAGAGTCAGCTCGTCGATCAGCGTCTGGATCGAGTAGGGCGGCCGCAGACGGCCGTCGGTCGCAGTCACCGGGTCGCGCCCGGCGGCGGCGATGTCGATCGACTCGATCGACTCGTCCGGCTCGAGCTGGGCCACGCCGTGGCGGGCCATCAGGTTGGTCTTACCGGGGCTTGACCCGACGCCCAGCAGAGCCAGCAGGCCGGCCCGCTCGAATTCGTCGTGCAGCTCGCGCTGGCGGAGGGTCAACCAATACAGGCCGCCAAGGTCGACGTAGTGACAGCCGGCGGCCAGGCTGGCGCGCATCGCCTCGAGGTTGATCCGGTAGGAGGCAGTGTTGACCAGGACATCAGCGCCGGACAGGCGCGTGGCCAGGTCATCGGGAGAGCGCGCATCGACGGCCAGGGCCTGCGCCTTGCCCCCGCCGTACTCGTCGGCGATTGCCGCCGCCTGGTTGGCGTCGAGGTCGAGCAGCACGAGCCGGTCCACCTCTTCGGACTCGGCCAGGTCGCGGATGATCGCCGGTGCGATCGTGCCGGCCGCGCCAAGGACGGCGACGGTCGATGGTCCCTCGAAGGGCATAGACGGCGCACCATATCGGCGCGTCGGTTGTACACCACGTACAAACCGGGGCGTCGGTGCTCATGCACATTCGCGTTGCACTCGTCCACTCCGACCAATAGGTTTCGCGCCTTGGCTACCTCGATGACACCAAACACACAGTCGGCGGGCGCGGAAACGTTCGACACCGCCCCAGGGCACAAGGGCCTGAAGCCCAACGCGATCGGCTACATCTCAAACCTGGTCATCTCGATCGCCTCGACGGCGCCGGCCTACAGCCTGGCCGCGACCCTCGGCTTCATCGTGGCTGTCAAGGGTATCGGTGTGCACGCCCCGGCGGTCATGATCGTCGCCTTCATCCCCATCCTGTTCGTTTCGGTCGGCTACCGGTTCTTCAACCTCGCCGACCCAGACGCCGGGACGACGTTCGCCTGGGTGACACGGACCTTCGGGCCGCAGCTGGGCTGGATAAATGGCTGGGCGATCTTCCTGGCCGACATCATCGTCATGGCCTCGTTGTCGGAGATCGCCAGCAACTACACGTTCCTCCTGTTTGGCTGGAAAACGCCCACCAATCTCGCGCTGATCATCGGCTCGGTGGTGTGGATCGCCCTGATGACCTGGATCTGTTACCGCGGCATCGAGATCTCCGCGCGGGTGCAGACGATCCTGCTCAGCTTCGAGATCGCCACCCTGACGCTGTTCGTCGTCGTCGCTCTGATCAAGGTCTACGCCAACAGTCCGGTGCATTCCATCCAGGTGTCGGGCAGCTGGTTCAACCCCTTTGACCTGGGCTGGGGCGCGCTGGTGAACGGAGTCCTACTGGGCATCTTCATCTACTGGGGCTGGGACTCCGGGGTCGCGGTCAACGAAGAATCGCGGGACCGCACCCGCGGTCCGGGCAAGGCCGCCGTCGTCTCCACGGTGATCCTGTTGTTGATCTACGTCCTGGCCAGTGCTGCCGCCCAGGCTTACCACGGCACGGCATTCCTGTCGGGCAACTCCGCCGACGTGCTCAACGCGCTCGGCGGGCAGGTCTTCGGCTCACCCTTGGACAAGCTGATGATCATCGCCGTCCTCACCTCGGCGTCGGCCTCCACGCAGACGACGATCCTCCCCACCGCGCGCACGACTCTGTCCATGGCCAAGTGGCAGGCCATCCCGTCCGCCTTCGGTCGGATCCATCCCCGCTTCTTGACGCCCAGCTTCTCGACCATCCTCATGGGCGGCCTGTCGATCATCTGGACCGTTGCCCTGCTGGCCTTCAACCCAAACCAGAACGTCCTCGGCGACACGATCTCGGCCCTGGGTTTCGCGGTCTGCTTCTACTACGGCTTCACCGGCCTGGCCTGCGCGGTGTACTTCCGCCGCGACCTGTTCAAGAGCGCGCGCAACTTCTTGCTCGCCGGTCTGATCCCGGTGGTTGGCGGTTTGATGATGGGCTACGTGGCCATCAAGGCCTACGGCTACTACAGCACGGCAGGAAACAACTACTCCAAGCCGTTGCTGGGCATCGAGACTCCGATCGTCGTCGGAATCGGCGGCCTCATCCTGGGCGTCGTCCTGATGTTCGCGTCCTGGCCGTTCTTCCCCAAGTTCTTCGCCCGCCGCTGGTTGGAAGCCGCCGACCCGGGAGTGCTCGTGGCCGACGCGGCGCACGGCAAAGTCCCACCGCCCCCGGCCTAGATCGCGCCCCGCTGAGCCGCGGCGCCCCCTTAGACTGGGCGCGATGGACAAGGCCACGACTGTGCCCGCCGTGAAGGACTCGATCCTCGACACGATCGGCGGGACGCCGCTGGTCCGTCTCTCGCGCATTGGCGCGGGGCTGGGCCCACAGGTGATCGCCAAGCTCGAGGCGTTCAATCCCGGCGGCTCGATCAAGGACCGAATTGCCGTCTCGCTGATCGAGGCGGCCGAGCGCGACGGTCACCTCCGTCCCGGGGGGACGATCGTCGAGCCCACCTCGGGTAACACCGGAACCGGATTGGCCATCGCCTCCCGCCTGAAGGGCTACCGCGTGATCGCGGTCATGCCCGACAAGATGTCGAGAGAGAAGATCGATCTGCTGCGGGCCTACGGCGCCGAAGTGGTCGTCGCGCCCACCGACGTCCCCCCTGACTCCCCCCAGTCCTACTACCGCGTCGCCGACCGCCTCACCGAGGAGATCCCGGGTGCCTTTCAACCCAACCAGTACGCCAATCCGGCCAATCCTCAGACCCATTACGAGGCCACCGGCCCCGAGCTCTGGGAACAGCTCGGCGATCGTCTCACCCATCTCGTCGTTGGTGTCGGGACCGGAGGCACCATCACCGGCATGGCCCGCCATCTGCGCGAGCGTAAACCCGACCTGGTGGTGGTCGGGGCTGATCCCGAGGGGTCGATCTACTCCGGCGGAGAGGAGAACGTCCGGCCCTACCTCGTGGAGGGAGTGGGCGAGGACTTCTGGCCCCAGACCTTCGACCCCACGGTGGTTGACCGCTGGATCACCGTCTCTGACCGCGACGCCTTCCTGACCACGCGGAGGTTGGCCCAGCTCGAGGGCATTCTGGCCGGCGGCTCGGGCGGTCTGGCTCTCCATGCCGCGCTTGAGCTGGCCGCCGATCTCGACGACCCCGAGGCGACGATCGTGGTCATGATTCCCGACGGAGGGCGCTCGTATTTGTCCAAGATCTACTCGGATGCCTGGATGCGCCAGTACGGCTTCCTGGACCGCGGGACCGACCTGACGGTAGGGGACGTGGTGCGCCGCAAGCGGGAGGCTGGAGAGATCCCCTCCCTGGTCACCGTCGAGCCTCACTTCCGTGTCCGCGATGCCGTCGCCCTGTTTCACCAGCACCGGGTCTCCCAGTTGCCGGTGGTCAGCGCCACGGACCCGTCGACGATCGTCGGGGCGATCGGCGAACGAGGGCTGCTCCGCCATGCCGCCGAGGACCCCGCACTGCTCGATGCCGAGATCGTTGAGGTCATGGAGCCGCCCTTTGCCGCCGTGGCCAGCGAGGATCCCGTGCGCGAGGCGGTGGAGCTGCTGGCCGGTGATCAGCAGGCGTTGCTGGTCACCTACGAGGGACGGGCCGAAGGGCTGGTCACCCGGACCGATCTGCTCGAGGCGCTGGCCTCGTGAGCGGAGGCCCGCCACCGCCACCGCCGCCGCCGACGGGAGACGCGTTCGCGACCCGCGCCGTTCACGCCGGACTGACCCCAGACCCGACCTACGGGTCGGTGATCCCGGCCATTCACCAGACGTCCACCTACGCGCAGCCGGCGCCGGGGAAGTTCGTCGAGGACTACGACTACGCGCGCTCGGCCAACCCGACCCGCGCCGCGCTGGAGCGCGCCCTGGGCGAGCTCGAGGGCGGCCTGGCGGTGAGCTTTGCCTCCGGGCTGGCTGCCGAGCACGCCCTGATCACGATCGTGTGTCAGGCCGGCGACCACGCGGTGCTGCCGTCCGACCTCTACGGCGGTACCTATCGCCTGTTCGACAAGATACTCAGCCGCTGGGGGTTGCGCTACGACATGGTCGACCAGAGCCGCCTCGACGCCGTCGAGCGGGCGATCGGCCCTGAGACCCGCCTCGTCTGGGTCGAGAGCCCCACCAACCCGACCCTGAACGTGATCGATATCGAGGCCGTCGTGGCCCGGGCCGGCAAGGCCCTGGTGGCCGTCGACAACACGTTCGCCACTCCCGCCAACCAGCGCCCGCTGGAGCTCGGGGCGGGTGCGGTCGTGCACTCGACGACCAAGTACCTGGGCGGTCACTCCGACGTCGTCGGCGGCGCCGTGATCACCCGCGATGAGGGCCTCTACGAGCGCCTGCGCTTCGTCCAGAACGCGATCGGCGCGGTGCCCGGACCGATGGACTGCTTCCTCGTTCACCGGGGCCTGCGGACCCTGCACCTGCGGATGGCCGCGCACGCCCGCAGCGCGCAGGCGGTGGTGGCCATGCTCGAGCAGCACTCCGAGGTGCAGGACGTGCGCTGGCCGGGCTTCAGCGGAATGGTGTCCTTCCGCCATCCGCGCGCCAGCACGGTGGCCGCCGCCACGCGGCTGTTCACCCTCGCCGAGTCCCTCGGCGGGGTGGAGTCCCTGATCGAGGTTCCACAGGCCATGACCCACCAGTCGGTTGAAGATTCAGCCGCCGCCGTGCCGGCCGACCTCATACGGCTGAGCTGTGGCATCGAGGAGCCGGCCGACCTGGTCGCCGATTTGCGCGCCGCACTCGGCTGAGAGGCGCCCGGACCGGCGTGTAGCCTCGCTGCGGTGAGTACGTTCGCGCCATCGCCAGCGGAGCCGATCCCGGGTAGCGACCTGTCCGGGCCCTATCCGGTTGGCGCCTACGCAATCCAGCTGCGACGCCGGCTTCAGGACTTCACCCGGGTCCAGTTGGTCGGTGAGGTGTGGGGGTTCCGCCTGGCCCGCGCGCGGGTCTACTTCGAGCTCCGCGATGCTCATGGCGCGCTCCCCTGCTCGATGTGGCGCACGGACTTCGACGCCCTGCGGTTGGAGCTCATGGACGGGATGCGCGTCGTCGTCGGAGGCGGATGCGACTACTACATCGGCAGTGCCACCTCCTCACCGTCGTTCAGCTTCGCCGTCCTCGAGCTGCGCCCGGCCGGTGAGGGCGATTTGCTCCTGCAGCTGGAGCGGCTGCGCCGCAAGCTCCACGCCGACGGCCTGTTCGAGCCCCAGAAGCGGCTCCCGCGGCCTCGTCTGCCCCGGACCATCGGGGTGGTCACCGGCGAGCAGGGTAAGGCCCGCGACGACGTTCTCGCCGCCCTGCAGCGACGGGGGTGGGCGGGCCGCCTGGTGTGGGCCTTCGCTCCGGTTCAGGATCGTCACGCCGCCCCGCGGGTGGCGGCGGCGCTGCGCGACCTGGCCGCCCTGCCCGAGATGGACGTCGTCATCGTGGCGCGGGGCGGTGGCAGCCTGGCCGACCTGTTCGCCTTCTGCGATGAGACGCTGTGCCGGACGGTTGCTCTGTTACGGGTGCCGGTCATCGCCTCCGTCGGGCACCACACCGACCGCACGCTGATCGACGAGGTGGCGGCCGTGTCCTGCTCGACCCCGACTCACGCCGCCGAGGCGGCGGTCCCGGTGGACTGCCGCTCGGCCCGACTCGATCTGACCCGACAGGCGGCACGCCTGCGCGATGGCGGTCGGCGCGCTGTCCTCGAGCGGGCTCGTGCGCTGGGCTCGATGTCCCGGGCTCCCGCCGAGCATGTAGACCGCAGCCGGCGCCGGCTGCACCAGCTGCTCCGCGAGCTCCGGGCCAGTGCCCGCCGCTCGGCGGAGCGCGCCGAGGCGCTGAGCCGAAGGCAGAGCGTCGTTCTCGAACGCGGGGCCGCGCGCGCCGGCGGCTCGGATCGCGATCGACGCGTCCGCGAGCTCGAACGCTTGTCGCTGGCCCTGGCCGCTCATGATCCCCAGCGGACGATGGCCCGCGGCTATGCCCTGGTCGCCGACCGTGACGGAGCGCCACTCGGATCGGCGGCCGCCGCACGCCGCGCCGGCGCGCTCGACCTCCGCTTCCACGATGGCTCAGTCCCGGCCCAGGTGGTCTCCCCGGAGGAGCAGGGATGAGCGCCGGTCCGGAGCGCAGCTACGAGTCGGCCGTGGCCCGCGTGGAGGAGATCATTCGCCGGCTGGACTCCGGCCAGACCGGCCTGCGCGAGACGCTCGACCTGGTCCGCGAGGGGCGCGACCTGGTCGAGTACTGCGCCACCGAGCTCGACGCGGTCAGTCAGGGCCTGGAGGAGCTCCGTCTCGAGGAGTTGGTCACCCGGCTCGAGCGCTCCCAGCAACTGCGATGAGCACCTTCGATCTTCTCTGTGACATTCCCTTGAAAGTGGACGGGTACGCGCTCGAGGGGCTACAGGCCAATGTGTCCAGCGGCTTTGAGCGGCTCTCGACCGTCGTCCACCTCCAAGGGGGCGGGGCCGAGGGGGTGGGCGAGGATGTGGTCTACGACGCCGAGGACCACGTTGCCCTCCAGGCGGCGGGGGCGATCCTCGATCTGAACGGCTCCTACAGCCTGGGCGAATTCTGCGCGCGCATCGACGAGCTCGACCTGTTTCCCGAGCCCCCCAAACGCGGCGAGGTCTCCCGTCTGTACCGGCGCTGGACGTTTCACAGCGCCGCCCTGGACCTCGCCCTTCAGCAGGCCGGGCGTCCCCTGCATGAGGTACTCGGCCGCGAGCCGGCCCCGCTGCGCTTCGTGGTCTCCTTGCGCCTCGGCGAGCCGCCGAGTATGGCCCCGGTGGCGAGCCGGCTGAGCAATTACCCGGAGCTGCGCTTCAAGCTCGACGCCACGTCGTCCTGGACGCCCGAGCTGATCGCCGAGCTCGTGGCCACCGGATCGGTTGACTCGATCGACTTCAAGGCCCTCTACAAGGGCACCGTGGTCGACCAGCCGCCCGATCCGGTCCTCTACCGCCGGGTCATCGACGCCTTTCCCGATGCGTGGATCGAGGACCCCGATGTGGTCACCGAGACGACCGCACGGACCCTGCGCGATGTGCACGACCGAATCACCTGGGACGCCCCGATTCATTCCATCGCCGACATTGAGGCCCTGCCCTTCCCGCCG
>JBDTEE010000121.1:0-5493 GCA_039922645.1 Solirubrobacteraceae bacterium | reverse complement strand
TGTCTGCCTCCAGCGCTAGCGGCATCAGCTGCCAGCATCATCAGCGTCGTCCCCGTACACCGATCGTTGCGATCGGATTGTAGTCTGAGATCCTGTTCGTTCCCTAGGAGTTCGGCAAAGCGCTGAGTCAGCTATCGCAAGATTCCGGACCTTGGTCGATCGGGCCGTCGGGGCCATGCCACCGTCCTCATTTCGCATGCGAACTGGCCCGTTTTGGCTTTGATTCCGAAACGTTGAATCTTCGGGCCAGCCTCACGGTATGTTCGCGGGGCGGCTCCCTTCTGCACGGGTCACCCGCCTTATTCGGCGGGAGTACACGCTTGATGGGACACGAATTGGGCATCCTTGGGGCGGGCGCAAGCGGGCTGTCGCTCGCCCTTCTGACTGATCTGGATCACCTCGTTGTGGAGAAGGCCCAACGTGCCGGCGGCCACGCTGTGTCCACGTCGATCGATGGCTGGACGTTCGATCGCGGTCCACACATCATGTTCTCGAGGAATCAACTGCTGTTGGAGTGCATGATCGGCAGCCTCGGTGACAACGTCCATCGCTGCCGCCGCAACAACGCTGTTGCGGTCGCCGGAGTGCAGGCGCGCTACCCGATCGAGAACGACCTCGCTGCCCTTCCCCATCCGCTGCGTGCGGATGCCCTGATCAGCCTTCTGGCAGCGCAGGCCGCAGGTGGCGACGCCCACAACCTTGCCGAGTGGTTCGTGATGAACTTCGGCGAGGTGCTCGTCTCGACGTACTTCCGGCCCTACAACGAGAAGGTTTGGAATGTGCCGCTCGAGGCGCTCTCGATGGATTGGGCGAACCGCATCCCTAGGCCGCCGCAGGCAGACGTAATCCGAGGAGCGGTCGGCGAACAGTCGGAGGGCTACCTTCATCAGCTCTGGTACTCCTATCCGCTCCGTGGCGGCTACGCGGCGATCATGGAAGCCTGGACCGCGGGTGTATCCGACGAGCGCCTGCTTCTCGGGAGTCACGTCCAGAGTGTCCGCTCAGGTCGCGGCGGTGTGGTAGTGGGGACCTCCACTGGTGAGCAGGTCTTCGAGCGCGTGGTCTCGACATTGCCATTGCGCCACCTCGTGAACATGGTGCCAGGCGTGCCGTCTACCGTCCGCGACGCGGTCTCACGGTTGGTCGTGAACTCTATGGTCGTGGTAACGCTCGGTTTCGAAGGCGAGGACCCTGACCAGTACACCGCGGTGTACATTCCTGACAACGACTTCATCGTCAACCGCGTCTCGTACCCCGCGGTCTTCTCGCCTCACAACGCGCCAGCCGGCTGCTTCAGCATTCAGGCCGAAATCACGACGCCGAGGGGTTCCGAGATCCTCTCTCGCTCCGACGACGCGATTGTCGACGAGGTGGTCAAAGGACTTGGCGGCCGCGGACTCGTGCCGGCCGGCGCAGAGCTGGTGTTCACCTGGGTCGAGCGTTTCGAGCACGCCTACGTTGTATACACGCAGGGCTACCGGTCCGACCTTCAGCTGGCCGTCGAGTGGTTCGCGACTCAGGGCATCATCCTGCATGGGCGTTTCGGCGCCCATCAGTATGTGAACGTCGACGGCTGCCTCGAGCAGTCGATCGCATTGGCGCGGACCCTCGGTGCCGAGCTCACTGATGCGGAGATCAAGGGACGCTTCGAACACCTCGGCCACGTGGCTGGTGTCGCCGCATGATGCCCAGAATCGTCGGACTCTATTCGGACGTCGCTGTGGTTATCATCACGCGTAATGAGGAGGGCGCGATCGGGAAGGTCATAGAAGACGCCGCCGGTGCGCTCCCTGGCGCCGAGATATTCGTTATCGACGGCAGCGATGACGCGACCCCCGAAATCGCGCGGCGGGCAGGGGCCACTGTGATCCGCGAGCCTGGGGGAGGCTTCGGCCCTGCTCTGCACGCTGCTCTCATGGCACCAACGCAGCCGATCATCGTGACGGTAGATGCGGACGATACGTACCCTGCCGCAGCCTTCCCAATACTCGTCGGCATGATTCGCGATGGGTGGCAGGTAGTGGGCGCGGATCGCCTCGGTGCGCAGCGGTCTGACGCGATGCCTCTGTCTAACTGGGCGGCCAACCAAGTGTTCAGCGCCTTTGCCTCGCTGCGCGTCGGGCGCCGGCTGCGCGACGTTCACTCCGGCCAGCGAGCCTATCGCACCAATATCCTGCACTCGTTCGCGTGGGACTACCGCGGGCTGGCGTTTCCCGTCGACCTGATTCTCTGGCCGGCCCTCGCAGGGATGCGCGTAACGGAGGTCCCGATCAGCTACACGGAACGAATCGGCGAAACGACGCTTCATCGGTGGGACAGCGGACGTGCGACGATGCGGCGTCTTCTGCGCGCACGCACTGAAGTGGTCCGCAAGGATCCGAACGACAGGCCCCCACGCGAGATCTCGACTGCCGACGGCGCGCCTGCCCAGGATCGCAGGCTCGAGGGCGCCGAGCCGGGCTCCCTCTCAGCGTAGTCTTCCGGAGTAGCCATGACAGCTGCGTGGACCCTGCTGATCCTTGTCGGTGTGTTCGGCTGGGGCATGGCTGGGGCATGGCTGGCGCATCGGCTATGCGGCGTCGACCTCAGCCCGATCGCGATGTGTCTCGCCATGGGCATTGCCGCCTACCTGACTGTTTCCGGACTGTCGGTGGCGTTTGACGGATTCTCGACGACGATAGTCTCGGTATTCGTCGCGATCGGCGTCGGCTGTGTGCTGGCAAGGGCGGTCCTGTATGTCAAGCGCAGCGATTCTCGTTTCCCGGTCCGCCTCCTGCCTGTGCTCGGTGTCGGTGCTGTGCTGGTCGGAGTCGTCCTTGTGTTCACGCTCTGGCGAACGGCGAACTTCGGATGGAACACCAGCGACGATGACGCCGCCTACCTCTACCTTGTACGGCGGTTGACGATCGTCGGAAACCTGCTCGACCCCCTCAACAACAGGCGCTTGACAAGTCTGGGGGGAGCGTCGGCGCTGCAGGCAATGTTCCTTGGTCGCCTGCCGGACACCTTTCTGCCGCTTGCTGACGCGCTGTTCGGGTCACTCCTCATTCTGCTGTCGCTCTGGCGAACGCGGCTGGGGCGGTGGTCCGTGTGGGGGATTGTCGCCGCCTTCGCTGTTATCCTGTTCCCGTTCAGCTTGGGAGGCGGGATCAACACGTCACCGATCTACCTGCCGGTCGGACTCATCATCGTGATCTTCGCCGTAGCGATGAAGATGAGAACCGACGTGACAACCCGGCGCGGTCACGTCGTTTGCAGCGCCGCTCTCGGGATGCTGGCTTGGAGCGTGGCGGTGCTTCGGCCCCAATTCGCGCCTCCCGCGCTGCTGCTCGCCCTCGCGGCAGTCGCTTGGCCTATGCGCGGGTCCCGCGTTGCGGCACGTGTCGCCGGGATGGTCGTAGGATCAGCTGCGGTAGTCGTGCCATGGGCAATCGCATCGTGGCGGGCGGTGGGCACTCCGCTGTTCCCCCTCTTCAACGGGAACGCGGATCCCTCCTGGTTGTCGGGGGGGCCCGCGGTCGCCAAGGCACCGTCCCTGGTGGATCTCACGTCAAGTGTGGCTCAGCTGCTATTCGGTACTACTCGCGGAATAGCGTTCCTCCTTAGCGCAGCCCTTGCCGTCAGCATGTATGTGTGGAGTCGCGGGAGAGATCCGACGGACGCTGTGTGGGCGGTGCGACTGTGGTGCGTTGTGGCGCTTGCATCACTGCTCGTTCTCGTTGCCCTGGCAGACTTGTGGTATGCGTACGGCTCGCCTCTGACATATCCGCGCTTCTGGGCGCCCGCGATCACAGCGTCGATCCTGATTCCTCTCGTCGCGCTCAACGCGCGTCGAACCACCTCCGGCGGCCCCATTCGACTCTGGAGCGCGGCCATCCTGGGGACCGTCGTGGTCAGTACCGGCGCGACCCCTGTTGTTGCAGCCCAATACCTCATCAGGGCTGCAACGGACACCGCGACTGGACAGGTGGACCAGCAGCTGTCGCGTGACCGATACACGCTCGAGCGATCCGATTACACCGAGGCTGTGGCCCTCATACCGCGCGGATCCAAGGTCCTGGCTGCCGTCGACTATCCGGCCTTGCTGCTGGAGTCGGGCCTCGACGTGCACACTCTCGACATCATCGGCAGCACATCGCCGTCACCGCACCTTCCGTATTTCACTGGCAGTGCGACGAAGCTGTCGTGGTTGCGCGCCAACGGGTACACGTATGTCATAGCTGTAGACCCCTCCGCATTGCCTGGTCTCTCCCCGTCTATAGGACTGTACAATCGCGCGCACTGGCAGGAGAATCTCCGGCTAGGCGGCCAGTTCGGCGGCTGGGCGCCGTATTTCCTCGACTGGTTCGACTTCATCCAGGACATGTCGCACAGCGGGCGGCCACCGCTGCCCACGGTGGCACCACTTATGCTGTTGAAGCTTTGAAGGCAGGCTCATGTCGTTAGATGCAAGGGCGGAGGAGGGGACAGCCCCAGTCCGACGGAAAGGAGGCGCGGGAACGCGCCCGGTGACGTCGTTTCGATACGGACGCGTCCGCGATGCAGTCCTCACGTCGCTTGGGTCTGCGTTGGCGCGGAGTTCGCGCACACTCTGGTATGCGGAGACGCTCGTGCTGTCAGCCCGCTACCAGCAGATGCTTGCGTCAGCCAGTTGGGCGACGGACAGTGTTCGATGCCGTGACCGCTTGTTGCTGTGGAAGGATCTCGCCGAACCGCGCCTCCGCGGGAGAGGCGTGGCTGTGCTCGAGTTCGGGGTCGCCGACGGGCATGCCACGCACTGGTGGGCGGAGCACGATCCCGGATTCAGCGCATGGCATGGTTTCGACACCTTTGCCGGGCTACCGACGCCATGGGCGCGGGCGGGGATACCCGTCATGGCTGCCGGCGTCTTCATGCCGAGCGGAGGCGTTGGCGTCGTGCCGGAACCCATCGCACCGTTTCCTTACACGTGGCACACAGGCCTGATCGAGAACACGCTCCCGTCGCTGACGCGGCCGAGTGCACCATTGTTCGTCATCATCGACGTCGATCTGCTCGAGCCCACGGTCGTGATCCTTGACTGGCTGCGGGCCAACGGCCGACGAGGAGACATGGTCTACTTCGACGAGGCGTTCGACCCCTGGAACGAAGGCCTCGCATTGCGAAGGGCCATCAACAATGGGCTGGGGGTACGCGCCATCGCACACACCGGCAGCGCCGCCCTCGTCGAGTTGACCCACTCGTAGATCAATGGCTCATGTGTCCGCGCCGCGCGGCGTCGAGCACTTCGAGCGCTGCCAGCGCATCGCCGGCGGCCACGGGCGGCGGCTCTCCGGTTCTGACGGCGCGCTCGACTGCGGGATAGAAGTCACGCCAGCGCCCGGGCCGGCTCGCCACTGTCGTCGACTCGTCACCGCGCACGAGCCGTCCCCACCGTTGCGCGGGCTCTGCTCCGAAATCTGCCTGCGCGGGATCGGCACCATCGCGCAGCGCTGCCTCCTGCCCGTCGAGGTG
>JBDTEE010000120.1:0-5234 GCA_039922645.1 Solirubrobacteraceae bacterium | reverse complement strand
CCTATGGGACCGACACCGTCAGGCCGGTCGACGTGATCGTCGGTCCCGGCAACCTCTACGTCCAGGAGGCCAAGCGCCAGGTCTTCGGCCAGGTTGGGATCGACGGGTTCGCCGGACCCAGTGATCTGCTCCTGATCGCCGATGGGGCCTGCCAAGCCGACGTTTTGGCCCTCGATCTGATGGCTCAAGCCGAGCATGGCCAAGGGTCCCTGGTGGTCGGGATCTCGACCTCCGGCGAGCTGATTGACGCCCTGGCCGCGGCGCTCGAGGACGCACCCGACACCGAGGCTGTGGCCCGGCTGATCCAGGTCGGAGAGCTCGAGCACGCGCTGACCATCTCCGAGCGCTTTGCCCCTGAGCATCTGCAGCTCTGCGGGGCGGGCGCTGAGGCGCTGGCCGGGCGGGTGACCAACGCCGGCTGCGTCCTCGTTGGGCCGGCCAGCGGTACCGCGTTCGGGGACTACATCGCCGGCTCCAACCACGTGCTCCCCACCGGTGGCGCGGCGCGGTTCGCCTCCCCGCTCTCCCCGGCCCACTTCCGTCGCCGCTTCGCCGAGGTGAGGATCGGCGAGGACGCGGCCGAACTGGCCCGCGCGGCGGCGCCGATCGCCCGCGCCGAGGGTTTCGAGCTTCACGCCCGATCCCTGGAGGCACGCATTGGCGACAATGGCGTGTGATGCCTCGCACCGCCTCAATTGATCGCGACACCGCCGAGACCCGGATCCACCTCGAGCTGGAGCTGGACGGCGATGGCCACGGCGAGCGCTCCACGGGAGTGGGCTTCTTCGACCACATGCTCGATCTGCTCGCCCGGCACGGGCGCATGAATCTGGTCCTCAGCGCTCGGGGCGACCTTCAGACCGGTGCCCATCACACCGTCGAGGATGTCGGTATCTGTCTGGGCCAAGCGCTGGACCGCGCGCTCGGCGAACGCGCCGGGATCACCCGCTACGGGCAGGCCACCGTGCCCATGGACGAGGCCCGGGCGGCCTGCGCCATCGATATCTCCGGACGCGGGCTGTGCGCCTTCGACGCCGAGCTGCCAGCCGGTGCGATCGGCAACTTCGACCATGAACTGACCGAGGAGTTCCTGCGCGCGCTGGCCACCAACGCCCGGTTGACGCTGCACGTCACGATCGAGGCGGGCAGCAATGCCCACCACGTCATCGAGGCCGCGTTCAAGGCGGTGGCCAGGGCCCTGCGCATGGCGGTGAGCATCGATCCCACGGAGTCCGGGGTGCCCTCGACCAAGGGGACGCTGTCCTGAGCGCCTCGCCCCGGATCGCCGTGATCGATTACGGGATGGGTAACCGCCGCTCGGTGCAAAAGGCCCTCGAGCACACGGGCGCCACGGCGGAGATCACTCGCGATCCCGAGCGGATCGCCGCCGCCGACGGAATCGTCCTGCCCGGTGTGGGGGCCTTCCCGCGGGCGATGGAGAATCTGGACGAGCTTGGCCTGCAGGAACCGCTGCGAGCGGCGGCGGCGGCCCAGAAGCCGCTACTGGGAATCTGTCTGGGCATGCAGCTGCTCTTTGACCGCTCGGAGGAATTCGAGCCCACGGTCGGACTCGGACTCATACCCGGAACGGTCACACCGCTGCGGGCCGGCAGCCTGCGCATCCCGCACATCGGCTGGAACGAGGTCCGCTTCGAACGCCGCTCAGCACTGACTGCCGGACTCAGGCCGGAGGGCGAGGCGTTCTACCACGTGCACTCGCTCGCCTCCCGGCCGCAGCGCAGCGAGGACGTGCTCGCCACCACCGAGTACGGCGAGCGCTTCGCCACCATCGTGGGCCACGGCTCGGTGCTCGGGGTGCAGTTCCATCCCGAGAAGTCCTCGGGGCTGGGCCTGCGCATGCTGGCCAACTTCGCCGGTCTGTGCCGCGGAGTGGTACCGGCGCTGCGGACATGATTCTGCTTCCCGCCATCGACATCCTCGAAGGCAAGGCGGTTCGCCTGCTCCAGGGGGATTTCGAGCAGCGCACCGACTACGACGCAGACCCGCTGGACGCCGCCCGCCGCTGGGTGGCGGCCGGGGCTCGCTGGCTGCACGTGGTCGACCTGGACGGTGCCCGCAGCGGCGAGCCGGCCAACCTCGAGCACATCCGCCGCATCACCGAGGCGGTGAGCGTTCCCGTTCAGGTCGGGGGCGGCCTGCGCACCCTGGAGGCGCTCGAGGCCGTCCTGGACGCGGGGGCGAGCCGGGTGGTGCTGGGAACCGCGGCCTATCGGGACGTCGACCTCCTGGACAGTGCTCTGGCTGCCCATCGCGACCAGGTGGTGGTCTCGGTGGATGGGCGGGGCGGCAAGCTGGCCGCCTCTGGGTGGACCGAGCAGACGGACATGCCGGTCTCCTCGGTGCTCGAGGCCATGGGGCGACGCGGGGTGCGCCGGTTCGTCTACTCGAGCATCGACCGCGACGGCACGTTGAGCGGCCCTGACCTCGAGGAGGTTCGCAGCGTGGGGAGCGCCATCCGGGGGGGCTTCGCCTACTCCGGTGGTGTCTCGACCGTGAAGGACCTGCGCGCTCTGGCCGGTTTGCGACTGGTCAATCTGGGCGGCGTGATCGTCGGCACGGCCCTGTATGAGGGGCGCCTGACTGTCGGTGACGGCCAGGCGGCGCTGGACGGCTGATGCACTACAAGCGCGTCATCCCCTGCCTCGACGTCGACGGCGGGCGCGTGGTCAAGGGCGTCGGCTTTCTCGATCTGCGCGATGCTGGGGATCCGGTGGAGCTGGCTGCACGCTATGACGCCTCCGGCGCCGATGAGCTCGTGCTGCTCGACATCACCGCCACGTCCGAGAAGCGCGAGACCGTGGTCCAGCTCGCTCGTCGAGCGGCCGACGAGGTGTTCATCCCGTTCACGATCGGCGGCGGGATCCGCTCGGTCAGTGACGCTCAGGCCGTCCTCGATGCGGGGGCGGACAAGGTTTCGGTCAACTCGGCTGCCCTCTCGCGGCCCGAGCTGATTGATGAGCTGGCAGCCAACTTCGGCGCGCAGTGCGTGGTGCTGGCCATCGATGCCAAGCAATCCGATGATCACGCCTGGGAGGCCTATCTGGCCGGCGGCCGGACCGCCACAGGTCGAGATGCGCTCGCCTGGGCTCGGGAGGGGACCGAGCGGGGGGCGGGGGAGATCCTGCTCACCAGCATGGACCGCGACGGAACCAACGCCGGCTATGACCTCGCTCTGACCGAGGCCGTTGCGGCGGTGGTCCGGGTGCCGGTGATCGCCTCGGGCGGCGCCGGCCGTCTCGAGCATCTCAGCGAAGCGCTGCGGTCAGGGGCCGATGCGGTTCTGTGCGCCTCGATCTTCCACTACGGCCAGCACACCGTCGCTGAGGCCAAGGCCCAGCTCACACGTGACGGCGTGGCGGTGCGAGCGGTCTAGCTCTCGTTGCACAGGCGACAGGCGGCCCTTTAGGCGGCGCCTGACCAGCAGAGGGGATGCAGTTATGTTGGAGTCGCGTACGACAGGGCCGCGCTATGCGGCCTCTTCTACGTACCCGGCCGCTGAGCACGTATCGCAATACGCGGCGGGCGGCACTCGGGGTTCGTAGCAACCGGGGCGGCAGCACGTGGAGGACCGCTTGGGTCGACCACGGCCAATCCGGGCGGCAGCGGCATCCTTGAGCTCCTCGCGCATGCGATCAAGCTCGGCGGCGTGCTCCGCACAGAATCGACGGCCCTTCTCAGCCGGACGCGGACAATGACTTCCACTACGACAACGCATAGACTGCCAAGGATAGCAACCGGCCCGGAGGCAGGAGGCGCTTGGGCGTTTGCTTGCGCTACCCGTGCCTGGCGGCGCGCTTTCGATGCGGACCGGCCCCTGGGAGGAGCTGGTACATGGCTCCGTAGCCGTCCAGGTAGATCGCATGGTAATCGGCGATCACCGGGGTGAAGGCCCCGTCCGGGAACGAGAACACCGTACGTCCGGTGGTCGCGTCAAGCCCCGTCGAGGTCTTCGAGCCCAGGTCTGAGTAGTAGACGACGTTGCCGATGATCGTCGAGGATCCGGAGATCCGGCCGCCGGCATGGTGGCGCCAGCGCACGGCCCCCGACTGAGCATTGAAGGCATAGAAGTTGCCGTCGTAGGAACCGACGTAGAGCGTCGGTCCGAGCCCCGGCGTGTCGGCCACCGAGGCCGAGGCGTAAACGTAGGCGCCGGTGCCGGTGGCCCAGGCCAAGGCGCCGGTCCGGGCCCCGAATGAGTAGACCCGGCCGTCGGTATTGCCCATATAGACGCGGCCGAAGGCGACCGCCGGCGTGGCGTAGAAGTTCCCTGACCCGAAGCCGAAGTGGGCGCCGTTGGTCCCCACCGCCCAGATCTGATGGCCGGTACCGGCTGAGATGTCGTAGGCCCGCCCGGCGTAGTCGCCGAAATAGAGGTTGTCGCCGACCAGCGCCGGGCCGCCCTTGACGGGGCCGCTGGCGTGGTAGGTCCAGTTCACGTGCCCGTTGCGGACGTCGATCGACCAGACCGTCCCGCCCTGGTCGCCAAAGTATGCGGTATGGCCACGGACGATCGGCGAGGACTCCGTTCCCGCGGGGATCGAATGCGACCAAACGATGCGCCCGGTCTTCATCGACAGGGCGAGGAAGCGTCCACCGCCCGGGGAGTGACCGTGAACGGACAGGACGGGCATGACGACGAGCTGGTCCTCGGCGGCCACCGCGGGCGAGCCGGCGGCCAGCGTACCGATCTTGCGGACCCAGCGCACGTGCCCGTTCAGGACGTTGAGTGCCCGGGCGCTGCCGTCGTCGTCCATCACGAACAGGCTCGTGTGGTAGATGACCGGCGGGAATTCGAGCAGGGCCCCGTCGTTGAACCTCCAGCCCACATGCAGCGGCGGCCTCAGCTTCGGCGTGGCGGCGAAGAAGCGCGTCCGGCCGGCATCGAACCCGTACCAGGGCCACTCAAAGTTGTCGACCAACTTGGTGCGATGGCGCTGGGGCGGGGCGGTCGTCGTCGTCGGCTGCGTGAACTGGACGTTCGGGTGCGAGACGTTGCCTGGCTTATGCAGCAGGACGAATGCGGCCACCGCGCCAGCGATAACCAGGACGACCACCAGCGCGATCAGCCCGCGCCACAGCAGCCGCCGCCGTGAGGACGAGCTCGGCAAGGCGGGCAATGGTACGCGGGGCAGGCCTCTGACGCTCGCCAGTGCGGCGAGCGCCCGGCGAGGGCGCGATGATGCCCCGGTGCTGTACGACGATCCCGCCCTGCT
>JBDTEE010000119.1:0-15710 GCA_039922645.1 Solirubrobacteraceae bacterium | reverse complement strand
CGCTTCAACAAGGCCCAGCAGGACGCTTTGCTGCCCGCGGTGGAGGACGGGCTCATCATCCTGATCGGGGCGACCACCGAGAACCCCTACTTCTCGGTCAACTCGGCGCTCATCTCGCGCACCCACCTCTACGAGCTCGAGGCGCTCAAGTCCGCCGACGTGCGCAGTCTGCTCGATCGGGCGGTGGCGGCCGGACACTGCGGAGAGCCGACTCGCGTACAGGCGGCGGCACTGGACTTCCTGGCCGAGCGCTCGGGTGGCGACGCGCGTTCGGCTCTCAACGCGCTGGAGCTGGCCTGCGAGGCGGCGGGTGAGGGCCAGCCCGTAACCCTGGCTCACGCTGAGGATGCGCTCCAGCGCCGGGCGCTGCTCTACGACCGCCAGGCCGACCGCCATTACGACACGATCTCGGCCTGGATCAAAGCCACGCGCGGCTCGGACCCCGATGCCTCTCTCTACTACCTGGCCGTGATGCTGGAAGGGGGCGAGGATCCACGATTCATCGTTCGCCGGATGGTGGTCCTGGCCTCCGAGGACATCGGCAACGCCGACCCCCAAGCGCTGGTGGTGGCCACCGCCGCCGCTGCCGCCGTCGAGCACGTAGGCCTGCCCGAGTGCCAGTTCGCTCTCGCCCAGACGGCGATCTACCTGTCGCTGGCCCCGAAATCCGACGCCGCCAAGCGGGCGGTGTTCGCCGCCCGATCCCACATCGTCGAGCGCGGCGCGGAGCCGCCTCCCGCCCACCTGCGCTCCTCGACCCGGAGCAACGGCGGCTACGACAACCCCCATCGTCACCCGGATCACTTTTCGCCTCAGGAGCTGTTGCCCGCTCCGGCCGCCGGGGTCCGCTTCTACGAGCCCGACGACGCAGAGGCCAGGCTGCGCGAGCGGCTGGCCGAGATTGAGCGTGGGCGGGGACGGACAACAAGCTAAAAACGTCTCCTAACCAGCGCGAACGGGAGACGGATCGCGAAGCTACTACCCTGTAGCAAATGGGAATAGCTATTGATCCCGGAGCCTTGCTGGCCCGCTCGTTCACTCTTGCGCGCGGACCGCGGGTGCGGCTGCGCCTGGCTCGCCTGGGCGACCTGGCCGCGATCGAGGCGCTCTTGCGTGGCGAGGGCGAGGAGCCCGACGCCCTCGATCTGGCCCGCCTGCTCCGTTCCGATCCGCGCCAGCAACTGGCCATCACCGCCACAGCGCTGATCGGTTCCACCGAGACCGTGGTCGGGTTCGGAGCCATCGACCTCCGGCAGCCCGGCCGGATGCCCCAGCCCCTGGTGGTGGATCGCGCGGTCACGGAAGGGCTCGATGACTTGCTCTGCGACGCCCTCCTCGGCCGCGCGCAGGCGCTGCAGCGAACCCGCGCGGCCTAACGCCTGACCGGCCAGTCAGCCATTAGCCTCTACGCCATGGCCGCGACCACCGGAGCCGCCGCGCTCGAGTCGCTCAACCCCAGCACGGGGGCGGTCCTGGGCTCGGTCCCGACCACCGCTGCTGAGGATGTGCAGGCCGTGGTTGACGCTGTCGCCAAGGTGCAGCCGTTCTGGTCTCAGCTCACCCTCCGCGATCGGGCTCGCTACATGGAGCGGGCCGTCCAGGTGTTGATCGACGAGGCCGACAGCATCCGCGACCTGATCGTCGCCGAGCAGGGCAAGCCCCGCAACGAGGCCTTCTCGATGGAGCTGCTGCCCACCATCGACGCCCTGCACTGGATGGCCGGCGAGGGTCAGCGCATCCTGGCCGACGAGCCGGTGGACATGCCCCAGCTGTTCCTGAAGACCAAGCAATCGGCCTTCACCTACGAGCCACTCGGCGTGATCGGCGTGATCGCCCCGTGGAACTACCCCTGGAGCATCCCGTTCGGCGAGGTGGCTCTCGCCCTGATGGCCGGCAATGGGGTGGTGCTCAAGCCGGCCTCGCTGACACCACTGATCGGCGACCGGATCGGCCGCGTGTTCGAGCGGGCGGGCCTTCCCGAGGGCCTTGTGCGGGTCATCCACGGCCCCGGCACCGGCCCAGCGCTGGTCGAGTCGAGCGTGGCCAAGGTCTTCTTCACGGGATCGGTGCAGGCGGGACGCAGCGTCGGCGAGGCGTGCGCGCGCCAGCTGAAGGGCTCCGTGCTCGAGCTGGGTGGCAAGGACCCGATGATCGTTCTCGCCGACGCCAACCTGGACCATGCCGTCGCTGGAGCCCTGTGGGGTGGTTTCGCCAACGCAGGCCAGACCTGCGCCGGCATCGAGCGCGTCTACGTCATGCGCGAGGTCTCCGAGCATTTCATCACCGGGGTGGTGCGCGGCGCCCAGGCCCTCCGGATCGGCGATCCCATGGACTGGGACACCGAAGTCGGGCCGATGATCACCGGCGAGCAACGCGCCCAGGTCACCGAGCTGGTCGACGATGCCGTGGCCGCCGGCGCGCGGCTCGAATGCGGGGGGCCGCTGGCTGCGTCCCCGGCCGGGTGCTCGGGTGACTTCTACGCCCCAGCGGTGCTGACCGGGGTGAGTCACGACATGCGGATCATGCGCGAAGAGATCTTCGGGCCCGTGCTGCCGATCATCATCGTCGACTCCGAGGACGAGGCCGTCACCCTGGCCAACGACAGCGACTTCGGTCTCGGCGCCTCGGTGTGGACCTCCGACCGGGGTCGAGGTGAGCGCTTTGCTCATGAGCTCGAGGCCGGCATGGTCTGGATCAACGATCACATGTTCAGCCACGGCGCGTGTCAGCTCTCCTGGGGCGGGGTGAAGGAGTCCGGGCTCGGCCGCACGCACTCCAAGTTCGGTCTCTATGAATGCGTCAACGTCAAGCTGCGCGTCTGGGAGCCGTCCAAGATCCGCAACCCCTGGTGGCATCCCTACGACGAGACGCTCGGCCGGGCCCTGCGCCAGACCGCGGCCATCCTCTACGGCCGGCCGTCGATCCGAGCGGCTGCGCTGCGCGACGGGGCGCGGCCGTTGCTTTCGCTGGGGTCCCGGCTGGCCCGGGACGCCATGCGGCGCCAGTAGCGTCGTACGGGCCGCGCCCCGGCCACGGGCTAGGCTTAACCCATGCCCGCCCAGGCCTATGCCGGCAAGGAATGCGTCTGCCAGTTCCGTAAGGGGATCTGTGACCAGAGCTGCGTGAAGGACATGCTCGAGACCCCCTTCTACATCGCCTGTCTGCGGCTCAAGGGACGCCGTTGCCTGGTCGTCGGCGGCGGCGACATCGGCTTGGAGAAGGTCGAGGGCCTGTTGGCCTGCGACGCCAGCGTGACCCTGGTCGCCCCCGAGGCGCATCCGGCCGTGGTGGACATGGCCCTCGAGGGATCGATCAAGTGGGTCCGGCGCGAGTTCCGCGAGGACGACCTCGAGGGCGCGCTGATCGCCATCGCGGCCACCAACGACACCGATGTCAACATCAGCGTGTTCAACGCGGCCGAGCGCCGCGCCATGCTGGTCAACGTCGTTGACGTGCCGCCACTGTGCAACTTCATCCTCCCGGCGATTGTGCGTACCGGCCCGCTGGCCGTGGCCATCTCGACCGCCGGCGCCTCGCCGGCGCTGGCCAAACGGATGAAGCGGGAGATCTCGGAGCTGTTCGGCGAACCCTACGCCCAGCTGGCTGTGATGCTCAACGACGCTCGTGGCTGGGCCAAGCAGACCCTTCCCACCTACCAGGACCGCAAGGAGTTCTTCGAGTCCATCGTCGGCGGTGAGCCTGACCCGATTGCGCTGTTGCGCGACGGCGAGGTCGACCGGGTGCGCGAGCTGATCGAGTCCGCCCGGCTCGCCCACGCTCCCGCCGGACGATGAGCGAGCTCACCCACCTCGACGCCGCCGGCCGCGCGCGGATGGTCGATGTGGGGGACAAGACGCCCAGTCCGCGGACGGCCCAGGCCCAGGCCATCGTCAGGGTGAGCCCGGAAACCGCGCGGCGGGTCCGCGACGGCGATGCCCCCAAGGGTGACGTCCTCGGTGTGGCGAGGATCGCCGGCATTCAGGCGGCCAAGCGCACCTCGGAGCTCATTCCGCTTTGCCATCCCCTGGCTCTGTCCTTCGTCGGGGTCGAGGGGGAGATCGACGTCGAGGGCGGCTGGATCGAGCTGCTCACCGAGGCGCGCACCACCGGCCCCACGGGAGTCGAGATGGAGGCGCTGACCGCCGCCGCCGTGGCCGCGCTGACCGTGTACGACCTGGTCAAGGGTGTCGAGCGCGGGGCCGAGATCGTTTCGGTTGCGCTGATCAGCAAGTCGGGCGGCCGCTCAGGCGAGTGGCGGCGCCGCTGATCGCCCGCTGCGGGCCTATCCTCAGCCGGCCATGCGCACCGCGATTCTCACTGTCTCAACCTCGGTGGCCGCCGGCCAGACCGAGGACCGCTCGGGGGCGGCGCTGGCCGAGCACGCCGAGGCCGCGGGAGCCGAGGTCGTCGCCCGCGACGTGCTCCCCGACGACCGCGCGGCGATTGAGGACTGGCTGCGCCGAACCGCCGCCGAGGGAGCGGCACTGATCTTCACCACCGGGGGTACCGGGCTGACTGACGACGACGTGACCCCGGAGGCCACCCTGGCCGTGATCGACCGCCACGCCCCCGGCTTTGCCGAGGCGATGCGGGCCGAGGCTCTTCGGCACACGCCGATGGGTCTGCTCACTCGCGGGGTGTCCGGCATCGCCGGCCGGACACTGATCGTCAACTTCCCCGGCAATCCGAAGGCGATCGGAGAGCTCTTCCCGGTGATCGCGCCGACGCTCGAGCACGCCGTGGCCACGCTGCAGCGCGAGGGTGGACGGCGAACGCCCGGCCATTGAGCTCCGCGATCTGGCCCGCTACTTCGGTGAGCGGGTCGCGCTGAGCAAGGTGTCGGTGCAGGTACCGGCCGGCACCACGCTGGCCGTCCTCGGCCGCAACGGGGCGGGGAAATCCACTCTGCTGCGAATCCTGGCCGCGCTCCTGCGGCCCCACGGCGGGGAGGTGGAGGTGTTCGGAGAGCCGCTGCCACGCCGGGCCTGGGCGGTGCGGGGGCGGATTGGGTTGCTGGCCCACGAGCCGCTCCTGTACCGCGAGTTGAGCGGACGCGAGAACCTCGAATATCACGCGAGCCTGCACGGAGTCAGCCGCGAACGGGTGAACGAGGTGCTGGCCGCCGTGGCCATGGACCGACGGGCCGAGGAGCCGGTCCGCCTGCTCTCGCGGGGGATGGTGCAGCGCCTGGCCATTGCGCGCTCCGTGCTCCACGACCCGGCGCTGCTGCTCCTGGACGAGCCACGGGCCAACCTCGACCCGGTGGCGGCGGAGCTGGTCGAGCCGCTGATCGGCCGACCGGCCGGCCGCACGCGGGTGCTGACCAGTCATGACCCCCAGGCGGCGCTGGCCGAGGCCGACGCCGTGCTCGCGCTCAAGGACGGGCGCGTGGTTTTCAGCGGCCGGCCCGAGGAGCTCGGCCAGGGCCGGCTAAGAGAGCTCTACGCATGAGGACCGCCTTGGCGGTTCTGCGCAAGGACCTGCGACTCGAGCTGCGCACGCTGGAGACCGTCCCGGCCATGGTGCTGCTCACCCTGGTCACCTTCGTGATCTTCCATTTCGGCCTGAACCGCGCCACGATCGACGGCCAGCTGGCCGCGGGGGTGTTCACGGCCACGCTCCTGTTCGCGGCCATGCTCGGCATCAACCGCCTGTTCGTGGCCGAGCGTGAGCAGGGCGGCTTCGATGCCTTTCTGCTCGCCCCGGTGGACCGCTCGGCCATGCTCCTGGCCAAGGCCACGGCGCTGTTCCTGTTCCTGGCCATCCTCGAGGTGGTGGCGGTGCCGGCCTTCGCCCTGTTCCTGCTCGGACCGCCGCTTGGTCCGGCCCTGCCGGGGCTGATCCTGGTGCTCGTACTGGCCAACGGCGCCCTGGCCGTGATCGGCACGCTCGTCTCGGCGATCGCCGTCCACACGCGGGCCCGGGACCTGATCGGGCCGGTCATCGCGCTGCCGCTGCTCATCCCGGCCCTGATCGCCACCGCGCGCGCCGTCGGACCGCTCCTGGCCGTGCATGGCGCCGGGTCGCCGCCGGGCCGGTGGCTGGCCATCCTGGCTCTTTATGATGTGGTTTTCGCACTGCTCGCCTACGCGGTGTTCGACTTCCTCCTGGAGGACTAGTTAGTGCCCCCCACAACCACTTATGGCAAGGGACTCCGCGGCCTCGCTCTGGCCACCATCCTCACGGTCGCCGCCGCCCTGACGCTGATCTTCTTCTATGCGCCCCTGGACGCCAACCAGGGCTTCGTCCAGAAGATCTTCTACATCCACGTCCCGCTGGCCATCGTCTCCCTGTGTGGGTTTGTCGTCGGCGCCGCGCTGGCCATCGGCTATCTGCGCACCGGCGATCGCAAGTGGGATCTGCGCTCCTACGTGGCCATCCACATGTCGCTCATCTTCGGGATCGGCGGGCTGATCACGGGCTCGATCTGGGCCAAGGCATCCTGGGGTCACTGGTGGGTGTGGAACGAGCCCACGCTGGTGTCGTTTCTGATCGTGCTGCTGCTGTTCGCCACCTACCAACCGCTGCGCTTCTCGATCGAGGATCCCGAGCGCCAAGCGCGCTACGCGAGCGTGTTCTCCATCGTGGCCGGGGCCTTCGTGCCCCTCAACTTCATCGCGGTGCGGCTGGCCCAGCAGTACGTTCACCCGCGCGTGCTCACCCTGGGCGGCGGCAATCTTCCCGGTGCGATGCGGCTGACCTTCCTAGTCTCGTTGCTGGGCGTGGTACTGCTCTTTGCGACGCTCTGGAAGTACGAGATGACGACCAAGAACACCCGCTTTCAGATTCGTCGCCTGCGCCGCACGCTGCTCGGAGACGACGCGATCCGGCCGATGGGGCGCAGCGCCGCTCCCTCATGAGCGCGCTCCTGGCGGTTGCCCCGGCGATCCCGCTCGGTCAGAGCGGCAAGTTCGTCGCCGGCGCCTACATCGTGTTCCTCGTCCTCATCCTGGTCTACGTGGCCATCATGGCCGTGCGATCGCAGCGCATCGAACGCGAGCTGAGCCAGCTCCAGCGCGATGTCGAGGCGGATCGGGCTGAGCGCCCGAGCGGGGCCGATCGGTCGGAATCGGGGCGTGAGCAGGAGCCCGTGCTGTGAGCGAACTGCTGACCGTCGGCGTGTCGTTCAAAACCGCCCCGGTCGAGGTGCGTGAGCGCCTGGCCCTTCCCGAGGCCCGGGCCAAGGACTTCATGCGCGAGCTCCGTGGGGCGACCGAGGTGCATGAGGCGATCGCCGTCTCCACCTGCAACCGGATGGAGCTCTATCTCGTGGTCGGCGATCCCGTTGAGGCCGAGAGCACCGTCCTGGCCATGCTGGCCCGCCAGGCGGGCATTCGCCCGACTGAGCTGGCTACCGCCATCTACACCCATCGCAATTGCGAGGCCGCCCGGCATCTGTACCGAGTGGTCGCCGGACTGGAGTCGATGATCGTCGGCGAGGCCGAGATCCAGGGCCAGGTCAAGCGCGCCTACGAGGCGGCTTTGGCCCTCGACACCACCGGGCCACTGACCAATCGGATGTTCCGGGCGGCGCTGGCCACCGGTAAGCGGGTCCGCACCGAGACCGCGATCGGCGAGCGTCAGCTGAGCCTGCCCAGCGTCGCGGTGGCGCTGGTCCGCGAGCAGCTGCCCGGGCTCGGCCCAGGACGGGACGGTTTCACCGGCAATGGCCGGCTGACCCTGGAGGGTCGAGAAGTGGTGATCGTCGGCACCGGTGAGACCAGCGAGCTGGCCGCCCGTGCGCTGTTCGAGAATGGCGCTCACCCCGTCTTCGTGGCCAACCGCCGGCGCGACCGCGCGCTGGCTCTGGCCCGCCGATACGGGGGTCACAGCCTCGTGCTCGACGAGCTGCCCAATGCCCTGGTCGAGTTCGACATCGTGGTCGCCGCCACCGCCTCGCCGCACCTCTTGCTCGAGGTCCGCGAGGTGGCTGAGGTCATGGAGCAGCGCGATGGTCGCCCGATGCTGCTGATCGACCTGGCCGTGCCGCGCGACATCGACGCCGCCTGCGGAGACCTCGATGGAGTCACGCTGGCCGACATCGATGACCTCCAGGCCGTGGCTGACCGCAACCGCAAGGTGCGCCAGGGTGAGGCGCGCAAGGCGGAGGGGATCATCGAGGAGGAGATCCAGACCTTTGCCACCTGGCTCGGCTCACTCGAGGTGCTCCCCACGCTGGTCGCGCTGCGCGCCCACGCCGCCGACATCGCCGAGCGGGTCGTGAGCGAGAACGCCGGCAAATGGGAGTTGGCCTCGCCGCGCGATCTCGAGCGGATCGAGGCGGTGGCCCGAAGCGTGGTCAACCGTCTCCTGCACGAGCCCACGCTGAAGATGAAGGAGATGCGCGACGGGCGTGTCCATGCCCGGATGGCCCTCGTCCGTGATCTGTTCGGTCTGCTCACCGACGAGGACGCCTCCGCCGCCGCCCCGGGCTCCGCGGGCGGTCCGGTGGCCGAGGTGCGCGAACTGCCCGCCCGGCCGGCCGCCCAGGGCGGCTCTCCGCCGGCTTGATGCGCATCGGTACGCGGGGCAGCACGCTCGCCCTGATCCAGGCCGAGTGGGTCGCCGCCGGGCTCGAAGGCCCGGTCGAGATCGTCAAGATCACCACGTTGGGCGACCAGGGGGCCGCCGCGGAGGATAAGTCGCGCTGGGTCTCCGAGCTCGAGCGAGCGCTGCTCGACGGCCGGATCGATCTGGCCGTGCATTCGGCCAAGGACGTGCCCACCGAGCTCGATCCCGGGCTCGAGCTGGTGGCCGTGCCCGCGCGCGCTGATGCCCACGACGCGATCTGCGGAGCGCGGGCGCTCCAGGATCTCCCCGCCGGCGCCCGGATCGGCACCAGCAGCGTGCGCCGCAGGGCCCAGATCTGCGCAGTGCGCGACGACGTGGAGGTCGTGGATCTACGCGGCAACGTCGACACCCGCCTGCGCAAGCTGGCCGATGGCCAGGTCGACGCGCTGGTCCTGGCGCTGGCCGGTCTGCAGCGCCTCGGCCGCCAGGCGGAGGCCGGCGGAGTCCTGACCGAGCTCGTGCCGGCGGCCGGCCAGGGCGCGCTCGCGCTCGAAGCTCGCGCCGGGACACTCAGTGACGAGCTGCTCGCTCCTGTCCGCGACCCGCTGTCCACGGCCTGTCTGGCCGCCGAACGCACTCTGGTCCATGCGCTGGGTGCATCGTGCAACACCCCGGTTGGTGCACACGCTGAACCGGGGGCTGGCCCGGACGAGCTCGAGCTCGTCGCCTGGGTGGGGTTGCCCGACGGATCGCAGTGGCTGACCGATCGGGTGACGGGACCAGCCGACTCCGTCGGTGTGGAGTGCGCCGAGCGGATGCTGGCCGCAGGCGCGAGTCGCCTGCTCGCCCAAGCCGAGCGGGAGCTGGCATGACTGTTCATCTCGTCGGCGCTGGTCCCGGTGACCCGGGGCTGATGAGCGCTCGGGCTCTCGAGCTGATCGCTCGCGCCGACGTGATCGTCTATGACCGCCTCATCCCGGACACCGCCCTGGACGGGGCTCGTCCCGAGGCCGAGCTGATCTACGCCGGCAAGGAGGGCGGTGGCCCGTCGGTTGGGCAGGCGGAGATCCAGGCTCTGTTGCTCGAGCATGGGTCGGCCGGACGCGAGGTGGTGCGTCTGAAGGGCGGCGATCCGTTCGTTTTCGGCCGCGGCGGCGAGGAAGCCGAGGCCCTGCGTGAGGCGGGCATCCCATTCACGGTCGTGCCCGGCATCACCGCGGGCGTTGCCGCCTCCGCCTACGCCGGTATCCCGGTGACCCATCGTGACGCCGCTAGCGCCGTGGCCTTCGTCACCGGGCACGAGGACCCCGAGAAGCCGGAGTCGGCCCTGGACTGGGAGGCTCTAGCCGCCTTCCCGGGCACGCTCATCTTCTACATGGGCGTGCGGCGCCTGGGGGCCATCGCCGAGCGGCTCGTCGCGGCCGGACGCCCTGATTCCGAACCGGCGGCGGTGATCGAGCGCGGAACACTCCCCGGCCAGCGGGTCGCCTCGGGCACGCTGGCCACCATCGCGCGAGTGGCCCACGAGCAGGGGATCCGTGCGCCGGCCATCTCGTTGGTCGGCCCCGTGGCCGCATTGCGTCCTGCGCTGGCCTGGTGGGAGTCGCGCCCGCTGTCCGGTCGCACTGTGGCCGTGACCCGGGCGCGCGCTCAGGCGAGTGACCTGGCGGCCCAGCTGCGCGAGTTGGGGGCCGAGGTCGTGGAGGCGCCGGTCATCCGGATCGAGCCGCGCGACGGTCCAGTCCCCGACCTTGCTCGATACGACCTCGTGTGTCTGACCAGCCCGAACGGGGTGCGGGCCCTATTCGCTCGCCTGAGCGCCGCGGGCCTGGATGCCCGCGCCTTCGCCGGAGCGCGCGTGGCCGCCATCGGCCCCGGGACGGCGGCCGCTCTGAGCTCCTATGGGCTGATCGCCGACTTGGTCCCCGAGCGCTTCGTGGCCGAGGGGCTGGTCGAGGCTCTGGCGGACGTCCCGGTCAGACGCGCCCTGGTGGCTCGGGCGGCCGAGGCCCGCGACGTGCTCCCCGACGCGCTTTCTGCCCGTGGGGCCGAGGTCGATGTCGTGGCGCTGTATCGGACGGTGGCCGAGGCACTGACGCCGGAGCAGCAAGAAGCCGTGGCCCGGTCCGACTACGTCACCTTCACCTCCTCCTCCACCGTGCGCTTCTTCTTCGTCAGCGCCGGTGAGGCACTGAGTCCCGAGGCGCGTCTGGTGAGCATCGGGCCGGTGACCAGCGACACGTTGCGCGAGCATGGCCGCGAGCCCACAGTCGAGGCCGCCGCGCATGACATCGACGGGTTGGTCGCGGCCCTGGTGGCGGATGCCACGGGCTGAGCTCAGGGTTCCGCGCGTCGCCCGCAGACGGCCGCGGTCAGGCAGCGAGCACGGGCGGCAGGGGCGGCCCGGCCGAATCGGATATCCGTCTATCGCTCTCACGGGTCCGGGTTCATCTGCCGACAGGGGGCATGACAACTCAGCATGGAGCAATCCCAACGGAGGTAAGGATGAAGAAGTTCCACGTGTACAGGGCGTGCATGGCGGTCTCCGCCATCGTCGCTCTGGTCGTCGAATCCGGAGCTGGCCACAAGTTCGGTTAGTCCAGTAGGGCAACAGCTAAAGGGCACGCGCCGGCTCTGGTTCGGTGCGTGCCCTTTGTGGTCCCAATGATCAGTCATCACCTCACCGCCCGCCGTTTCGCCGGCGCGACCGTCCTCGCCTGCGTCGGGGTGCTCGTCGCGCTGCACGCACGCCTCGGCCTCGGCTACGTCAGTTCGCATCCCCTCGCCTTTGCGCTGCTAGCCCTGGGGGTTCTGCTCGGGGAGCTGCTCCCGGTCACGATCCCGCGTCGCGGTGATGAACAGATCACCGTCTCCACCTCCTTCTCCATGGCCGTCCTGGTCCTAGGGGGTCTCGGTCCGGCCTTGGTCGCGCTGCTCCTGGCCTCCCTGGTCCAGGATCTGGCCGTTCGGAAGTCCTGGTGGCGCATCCGCTTCAACTTCGGTCAGTACGGGCTGTCCCTGGCCGCGGCGTCGCTGGTCATCGCGGCGTTTCACAGAATCCCTGAGGTCACCGGGGGCCGTCCATTCAGCGGGGCCGACGTGCCGATCATCCTGCTTGGCGCGGCGGCCTTCGTGGCCGTCAACGCGGGCGTGGTGGGGACCGCGGTGGCGCTCTACCAGGGCACTCCCCTGGGCCGCTACTTCCGCAAGGACGCCGAATTCACCCTCGTCAGCGGTGGCGTCCTGCTCTGCCTGGCGCCGATCGTGGCGGCCGCGGCCGCCTACTCCATCGTGCTCATCCCGCTGTTCGTGCTGCCGATCATGGCGATCTACCGGGCGGGGCGTCAAGCGGCCCGGAGTGAGCACGCGGCCCGCCACGACCAGCTCACCGGGCTCCCGAACCGGATCGCGTTCCACGACACCGTGAACGAGGTATTGGAGGACGGGAATCGGCTGGCCAGCGTCCTGCTGATGGATCTCAATCGCTTCAAGGACGTCAACGACACCCTTGGCCACCGTTACGGAGACGAGCTTCTGCGCCGGATCGCCGAGCGTCTCCAGGCCAGTGTCGGCAGCGAGCACGCCCTGGCCCGGCTGGGGGGTGACGAATTCGCGGTCTTCATTCAGATCTCGGGTGAGGATGCGCTCGAGTTTGCCCGCCGCGTGGGCGAGGAGCTGCGAACCAGCTTCGAACTCGGGGACTTCGTGGTCGAGACCGAGGCCAGCGTCGGTGTGGCCTCGTTCCCGGAGGACGGGCGCGATCTGGAAACCCTGCTCCAGAAGGCTGACGTGGCCATGTATCGCGCCAAGGAGACGCACGCCGGTGTCGCCGCCTACGACGAGCGCCACGATCACAACTCCCCAGCCAAGTTGGCGCTGACCGCTGATCTGCGCCAGGCGGTGGACACCGATCAGATCGTGGCTTGGTACCAGCCGCTGCTCGACCTGAACAGCGGCCGGGTCGCGGGGGTCGAGGCCCTCGTCAGCTGGCAGCACCCCGACCTTGGGGTGCTGCTCCCCGCCTCCTTCCTAGACATGGCCGAGCACACGAGTCTGATCAAGCCGCTCACGCAGAAGGTTCTCGATCTGGCCATGGCTCAGATCGTGCAGTGGCGGGACCTTGGCCTTGAGGTCAGCGTCGCCGTCAACGTGTCCACACGGATGCTGATCGACCCCGGCTTTGCCGAGCGGGTGCGCACGGCGCTGGTGGCCTACGAGATTCCGCCCCGCCTGCTGCGCCTGGAGGTGACCGAGAGCGCCCTGATGGCCGATCCGGTTGTGGCCCGGGCGGCGCTGACCGAGCTCGATCGCAACGGCGTGGCGATCTCGATCGATGATTTCGGAACCGGTTACTCGTCGTTGGCCTATCTGGCCGACCTTCCTGTCTCCGAGGTCAAGATCGATCGTGGCTTCGTCAGCCGGATGCAGGTCGGCTCGAGCGAAGCGGTGATCGTCCGCTCGACCATCGATCTGGGGCACCACCTGGGACTGCGCGTGGTGGCTGAAGGCGTGGAGGAACCCGAGACCTTGGAGCAGCTGCGCGACCTGGGCTGTGACGTCGCCCAGGGCTACGGGATCAGCCGCCCGATGACCGCAGAAGACACCACCCAGTGGCTGCTGCGCGCTTGCGCGCCGGCCGGTGACGGGCGGGCGCCGGTGGTCAGCATCGTCGAGGCGGCATGATCCTGCTCGCGGGGGCGCTGATCTGCCTGGCCAGTGTTCCGCTACGCGGCGGCCGGCTGTCGCGGCTGGGGCAGATAGACCTCCGCTACGGCTGGGTCGCGCTGGTCGCCTTGGGCCTCCAGTTGCTGATCATCAGCGTGGCGCCGGGTGGCAGTAAGGCGGCGCACGCTGGGATCTACCTGGGCAGCTACGCGCTCGCCGCCGTGTTCCTGTGGGGCAACCGTGGTCTGACCGGAATGCGGCTGCTTGCGGCGGGCGCCCTGTCCAATGCGCTGGTCATCGTCGTCAACGGGGGCGTCATGCCCGCGGCCGCCGCGGCTCAGCGCCTGGCGGGCTTGAAAACGGGCAGCGGCTTTCAGAATTCGGCCCATCTGGCCCATCCCCACCTCCTCTGGCTCGGCGACGTGATCCCCGTTCCCGGGCCCTGGCCGCTGGGCAACGTGCTCAGCATTGGCGACCTGGTCATCTTCGCCGGCCTGTGGGTGTTGTTGCACGCCGCCTGCGGCGGCCGCGAGCCCGGCGTTGCTCCCGTCTGAGCACACCCACGGCGTTCAGGCGAGCCTCCGGTACGGTCGGGCCTAACCTTCGCGGCATGCGCGACCGCAGTGCGCCGTGGATCACCTTTTTGACCGACTACGGCTTGACCGACGACTTTGTCGGCGTCTGCCACGGGGTGATCGCCCGGATCTGCGCCGCCGCCCGCATCATCGACCTCAGCCATGGCGTGCCCCGGCACGACGTCCGCGCCGGGGCGCTGGTGCTCCGCGACGCGCTGGACTACATGCCGTCTGGCATCATCCTGGCCGTCGTCGATCCCGATGTCGGTGCCGAGCGGCGCGCGGTGGCCCTGGCCGCAGCCGACGGGCGGATGTTCGTCGGCCCGGACAACGGCCTGCTCATGCCCGCGGCCGAGCACGCTGGCGGCGTCGTGCAGGCCGTGGACATCGCCCGCTCTCCGTTCCGCCTGGAGCCGGTGTCGGCCACCTTCCACGGCCGGGACATCTTCGCGCCGGTGGCCGCCCAGCTGGCCGCCGGTGTGCCACTGGGCGAAGCGGGAGACCCGCTTGATCGGGGTGAGCTGATCGAGCTGGAGCTGCCCTCGCCGCTCCGCGAGGATCGGGTTCTGGTCACCCACGTGCTCCAGGTGGACCGCTTCGGCAACCTCCAGCTCGACGCTGGCCACGAGCACCTGGAGGGCACGGACCTGCGCCTCGGACATCCGGTATCGGTCCAGTCATTAGCCGCTGGCGCTGAGCGCGTCCAATACGTCCGTACGTTTGCCGACGTGCCCGAGGGCGAGCTCCTGCTCTACGAGGACGCCCAGCGGCGCCTGGCCGTTGCTGTGAGCCACGGGGACGCCGCCACCCGGCTGGGCCTGAAGGTCGACGACGAGCTGCGGATCCGGCCGTTGTGAGCATCGCCCTCGGGCATCCGCGCCTTCATCTGCGCCACACCGACTCGACCAACACCCGAGCCCGGGAGTTGGCCGCCGCCGGCGCGCCACACGGGACCGTCGTCACCGCGGCAGAACAGAGCGCGGGGCGCGGGCGCCAGGGGCGGACCTGGACTGCGCCCCCTGGCCGAGCCCTACTCTGTTCGGTCCTCGTCCGTGATCCGCCGCGGCTGCTTCCGCTGTTGGCCGGAGCGGCCGTTGCTCAAGTGGTCGGTCCGCAGGCCCAGGTCAAGTGGCCCAACGATGTCCTCATCGGAGGCCGAAAGGTGGCCGGCATCCTGGTCGAAGGCCGGCCCCACGAGCGGTGGGCGGTGGTTGGAGTGGGTGTGAACGTGGCCCTGCGTCCGAGCGATTTCCCAGCCGAGTTGCGCGAGCGCGCAACCTCCATGGGATTGAGCCCGGACGCCATCGAGCCGACTCTTCTCCACTTGCTCGATGCGCTCGGGGCCCGGTTGTCGCGCTCTCCGGAGGAGATTCTCGAGGAGATCCGGGGATTGGATGCCCTGCGAGGTCACTCAGTCCGCTGGAGTGGCGGCCAGGGCCGGGCGGAGGGAATCGACGGCGAGGGCCGGTTGCTGGTCACCACCGACGATGGTCCCCGCGCGCTGGATGCGGGCGAGGTTCATCTCGTCGAGGCGACCGGCGCGGCTTGAATTACCAGCGCATGCGCGGATCGACGAACACGTCGTCGATCTGCGAGCTACCCGTGAGCGCCGTGAAGCGCACTGCCACCTGGCTGGTGCCGTCTGTGAGCAGGCTGGGAATGGCCGCAAGCGTAAGCATCGGCATGCTGGGCTCCCATTGGCTGCTGAGGAGCACCGGACCGACCGGAAGCGGCAGGAGCCCGAGTAGGGGAGCTTTGTAGACCAGCGACACCACGACGGTCGACCGGAGTCCGCGGTTACGAGCGAAGAGCCGCAGCGATGGGTAGGACGCGTTCACACAGGTCAGCGGCGACTGGACCGAGGAGCCGGCCGGAAGGTAGAGCGAGTAGGACCCCACCGAACCAGTGGCGCCGTAGGGCTCGCTGCCGGCTCTCAGATGGGCGCCGCCGCTGACCGTC
>JBDTEE010000118.1:0-9889 GCA_039922645.1 Solirubrobacteraceae bacterium | reverse complement strand
ATCGCCTTCGTCCGCGCCCTGGTCGCCGACCGGTCGGCCGAGGCGGCGCCGCACACGCGGATCCTCTACGGGGGTAGCGTCAAGCCCGACAACGCGGCTGAGCTGCTCGCGCTGCCCGATGTGGACGGCGCCCTGGTGGGCGGTGCGAGCCTCGACGCCGAGTCCTTCGCGGCGATCGTCGCCGCCGCCGGATGAGCCTGCCGCCGGGACCGGAGGCACTGCCCGTGGAACGGGTGGCGCTGATCGTGCTGGATGGCTGGGGGCTGGCCGAGCCCGGACCCGGAAATGCGGTCTCCCTGGCCTCGACGCCGGTGTTCGACGAGCTGTGGGACTCGGAGCGATGCTCCACCACCACGCTGACCGCCGGCGGCCGGGCCGTGGGGCTGCCCGAGGGGCAGATGGGCAACTCGGAGGTCGGTCATCTCAACCTGGGCGCCGGCAGCGTGATCATGCAGGATCTGACTCGCATCGATGAGGCCGCCAGGGAGGGGGATTTTGGCCAGAACGCCGTTCTGCGGGACGCGCTGAGCGCCTCCGAGCGGGTGCACATCATCGGTCTGGTTTCAGGGGGCGGGGTGCACTCGAGCCTGGTCCACCTGCGAGCGTTGATCGCGCTGGCCGGCGAGCTCGGCGTGGGCGACCTGGTGGTGCACGCCTTCACCGACGGGCGAGATACGGCGCCGAAGTCGGGAGTGGGCTATCTGGAGGAGGTTGAGGGATGGATGGCCGCGGCCGGAACGGGACGGATCGGCACCGTGATCGGCCGCTACTACGCCATGGATCGCGACAAGCGCTGGGACCGGGTTCAGCTGGCTTACGACCTGCTCGTCCACGGACGGAGCGAGCACTCGGCCGCGACCGGCGCCGAGGCCGCGCGGGGGGCCTATGAACGCGATCAGACCGACGAGTTCATCAGGCCGGTGAGCGTGGGGCGGGAGGCGCAGATCCGCCCCGGAGACTCGGTCCTGGGGCTCAACTTCCGTCCCGACCGGATGCGCGAAATCACTCAGGCGCTGGCCGATGGGTCGTTTCACGATGTCGACCGTGGGGGAGCCGAACCGGTCAAGCGCTACACGATGATGACCGAGTACCAAGAGGGCTGGCCCTATCCGGTGGCCTTCCCGCCCGAGCGCCCGGCCACCACCCTGCCGGCGGTCATAGCTGCCGCCGGAGGCGCTCAGCTGCACGTCGCCGAGACCGAGAAATACCCGCATGTGACCTACTTCTTCAACGGTGGAGAGGAGGCGCCCTACGAGGGCGAGCGTCGGGAACTGGTGGCCTCGCCTCGTGACGTGCCCACCTACGATCACAAGCCGGCCATGAGCGCCCCGGAGGCGGCCGGCGCCTTCGTCGGGGCCTGGCGGGAGTCCCCGCCTCGCTTCGGGATCATCAACTTCGCCAACGCCGACATGGTCGGCCACACCGGCGTCATCCCCGCCGCCGTCGAGGCGGTGGAGACCGTCGATCGCTGCCTCGGGGAGGTGGTGGCCGCGGTTCACGAGACTGGCGGCGCCTGCTTCATCACTGCCGATCACGGCAACGCCGACCACATGCTCGAGGACGACGGGAGTCCGAACACCGCCCACTCCCTGAACCCGGTGCCGGTGATCGTCACCGTCGGCGGACTAGGGCTGCGCTCCGGAGGCGCCCTGGCCGACGTGGCGCCGACCATCCTCGCCTTGCTGGGGATGGTGCAACCGGTCGAGATGACCGGGCGGTCGTTAGTCGAGTCCTAGCTCGTGGCGCCGGGCTGCGCGGCGGCGAGCTCCCCAACCGTCGTGCTCCGCGGCAGCGAGTTCCTCAACCATTGCGCCCCGGGAGCCTCCGTCCCAAACTTGCATATATCGCAAGTTTGGGACGGAGGCTCCGGGCACCGACACGCGTCGGGACCTTCGGTGGTGGCGCAAGTCGGCTCTCGAGCGGCTGGCTGGCCCCCGGCTGCGTTCAGCGCAGGATGCCGGTGTGACCCAGTGAGTAGCTGCCGGGCTGCGGCCAGACGCAGATGCCGTGGGGCCCTAGACCGACGGGAATCGCGGCCCGCAGCCGGCCGGTCTGGGTGTTGATGGCGTAGACGACCGCGTTGTACCGGCCGCTCAACCACAGGGTCTTGCCATCGGCCGAAACGCCACCCATGTCGGGGCTGGCGGGAAGCGGGAGTTGCCACCTCTTCACGATCCGCTTGGTCTTGAAGCTGACCACGGAGATTGAGCCCGCCTGGCGGTTGGAGACGTAGAGGTAGCGGTCGTCGCGCGAGGGGTAGAGGCCGTGGGCTCCGGCTCCGGTGTGCAGGAAGCCCATGACCCGGAAGGTGTTGGGATTGATTTCCCAAACACCGCCGGCAATCTGGTCGGCGGAGTAGAGCGTGCGCCCGTCGGGGGACAGCTTCACGTCCTGGGGGCTGCCCGTGCCGTGGTCGAGCGTCAGCACCCGGATGACCCGCTGGGTGCGCAGGTCGACCTCGATCATGCGACTGGCGAACTCGCAGCTGGCGTAGAGGTAGCGCCCGTCGGCCGAGAAGTCCATGTGATCGACCCCGGGGCACATCGGCACCGACAGCGAGTGGACCAGACGCATCGTGTTGGGATCGCGGAAGTCGAGCCGCTGGAGGCGCTCGGCAACGACGATGGCGAAGCGGCCATCGGGGGTGAAGTACAGGTTGTACGGATCCTCCACCGGGATCGGACGTCCCGGATCCCCGGTGCGGGGATCGATCGGGGTGAGCGTGTTGCCGAGGTCGTTGTCGACGTAGAGCGTCTTGAGATTCCAGGCCGGGGTGACGTGCTGGGGCTCGGCTCCGGTGGGGAACTGACGGATGACCTTCAGCGTCCTCTGGCTGATGACGTCGACCGTGTTCGAGAGGCTGTTGGGCACGTAGACGACCTGCTGATCGCCCTTGACGGCGGGACTCAGGTCGCCCGGCTGGGTGCCGGCGTAGATGTTGTTGCCGGTCCCGGTGACCGCCTGTCCCACGTCCCCGGTAGAGCCCGAGATCGGATCGTAGTTATGTCCCGAGGAAGCCGTGCGACTGGGCGTATTGCCGCCTCCGCTCAGGACGACAATCAGCACCACCACGACGGCCACGAGCGCGCCCAGGGCGGGGAGCAGGTGCCGCCGACGCCGCTCTCGCGCCCGGCGCGTGGCGGGCGGTCGGTGCAAAGCGTGCACGTGTCGGGGTGGTCTAGTCTGGCGGGCTTGCTTGGATCTCTTCATGGCTTTTCTCGCTGCCCCCCGGCGCGGTCCCGCGGCAGGATGACAGCATCGCGTCGCACGTGGGTCGCTGCCCTACTCGGGTTGGCCCTCGTCGCGTCTGGGTGCGGTTCCAGCAGTTCGGCGACCGGCTCGGGCGCCCACGCTCAGGGCCACCGGGCCAAATCTGCGCACCCACGGAGCGCAGCGCCCGCCGGGCCGGAGCGACTTGCCTACCGTACGCTGTTCGCGCTCTCGGCGCCGCTTCGAGACCCGGCCACAGCTCCAGTGGGGACCTCGCAGGCCGCGCTCCTCGGCGGCCTGGATTCCGCCGACACCTCGACGGCCGAGGTCCTGGTCATCAACACCCGAGGCGTGGCCTACAGCGGCAGCCTTCCAGACGCCCAGCACGACGCTCAGGCGGCCACCCTGGGCGGCCAGGTCTACGTGTTCGGCGGGGGCTCCCTGACTGAGCTGAACCATATCCTCGGTTTCGACCCCAGCGGCCACGCCGTGCGGCCCGTGGGGGTCCTGCCCACGGCGTCCTCCGATGTCGCCGTGACCCAGATCGGCGACACCGCCTACGTGGTGGGTGGCTTCGACGGCACCAATTACCTCAACACCATCCTGGCCTGGCGGCCGGGTGGACCCGCCCGAGTGGTCGGCCATCTGCCCGCCGGCCTGCGCTACTCGGCCGTCACCGCGGTCGGGGGCCGGCTAATCATCATCGGTGGCTCGACTCCCGCTGGGGCCAGCCGGGCGATTCTCAGCTTTGACCCGGTCAGCGGCCAGGTTCGGACGATCGGCCAATTGCCCCAGCCGATCACCCATGGCGGCGCCGCCGCGCTGGGCAACTACGTCTATCTCGTCGGCGGCCGCGGCGATCAGGTCACCCAGACCACGGACAACGTGTGGTCGGTAAATCCCCAAACCGGAGCTGTCAAACCGGCCGGACGTCTGCCTCACGCGCTCTCCGACTCTGGGGTGATCACGGTCGGCAACGGGATCATCGTGGCCGGGGGCTTCACCGGGCTGAACACGGTCGCCGCAGTGGGCGAGCTGGTGCCGAGCGCCGGCTGAGCCACAGTGATCGGGCTCGCCGGGTGCGGCGGTCAGCCCGACCGGCGCTGGACCGCGAGCACGTAGTCGACCACCGCATTCAGCTCGGCTCGGCTGAGCCGGTGGCGAGCTGGCATCTCGGCGGTGAGCTGGTACAGCGTAGGACGTCGCAGATGTACCCCGAGCAGATCGCCGCCCTGCTGCCGCGGGGAGTTATGGCCCGAGAGCGAGTGACAGAACGAACACTGATGGGTGAAGACCTGGTGCCCGAGGGCCGACGACGAGGAGGGACCCGAGCCTGAGCTTCCGCAGCCGGCCAGGAACAGGGCCAAGAAGCCGAGCAGAGCTGCCGTCCGACCTTGCATGACCCAGAGGCTAAGTGAATCTCCGCAGAACGCCTGAGTAGGGTCTGGCGCCGTGTTCACGATCCATCAGCGCGACTCCGCCACCCGGGCCCGCCGCGGGACGCTGCACCTGGCCCACGGCACCGTGGAGACGCCGGCTTTTGTCCCGCTGGCCACGCGGGGGGCGGTGAAGATGCTCGAGCCGCGTGACCTAGAGGCGCTGGGCTACGAGATGGTCCTGGGCAACACCTTCCATCTCTTCCTCACCCCGGGGCCTGAGCTGGTGGCCGAGCTCGGCGGGCTGAACCGCTTCATGCGCTGGGACCGTCCGATCATCACGGACTCCGGCGGCTTTCAGGTCTTCTCGATGGGTCATGGCGGCGTGGCCGACGAGATCAAGGGACGTCGCTCATCCACCTCTTCTTCAGGACAGAGCACGGGGAGCATCCTGGCCATCGAGGAGGAGGGCGTGCGCTTTCGCTCCTACGTGGACGGAGGTGAGCGCTTCATGGGTCCGGAAACCTCGATGTCTGTGCAGGCGGCGCTGGGCTCGGACATCGCACTGGTCTTCGACGAGTGCACGCCCTTTCACGTCACCCGCGACTACACGGCGCGTTCCATGGAGCGCACCCACCGGTGGCTTGACCGCTGCCTGGGCTGGCATGCGGAGCACGGTCCGCCGGACCAGATGGTCTTCGGCATCGTCCAGGGCGGCATCGAGCGCGATCTGCGCACCATCTCGGCCGAGCGCATTGCCGAGAGCGGTTGCCCGGGGATCGCCGTGGGCGGCTCCCTGGGTCAGGACAAGGCCCAGATGTACGAGGTGGTGGACTTGGTCACCAGCGGCCTCGAGCGCGTTGCGCCCGATCGTCCCCGGCACCTGCTGGGGATCGGGGAGATCGATGACCTGATCGCTGGGGTGAGGGCCGGAATCGACACCTTCGACTGCGCCATGCCCACGCGCCTGGGTCGACACGGCATGGCCCTCGTGCCCGACCCGGCGCATCGCTGGCGGGTCGACCTGATCAAATCTCGGTGGCGCGACAGCCCCGAGCCGATCCTCGATGGCTGCCCGTGTCCAGCGTGCACGGCGGGTTACTCGCGGGCCTATCTGCACTACCTCCTGCGGGCACGCGAGCTGACCGGGGCTCGGTTGGTCACCCTGCACAACCTGAGCTTCATGGCCGGGGTGATGGCGGATCTGCGGGCGGCGATCGCCACCGATCAGTTGGCCGGGACGGCCGATGCCCTGCTGGCCGGAGCCGCTCCCGGGACTACTTCGTGTACTGGCTGATCAGGTTCTGGAGCTGCGTCAGCGCCGACTGAGCATCGTGGCCCACGATCTTCTGGTAGTGGACCACCGTGTTGGACGTGCTGTTGGCGATGGCCACCGCGAGGATGACCACGATCAGGAGGGCGACAGCCAGGAGGAGCAGGCCCAGGCCCCAGCGGAAGCCCCGGCTTTCCTGAGGCGGGGGCGGGGGAGGGGCCGAGCGGCGGTTGTAGTTCGGCTCGACCCGACGGGGTGGGCGGCGGGCCTCGACCGGCCGGGCGGCTCGGGTCTGCGCCGTGCGGGGCGCCGGGCGGGGAGTGATCCGCGTGGCGGCGGTGGGGTCGTCGTCCTCGAGGAACTGGGTGGCGGAGGCGGTGGGGAACTGCGCCGCACCAGCCGGGGCGATTCCGTGCATTCCGTCGCGCAGCATGTCGGCCAGCTTCAGCGCATCCTCGGGCCGGTCGTTCTGGTCGATGGCCAGAGTGGTGGCGACGGCCAGGGCAAGGCTGTGGGGCACCTCGGGGTTCAGCTCATCGAGGGGCGTCGGCGCCTCGCGTTGCTGCTTGAGGGTCAACTCGGAGAGTGAGTTGGCCTCGTAGGGCAGACGGCCCGAGATCAACTGGTAGGTGACCACACCCAGGGAATAGAGGTCGGCCCGGGGGCCGGCCTCATCTCCGCGGGCCTGCTCGGGCGCCAGGTAGGCGGCGGTACCGAGCACCGACCCCACCTGGGTGATGCTGGACTGGTCGGTGGCCCGGGCGATGCCGAAGTCGGCCAGCTTGACCGCATCCCCTTCGGAGACGAGCAGGTTGCCGGGCTTGACGTCACGGTGGATGACCCCGTGGCGATGGGCGTACTCGAGGCCGCGGCAGGCCTGAGTGACGATGTTCAGGGAGGTTTCAACCCCGAGATGACCCTGGTCGCGAAGGAGCTCGGCGCACGAGTGGCCGGGCACGTGCTCCATGACGATGAAGTGCTGGTGGTGGCCGGCGTCGAAGCCGAAGTCGAACACCTGGACGATGTTGGGATGAACGAGCCGGGCAGCAGCCAGCGCCTCACGCCGGAAGCGCGAAACGAACGTGGGATCGTCGGCGAGATGAGCAGCCAGGAGCTTGATGGCGACGTAGCGCTCCAGGCGGCTGTCGAAGGCCAGATGGACGGTGGACATGCCCCCGACGCCGATGCGGCCCTCGATCCGGTACCTGCTGGCGATCGTGGTCGTGCCTGTCATGTGTCCGTTCTAGTTTCCGTTTGCCCCGGTGGCCCCGTTACCGGTGCTGGTGCCGCCGAGAGCTGCGCCACCGCCATTCGTGGTGCTAGAGGTACTCGAACCGGTCAGATTTGTTGCAGCACTGCTGGTCGATTTGCTGGTCGAGGTCGAGCTCGGAGTGGACGTTGTACTGCTGGGCGTACTGGTCGCGGAACTCGTCGAGCTCCGCGACGTCGACGTACTGCTCGAGCTCGAGCAGTCCCGGGCGGCGAGCTGGCTGACCGTAGCCGCGCCCTGGCCGAGGTTGCTGATCAGTTTCTTGCTCACACTGGTCGGGAGGTTCGCAACCTCATTGCTGAAGGCCTGAGCGGCGCTGCGGGCGGCCCCGCATTGGCCGGCCGACACGGCCGAGGAGACCGAGTTCAGCTGAGCACTGAGGTTGCTCGCCTGCCCCGAATCGAGCAGGCCGTTCTGGCTGCCGCATGCGACAACGAAAGCGACCGCGAAGCCGAGGCCTCCGGCCAGGAATGCTCGCGAGCCATGGCCCATCCGGCGCCTGACTTTAGAGGCTGCCGCGGTTTCCGTGACGTTAGGTGCTCCGGACCACGGCGCAGCTGTGCGCTGTCTCTACGAAGGAGTGCTCACTGCCCGTAGAGCAGGCGCTCAGCCAGGGAATCGGGCAGACGGACGGCCCTGATGGCCGCCGCGGCCCCAGCGATGTCGTACTCGATGCGCCGGTAGAGGGCCGTTCCGGCGTCCAGTTCGAGCTCGAGCCAGGCGGCCCGCGGGTCGCCATCGCGCGGCTGACCCACGCTACCCGGGTTGATCAGCCATTCACCTTCGGCCAGGTCGAGTTCGGCGTCGGCGGGTCGGGTTTCCCCACTGGCGGGCTCCCCCGGAAAGCGTGAGAACGAGAGGGCGACGTGGCTGTGGCCGATGAGAGAGATGCGGTGAACCTGTGCGTCAAGGCACAGTTCGGCCTGGAGCGTTGAGAGGACGTACTCCCAGACGGGATCGCGAGGGCTGGCGTGGTAAAGGCCGACGGCCTCGTCGGTATTGGCCGGTTCCAGGCCGTCGAGAAAGGCGCGAGTCTCAGGGGCGATCGTCTCCTGGGTCCAGGTGGCCGCCAGCGCCGCGCCGCGGGAGAACTGCTCCAGGGGAAGGCTTCCGCGGACGCCCAGGTCGTGGTTACCGGCCAGGCAGATCGCCGCGTGCTCGCGGGCCAGTTCGACGCAGGCATCGGGATCGGCCCCGTAACCGACGAGATCGCCGAGGCACCACAGCTCGTCGCAGTCCGACTCGGCGATCGCGTCGAGAACGGCCTCGAAGGCCTGCCGGTTGCCGTGGATGTCAGAGACGATGGCGATCCGCATCCCTACAGTTTCTCCTGTGAGGGCTCTTACGCGCGTCGACACACTCGCTCCACTCCTCCTGGCCGCGGCCGGAGCCGAGGTCGCGCGCCGGTTGCTCACCCCTCGCGAAGCGGTCATCGAGGCAGTTCCCGTCGGCGTCCAGGACTACTTCAGCCCCGAGGAGATCGAGCGCGGCCGGGCTTACGCTCGCCCCCAGCGGCGGCTTGCCCTGGTGCGGATGGCTGCCGACCTCGCCGTCCTCGGCGCGGTCGTGGCGCGGCCGCCTCGCGTACTGGACCTACGCGGTAAGCGGCCGATCATCGCTGGGGCTGGTTCGGCGACCGCCCTGTCGGTGGCGCTCGTGCTGCCCACGCTCCCGCTGAGCGCAATCTCGCGGCGCCGGGCCAGGGCGGTCGGCCTCGACACTCAGTCCTGGGGCGGCTGGTTCTCGGATCTGGGCAAGGCGCTGGGCATCCAGGCGGTTCTGGCCGGTGGCGCGGGAGCGGCGGTTGTGGCCATCACCCGCAGCCGGCCGCGGACCTGGTGGCTGCCCGCGGCTGGCGGCTCGGTGCTGTTCGGCGCTCTGCTGGCTGCGCTGGCGCCGGTGATCCTCGAGCCGGTGTTCAACGACTTCACCCCGCTCCCCGAGGGCGAGACGCGCTCCGATGTGCTGGACCTGGCTGCGCGAGCCGGGGTCAAGGTCGGCGAGGTCTACTCGATCGACGCCAGCCGCCGGACCACGGCGGCCAACGCCTACGTGTCCGGATTGGGCCCGACCAAGCGCGTCGTCCTCTACGACACGCTGCTCGATCGCTACTCACGCGATGAGATCCGCCTCGTGGTGGCCCATGAGCTCGGTCACGTCCGGCATCGCGATGTGCCCCGCAACGTGGCCTACGCCGCCGTGATCGCTCCGGGGGCAGCTCTGGCCGTGCAAAGGCTGAGCTGGGCGCTCTCGCCCGAGCGGGGCACGCCCGGGGCCCTGCCGGCCATGGCGCTGGCGGCCGCACTGGTCAGCGCTCCGCTCGGTCTGGTCGGCAACCGGCTGTCCCGGGCGCTGGAGCGCCGAGCCGATCAGTTCTCGCTCGAGCTGGCCGGGGCGCCGGAGGCGTTCATCTCCTTCGAGCGCGCGATCGCGCTCCAGAACGTTGCCGACCTGGACCCGCCGCGGTGGGTCAGCCGGCTGTTGGCCACCCATCCACCTACGCTGGAGCGGATTGGTTCCGCCGTGGCCTTCGGCGGACAGCCCTCCGGGCCGTCCGGCCGCGCTTAGGGCGCCGGCTCAGCCCTCGGGAGAGGGGGGCGGGGCAGCGCCACCACCCCACTCGGGCAGACTCTTGATCCCTTCACGGGTCTGATATTTGGAGTAGTTGTCCTGCATGGCGTCGATCAGCTCGCGCATGAACTTCGGCGAGAGATTGATGCGGGAGACAACGACACCGGGGATCTCCTCCTCCTCGACCTC
>JBDTEE010000117.1:0-5778 GCA_039922645.1 Solirubrobacteraceae bacterium | reverse complement strand
TTCATCGTCGGCGATGCCGAGGACAAGGCGATCGTCGTCGATGAGTCACTGCTCGAGGTGTTCGAGGCCTTCAAGGACGCGCACAAATTCGAGCATGTCATCGTCGTCTCGCGCTCAGGCCCGGTATCCGACGGCTACCTCGACTACGAGGCGCTGATCAGGGACGCCGAGCCGATGCAGTGGCCCGCAGTCGACGAGCGCCAGGCCGCGGCCATGTGTTACACGTCGGGGACGACCGGGCGGCCGAAGGGCGTTCTGTACTCCCACCGGTCGCTGGTCCTGCACTCCCTGGTCGGCGCCCTGCCCGACGTCAACGCTCTCTCCCGCGACGACGTACTCCTTCCGGTCGTACCCATGTTCCACGCCAACGCGTGGGGGCTGATCTACACGGCCGCGCTGACCGGAGCGGGGCTGGTCCTGCCGGGACCCAAGCTCGACGCGGTCAGCGTGCTCGATCTGCTTGCCGAGGAGCGCGTCACGATCACCGCCGGCGTGCCGACCGTCTGGATGCTGGTCCTCGAGGCGCTGGAGGCGGAGCCGGACCGCTGGAATCTGAGCGCGCTGCGCCAGCTGCTCGTGGGGGGATCGGCCGCGCCGCGCAGCATGATGGCCGGCTTCGACCGTTTCGGCCTGACCATCGTCCATGCCTGGGGCATGACCGAGACCTCCCCGCTGGGCAGTGTCTGTCGCCTGCCCCGGGAGCTCGGCGATGCCTCCGAGGAGGAGCAGCTCGACTACCGCATCCGGCAGGGGCGGCCATCACCGTTCGTCGAGATCCGAGCCCGTAGCGAGGACGGCGAGCTGATCCCCTGGGACGACGAGGCAATGGGGGAACTCGAGGTTCGGGGTCCCTGGGTGGCCCGTGGCTACCACCGCGGTCAGGGGGCGGAGAAGTTCACCGATGACGGCTGGTTCCAGACCGGTGACGTGGTCACGATCGACTCGCTGGGCAATCTCAAGATCTGCGACCGCTCCAAGGACCTGGTCAAATCCGGCGGCGAATGGATCTCATCGGTCGACCTGGAGAACCTGCTGATGGCCCATCCCGCCGTGGCCGAGGCTGCGGTGATCGCCATTCCCGACGAGCGCTGGGGAGAGCGGCCGCTGGCCGCCGTGGTCCTGCGTGAGGGCACGGAGGTCAGCCCCGACGAGCTCCGCGAGCACCTGTCTACGCAGTACGCCAAGTGGCAGCTTCCCGAGCGCTACGAGTTCATCGATGAGATCCCACGTACGGCCACCGGCAAGTTCAAGAAGACGACCCTGCGCGAGATGTTCGTCGGCGCGAAGGTCTAACGGAGGCGCCCGCGCTCAGTGCCGCGGCCGAATCCGGCCTTGCAGGACTTGTAGGCCTCGTAGGCGTTGATCCCTGCGGCGAACATCATCGGGCGCTCAGGCGCTGTTTCTGGACCTTGCCGAGCTCGTTGCGGGGTAGATCGTCGAGGAAGTGAACCGTGCGCGGGCGCTTATGCGGGGCGAGCTCCGCGGCCACGTGATCGATCAGCTCCGCCGCGTCCGCCTGCGCCCCCTCGCGCAGCACGACCCAGGCCACGACCCGCTCGCCCAGGTCCTCGTCGGGCTCACCGGTCACCGCGGCGTCGGTGACCGCGGGATGCTCGCGCAGGGCGGCCTCGATCTCCCCGGCACCGATCTTGTAGCCGCCGCTCTTGATCAGGTCGGTGGCCCGCCGTCCGACGATGCGGATGTAACCGCGTGCGTCGCGCGTGGCCATGTCTCCGGTGCGAAACCAGCCCTCGTGCATCGTCTCGGCGGTGGCTTTCGGCTGGTTCAGGTACCCGAGGAACAGGTTTGGCCCGCGGACTTCGATCTCGCCCATGGTTGCGTCATCGCGCGCGTCGAAGGGAGTGCCGTGCTCGTCAACGAGCCGCAGCTCCACTCCGGGCAGCGGTTCACCAACCGTCCCCGGGCCCGGTTCGCCGTCCGCCCTCACCGCAGTGTTCATCAGCGTCTCGGTCATTCCGTAGCGTTCCAGCACCGGTCGGCCGGTGAGCCGGGCCAGCCGCTCGTGCTCGGCCCTGGGCAGAGCTGCCGAGCCGGAGATGAGCAATCGGGCCCGACCGAGGGCCGCCGCCAACTCGGGTGCGGACTCGGCGGCCTCGGCCAGGCGGCGGTACATGGTCGGCACGCCGAAGACCATCGTCGCCCCGTCTCTGAGAGTGGTGCCGATCGCCTCGGGGGAGAAGCGGCCCACGTGCACGGCGGTACCGCCCCGCCGGACCGGCCCGAGGATGCCCACGACAAGGCCGTGGACGTGGAACAGGGGCAGGCCGTGGGCCACGTTGTCTGTGGCGGTCCATGCCCAGGCGTCGGCGAGCGCATCGAGGTTGGCGGCCAGCGCGCGCCGGGGCAGCACGGCGCCCTTGGGCGGCCCGGTGGTGCCCGACGTGTAGACGATCAAAGCCGGCGATTCGGCGGAATGGGCCACCGCTCCGAGGTCGCTCCCCGGGGCGTCGAGTTCGACCGTCACCACCGGGCAGGAGCCAAACGCCGTCGGTGCCTCGGTCCCCGGTCGCAGGAGCAGGGCCTGTGGCTCGGCGTCCTCGACGATGTGAGTCAGCTCGCGCGCGCCCGCGCGTGGGTTAACGAGTGCGACCGGGACTGCGGCCCGCAGGGCCCCGATCACCGCCACGCAGGTCTCCAGGCAGGACTCGGCTAGCACGGCGACACGCTCTCGGCCGGCCACCGCTACGGCGACGGCAGCGCTGGCCTGGGCCAGCTCCGCGTAACTGAGGGACCGCTCGGGAAAGGTGATCGCGCTGCGCGGTGGCGGATCCTCGAGCGCTGGGAAGAGCGCGTCCGGCGGGGAATTCACGGGTTCCAGCGGAACGTGACCGTCGCTCCGGGGGAGAGCGAGCAGGTGAAGGCGCGCCCGCGCCAGGCCACCGCGAAGCGCGAGCTCTTGGCCGAGTTGTTGTAGACGATCAGTACCCGGCTGCCGTCGGGATTGCGGAAGGCGACGTCGTCGAGCCCGGCGGTGGCCCAGTAGCCGGCCGACTGGTGGCGGTAGGCGACGAAGTTGTTGGAGCTGATCCGCCAGCCGCCGGACTGCACGAAGGCCCCCACCTGACCCAGCTCGTAGAAGTCGGGATTGAACGTCACCCGATGGGTGCTCTCGCTGATCGTGACCAGGCCGCGGCAGGAATGGCAGCCCGAGTTGGGCGGCTGGACAGGCCCGCCTGAGGGATCCGTGGCGATGTTCCACAGGGTGACCTCGCTGGCCCAGTTGCGCATCGCCCCGATGAAGATCTCGGGCACGGCGTAGTGGGCCAGGTTGGGCGCGCACTCGGTGACGATCTGATCGAGCCCGGGTGACCGGGAGTGGAGATCATTCATGACCGTGGGAATCCCGCCATAGCAATGCCAGGCGATGCCGTTCAATGTGCTCTGGGCGGGGCTGGTGGCCAGTGAGCTGGCGTAGTTCTCGAGCTGCCAGCTGGTGTCTGAGCCGTAGACCTTGGGCGATAGGTGGGCGGCGGCCAGGGCCGGCGCCAGGTTCTGGGCCAGCCATTGCGCCTCGTTGGGCTCGGGGAAATACATGGCCGGGAAGGCTGACGCGGCACGGGGCTCGTTCTCGGGCGCGATCGCGTTGATCGGCACGCCCTGGGCGGCATAGGACTCAAGGACCTTGACGAAGTAGTTGGCCAGCGGGCCGTAGTCCTCTGCGAGCAGGGTCCCCCGGTGGTTGGCGTCGTTCAGCTGGTCATTGGCCTTCATCCAGGCCGGCGGACTCCACGGCACGGCGAACGTCTCGGTGTGGGGAGCCAGGGCGAGCATCCGCCGTAGCAGCGGCAGGATGTAACTCTGATCATGGGCGATCGAGAATTGCGCCAGTCCCGGGTCCGATTGGCCGGGGGCGAGGTCGTCGTAGGTGTAGGGACGGCCAGCCACCGAGAAATCCGAGCCGCCCATGGGGATCAGCGTGAAGCCCAGGTGGATCCCGGCCTCGGTGAACAGGGCGTTCATCAGAGCCGACCGCGCGCCGGAGCCCAGCTGGTCCTGAATCAGCCAGGCGGAGCTGTCGGTCATGGCTGCCCCGATGCCCTTGACGCGCTGGTAACGCACGGCGTCATTGACTCTGATGGTGGGGACGCGGCCGGTGCGAGCGCTCGAGAACTGGACGTCGGAGAGAGGGGCCATCCTCTCGGTCAGGCTCGGCGTCGTCTCGACCACCTCGGCGTAGGCCCCGGGACCCACACTCAATCGCCAGCGGCCGACGGCCCCGATCCATGCGCTCCGGTGCCAGCCCTCGTAGAGGCGGCCGGCGGCTCCGAGCCAGAGCAGGAACTGCTGTCCGTCGGCGGCCACCGCGGCGCTCGGCGCCGAGGCCGCGTCCCACTGCCGGTTGGCCGGAGCATGCCAGCGGGTGTCGTAGTAGGCCTCGAAGAGCTGGTGTCCTGGCCCGCGCCAGAAGAGGTACTGGCGCTTGTTGCTCGGGTTGACGGCGACGGCTGGAGCGGAGTTGGCGTGGCCACGGGCGCCCCAGTGATTGGCTTCGGTGAGATCGAGAGGCCGGCTCCAGTGCGTTGTGTGGCGGGACTCGAGCAGATCGCCACCGGGGGCGGTCCAGAAGGCGTACTCGTTGCCGCCCGCGACCATGCCAACGCTGGGAGCGGAGCGGGTCTTCCAGCCCCGATTGATCGGACCCTGCCAGCGTCCGTTATTCAACGCCTCGCGGATGCGGCCATCGCGGCCGCGCCAGAGGAGGAAACGCTGGTCGCTGCCGGGGTTGACGGCCAGGGCTGGCGCGGACGTGGTGGTGCCCGCCGTTCCCCAGTGGCCAGCGCGAGTCAGGTCGATTGGCCGCGTCCACCGCTGTCCAAAGCTGGCCTCCATGATGTGGCCGCCGCGCCCGGCGAAGGCCACGAACTGATGCCCGGCGGCGTTGACCGCGGCGCTGGGCGCAGAGCTGGCGCTCCACCCATGGCTGATCGGCCCGTGCCAGCTGCCGTTGTACCAGGCCTCCTCGATCCGCCCGCCGGGGGTTCGCCAAAAGGCGTACTGGTAGTCATTGCTGGGGTTGACGGCGATCGCGGCGGCAGCCGGCGGAGGGGGGGACGGAGGCGGTCGGTGCTTGGCGATGGCGGCTCCAGGCAGGCCGAGCAGGAGCAGGGCCAGAGCGAGAATGGGCGTGAGGCGTCGACGATCGTTCATGCGTGATGACCTCGTTCCTCCGCTCGGCCCCGGAGGAAACGGTGCTGGGGCGAGAACACATTCCGAGCTGGGTCGATGCGCCGAGCCTCGTCCTGGAGCAGCGTCGCATGCTACTGGCCGGTCCGGCTCGTAGGCGCCGCACCCTGATGGCCGCCCGAAAGCCCTGTGCACTTTGGGCCTGGCGGTGCTCCATCTGATCTCCACGCAGCTCTGAGCCTGAGCGCGCGTTCGTCAGGCGAGCAGCTGCACCATCGCCGCGACGCCAACCACCATGATCACGCCGCGCAGCACCCGCGGCGAGAGCCGGCGGCTGGTGTGCGCGCCGAGCAATCCGCCCACCAGCGAGCCGACGGCGATCAGAGCGGCTGGAGCCCACGCAACGTGGCCCGCGAACACGAACACGATTCCCGCCACCAGGTTGACCAGGCCGGCCAGGACGACCTTGAGGGCGTTGAGCCTCTGCAGGCTGTCATCAAGGGACAGGCTGAGGATCGCGATCAGCATGATTCCCTGCGCGGCTCCGAAGTAGCCGCCGTAGATCCCGCCGAGTAGCACCCCGGCGGTGGCCAGCGGCCCGGCCAGCTCGCGTCCCCCAGAACGCCGCCCGGC
>JBDTEE010000116.1:0-6784 GCA_039922645.1 Solirubrobacteraceae bacterium | reverse complement strand
GCGCTGGCGCCAACACCCACTGGGGTATCGCCACCGCCCTGGCCGACGGTGACGGCGACGTGGCGGTGCTCGAGGTCGACGAAGCATGGCTGCCGCTGCTTGCCTCCCAGGTACATCCGCGCGTCGTCGTGCTCGGCAACCTGTTCCGCGACCGCCTCGACGGCTATGGGGAACTCCGGCGCCTTGGGAACTCCGGCGCCTGACCCAGCTCTGGCGGACTCTGCTGACCGGGGCCTGACTGTCCCGCCACGGTGGTGGCCAACGCGGACGGCCCGTTGCTCGCCGGCCCCGGGGGCGTGCTTGAGCCAACCGTTGCCCGAACGTTGCTCTTCGGCCTGGCCGACGCAAACCTCGGAACTCCGACCCCTCAACATCCGCACGAGGCGGTCACCTGCGCCCGGTGCGACACCCGGACCGACTACTCCCGAGCCTTTATCGGCCATCTCGGCCACTACCGCTGTCCGAGCTGCGCAGTCGCCCGCCCGCAACCGGCCGTGCGAGCCGGGGCGATCAGCCTCCACGGACTGGGGGGCACGGAGGCCCTCCTCGCCCTGCCGGAGGGCGGCGTGGAGATCGCGCTCGCTCAACCCGGGCTGCACAACCTGTACAACGCGCTGGCCGCTGCCAGCGCTGCGGTGGCTCTCGGTGTCCCCGCGGCGGCCATCGCCGGGGGTCTGCGCGCCACCCGTGCGCCGTTCGGCCGCGGGGAGGTTCTGCACCTCGACGGACGAACCGTGAACCTGCTCCTGGTCAAGAACCCGGTCGGCGCCAACGTCATCCTGGAGCTACTTGGTGCCGACGAGCAGCCAGCCTCGCTTCATCTGTGGCTGGCCGTCAACGACGGTGTGGCCGACGGGCGCGATGTCTCCTGGATCTGGGATGCCGACTTCGAGCAGCTGGCGCCGCTCGTGGCCGCGGTCACCTGTAGCGGGCAGCGCGCGGCGGAACTCGCGCTGCGCCTGAAATACGCCGGCTGGCCTTTACCTATGGCGGTTGACCGGGATCTGGCCAGGTCCTTCCGCGCAGCCCTAACCGGCGCACCCGACCGGCTGATTGCCCTGCCCACGTACACCGCCCTACTCGGGCTGCGGCCTGTACTCAACGATCACGGCGTCACGGTGACCGACTGAGGGGCCGCAGGGCCAGCGGCCCGGGATGCTCATCCCAACCGAGCGCGCTCAACACTTCGGCGGCCACCACCCGATCGTCGAAGGCAATCGGGGCGCCATGCGGATCCGCGGCCAGATACTGCTCCGAGCCCCGCCCCATGATCACGACGGTGTCCCCCTCGACGGCTCGCGCGACCGCCGCGGCGATCGCCTGCCGGCGATCGAGCACGACCTCCAGTTGGGCCCCATTACTGCTCTGGGCTCCAGTCTTGAGTGCTCGCAACACCAGCAGCGGAGGACGAGTGAGATAGGGAGCCGTGGTCAGGACGAGATCATCGGACAGCCGTCGCGCGGTCGCGCCGATTCGCTTCATGGCGCTCCCCGCCACCCCCGACACGCCGAGCACAGTGCGCAACCGCCCACCCTTCGCCATCCCTGCTCTGACGGCCATGAGAAACTGCGTGAGCCCATCCTCGGTGCACCCGTAGTCGACGATCACGGGGAAGGGCTGTCCCAGCGACACGTGTTCAAAGCGGCCCGCGACGCCGGGGAAGGCGGCGGCGGCTCCAATCGCCAAGTCCCTCGGGATCCCGATCAGGTCACTGATGGCCAGCGCCATGGCGTAGTTGCGCGCGTTGTAGGCCCCGGGCAGCTGCGTTCGCGCCCGCACCGGGCCGGTCGGCGTGTTCAGGGCCAGGTCGGCCTGCCAGAGATCCCAGATCGCTCCCCTCAATTGATAGTCGGCTTCGTCGCCGACACCGATTGACCGCACCTCCGCTCCGACCCCAGCCAGCTCCGGCCGAAGAGCCGACCCGAGCGGGTCGTCTAGGTCGAGGACGGCGCGGGCCACGACCTCCTCGCCCCGCCGAAACATGCTGCGCTTGACCTCGCCGTAGCGCTGCATCGTGCGGTGGCGGCCGAGATGCTCTGGCGTGAGGTTGGTCAGCGCCGCGATCTCCGGGAACATCAACTCGCAGCCCTCGAGCTGGAAGCTCGAGACCTCGCACACGATCGCGTCCAGATCCACCGAAGCCAGCGCCGACAGAGGCGGGCCGAACATCGTGTTGCCGGCCACCGCCGTCCGGTGACCCGAGGCCGCGAGGATCTCCGCCACGAGGCCAACGACCGTCGATTTCCCGTTCGTTCCCGTCACTCCGATCACCGGCGCGCGGCTGAGCCGCCAGCCGAGCTCGAGCTCGTCAAGGACTGTCTGGCCGCGCTCGGGGGCGCGCTCCAGCAACTCGTGGGTGGGTGCCAAACCGGGGCTCTTGATCACCGTCCGGACGTGCCGGGCCAACCGGGTGGGCAACGGTCCCAGCGAGACCGACACCCCGTCGGCCTCGAGCTTGCGGCGCAGGCGCTGCATCGGTGGCCGGGTGTCGGCGTCCCAGGCGACAATGTGCTCGGGTCCCGCGTGGACCTTGAGCGCCTCCACCGCCGCCCTTCCCGCCCGTCCCAGCCCGGCCACGAGAAACGGCCCCGCAGGCAGTGGCGGCCGTGGACGAGGCGAGAGTGTGGGTCCGCGTGGGTGCTCGATCGCGATCATGAAAGGCGGCTTAGTCCATACTTGCAGCCTGGATGAGGGTCCTGCTCAGCCATGAGAACTTCGACGGCTTCGGGGGCACCGAGACCTACGTACTCACTATGGCCCAGGAGTTCCAGCGGCTTGGCCATGAGGTGGCCATCTTCTCGCCCAATCGGGGTGCGATGTCCGAGCACGCTCGGACGATCGGCACCCCTGTGCTCGCCGCCTCGGAGCTGCCCGCCGAGTGCGACCTGGTGGTCAACTCGGACGCTGCCACGGCAAGCGACCTGGCGGCCGTTTATCCCAGCTCGGTCCGGGCCTTCGTCGTGCACTCGACCGACTTTGCGCTCCAGGCCCCTCCCCAGCTGGATGGAATCGTTCATGCCGTCGTGGTGCTCAACGACCGCGTGGGCCGGATGGTCAAAGCGCGAGCCTGGCACGCGCCGCTTCACCGGTTGCACCAGCCGATTACGCTCAGCCGCTTCCGGGATCTCGGCCCGCCCCGCACGAAGGCCCGCGTTGCCCTGATCAGTTCCAACTACGTGGCCGGGGTTAGAGCCGAGATGATCGAGCACGCCTGTCGCGGTGCCGGCCTTGAGGTTCGCTGGCTGGGCACTAGTAATCCGAGTCCCTTCCCGGAGGCGGCGATCGCCGACGCTGATGTCGTGATCGGCCTGGGCCGGAGCGTGCTCGAGGGCTTGGCCGCAGGCCGCGCCGGGTTCGTCTACGGCACCCTCGGCGCTGACGGCTGGATCACCCCGGAGCGCTACGCGGCGATGGAGTCCGATGGCTTCGCCGGCATGTCCCGGCCAGAGGTCATCTTCGACGAGGATGCGCTGACCGCCGAGCTGTCCGGTTGGCGGTCTGATCTCGGGGAACTCGGCCGCGACCTAGTCTCCGCCCACCATGGCGCGCGCGAGCACGCGGTGGCAATCCTCTCTCTCGCCGACGAGTACGTCGGCTCGCCGGCACCCGAGCCGACGATGCTGGCTGAGATCGGCCGGCTCATCCGTCTCGAATGGGCTCGGCACGGCGAAGTCATCAACAGCCAGCGGTACACCGCGCAGCTTCGTGCCGCACTTGAAGAACGTGACGACCGTCTGGCCGCTTTGGGGGCGGACGTCTGGACCCTCCACAAGCAGCTTCACGCCGTCAACGTTCGTTACGAGGGCCTGAAGACCACGCGCCGGTACCGTCTGGCGGCGGAGTTGGCCCGTCCCCTGGACCGCGCACGCGCCCTGCTTGGACGCGGCGGCTAAGGGTCGCGCCCCCCGGTTCAAACGCGGCTAGACCCGCTCCGGCTTGCCGGCCAGCACCTGGTAGACCGAGGCCCAGCCGGTGAGAAAGCCCTGGCGCGCCGCCCGGAGGTAGATCCTCCAGACCCGCGCCCGTTCGATCCCGGCCACGCGCACCGCGTCCTCGTAGCGCTCCTCGAAGCTGGCGATCCAATACTTGAGTGTCTCGGCGTAATCGTCGGGCAGGCCCTCCACGTGACGGACGGTCAGGCCGGTCCGCTCCATGGCCTGGACGATCCGCGAGAGGGGGAGCGGGACGCCATCCGGGAACACGAAGCGCTCTGAGAACGCACCCTCGTCCTTGGTGTCGAAGTCCATCAGCTTGGCGATCCCGTGATTGAGCAGACGGCCGCCGGGACGCAGGAGGTCGTTCAGCGTGCGCATGTAGAGATCGATCCGCTCCTCACCCACATGCTCGACCATGCCGATCGAAGAGATGGCGTCGAATTGGTCCCCGCCCACATGGCGATAATCGGACAGCCGGAGCTCGACCAGGTGCTCGAGCCCCGCCTCGCGGACGCGTTGGCGGCCCAGCTTGACCTGCTCCTCGGAGAGCGTGACCCCGAGCACCTCGACCCCGTAGTTCTTGGCCGCGTGCATCGCGAAGCTGCCCCAGCCGCACCCTACGTCGAGCACCCGCTCACCCGTCTGGAGGGCCAGCTTCCTGCACACCAGGTCGAGCTTGGCCTCCTGTGCCTCGGCCAGGGTCTGAGCACCGCCCTGGAAGTAGGCACAGCTGTAGGTCATCGACTCATCCAGGAACAGAGCAAAGAACTCGTTGCCGGCGTCGTAGTGGTAGCGGACCGCGCTGCGGTCACGCCCGGGGGTGTGTCGCTCGCCGGTGAGGCGCAGCTCGGAAGCCGGCGGACTGGGCGGTTTGACCAAGCCCGTCGCCCTGACCACGGCCACACCCAGCCGGGCCATCTGACCCGGCGAGAGCGACGGCGCCTCGAAGGTGTCGACGATCCTCAATGCCGCCTCGATGTCATCGACGTCTATCAAGCCGAGCACATAGGCCCGGCCCAGGCCCAGCTCTCCGGGAGCGCGGACCACGTGAGCGAGCGCCTGAGGCGATTTGATCTCAAAGGTGGGCCCACCATCCTGCGTGGCCGGCACCGTGCTGCCGTCCCAGAAGCGAATGGCGAACGGCCGCTGCTGGAGGGCAGTCACCAGTTCGCGCCGCAGAGGGGTCAGGTTCGAGAACGGCACGGCAGGCGAGCTTAGCCGGGCCGCTGCGTCAGGCTTCAGACGGAGCGAGCGGCTTACTGGCGCGACGCGCCGGGTCCACGCGGACCACACCCCAAGCCAGGCCGGTCATCTCCAGGAGGCGAATCATCCCCGCCGAGGGATCGAGCTGCCATCGGCGCAGACCATGGCGATAGGAGGTCGGGAAGGCGTGGTGATTGTTGTGCCACGCCTCGCCCCAGGTGGGGATGGCCAGCCAGAAGACGTTGCGCGACTCATCTCCGGTGTCGTACTCGTGGCGACCGAAGTAGTGGCACACCGAGTTGATCGAGAAGGTCGCGTGGTGCACGAAGAAGATCCGGGCAGCGCCACCCCACAGCAGAGCGGTGAGGCCGCCGGTGATGGTGCCGGTGAGGGCCACGCCGAGACCGAAGGCGGCAGCCAGACCCAGCACGACCCAGAGCACGAAGGTGCGGTCGATGAACTTGATCCACGGATCGGCGAGCAGGTCCTTGGCGTAGCGCTGCTCGTCGGCCACCTCCATGTCGGAGAAGACCCAGCCGATGTGGGCGTGGAAGAATCCCCAGAGCTCACCCCGCCAGCCGTGCCGGTGGTCCAGGTGGGGGCTATGCGGATCGCCGGCCTCATCGGAGAACTGGTGATGCTTGCGGTGGGTGGCCACCCAGTCGATCACCGGTCCCTCGGCCGCAGCCGAGCCGAGCGCGGCGAAGGCGGCCCGGGTCAGGCGGTGGCATTTGAAGCTGCGGTGGGTCAGCAGGCGGTGGAAGCCGACCGTTACCCCGGAGCCGATGACCGTGTAGAAGATGGCCAGCACGAGCAGGTCCTGCCATACCAGCAGGCCGTTGCTCCACCCCAGCCACATGCCGATCAGGACGAGAATCGGCGGCACACCGGTGATCACCGCGCTGGCCAGGCGGTCGACCAGCGGCATCTTGACCGCTCGTACGTCGCTCGCTGGGTCAGACGCGGGGCCGTCCGGCGCCGGTGCGGACGCCGAAGAGCCTGGGGTCGTGGGCGCGGCTAGCGCGCTTGAATTCGGTCCCATGGCGTCAACTCGATGCTAGCGGTCTGGGGCAACGGCCGCGTCCCGTCGCACTACATTTGCTGGCTGGCGCCCTCCCGGGCAGCGAGCAACCGGGGCGCCGCCAGCAGCAGCTCACCGACCCGGCGGCCGGCTCTAACCGCCTATCGGCACCGAGCGGTTCGTGTAGCCCTTGTAGGGACGGCAGGGCTCACCACGTAGGCCCGGGCAGGGCGGCAGCCCGGCGCTGACGCGGACTCCGGGGACCACCGGAAGGACGACCCGGGAGGGGTAGCGCCGGGAGTGGGCGATGGTCACCGTGGGCCGGCCCTGGGGCTGGGTCTCGGCGAACGCCCAGACCGGCTGGTCGCCGTTCGGCGCCGAGACGACGATCCGGATGCGCGACCCGCGACGGTAGACGTGGCCCTCGTAGTACAGGGGCACGATGACCTTCGCGTAGCGACCGCGGGGCAAGGCGCGCACGTCCTGGGCCCGCAGACTGGGGACCGGCTCCAGCAGCGTGCTCAGTGCCGGGTCGAGCCGGCGCTCGTTAGCCCGCAGCCACCCGTTCTGGACGAAGGTCTCCTTGCCATCTGGGCGGACCTCGGAAACCGTCACCTGGAGGTCG
>JBDTEE010000115.1:0-10399 GCA_039922645.1 Solirubrobacteraceae bacterium | reverse complement strand
GGCGGGATCGTGAGCCCCGGGGCGCCGCCGCCGGTAGCAGCGCTCGTCGCCGGCCGGCCGGTCAACAGGAGCGTCAACATGAGCAGCGCCTGATCGAGCTGGGCCCCCCGGCGACCGGCACCCCGGCGGCCGCGAACTCCTGCGGAAACTCGCCTCCCACCCCAACGCCGATGCTCAGCCGGCCCGCGGATAGCGCCTGAAGAGTGATCAGCTGCTTGGCCGTCCAGGCGAGCTTGCGCATGCCGAGCAGGAGGATGCTGAAACCGAGCTCGATCTCGGTGGTGACTGCGGCGGCCACCGCCAGGCTGGTCGGGCCGTCGAGGTTCGGCGCCGGACAGGCCAGATGGTCACCCACCCAAGCGGAATCAAAGCCCAGCGCCTCGGCCCGCCGCGCGCCCTCGAGGAGGGGGATCTCACCGGTGCGAAAGGGATCGAAGGTCGGCAGCAGGACGCCGCAACCCACCACCGACGACACGATCCGCGGGGTCAGCTCCCAGCGGAAGGCGGCGGCGGGCCACCTTCCCACTCGGGCAAGCTCTTGATCCCCTCACGGGTCTGCCACTTGGAGTAGTTGTCTTGCATGGCGTCGATCAGCTCTCGCATGAAGCGAGCGCTCAAGTTGATCCGGGAGACGACCACGCCGGGGATCTCCTCCTCCTCGACCTCGTGATCGACGCGGGCGAAGGTGATCGTGAACTCGTAGTCGGAATGGCTGACGTTGGCGAAGTTCGAGTACACGCCGGCCATGATGTCCGGCGAGAAATGAATGTTGATGTGGCGTTCGGGCTGGTTGGGATCGTCCATATATTCGTAGTATCCCATCGTGCGCATCGTCGTCGTCGCCGTGGGGAGGTTGCGTCCGCCTTTTGCCGACGATGTCCAGCACTACCAGAAGCTGCTGGCTGGCCACACGCGCCTGGAGTTGATCGAGGTGCGTGAGGACGAGCACGTGACCCGCCGCGTGCCCGACCGAGCCTTTGTCTCCCTGCTCGATCGCGGCGGCGCACGTCCGGACTCGCTGGCCTTCGCCAGTTTCCTCGAGGAGCGCCGGCAGAGTGGTCGGGACCTCTGCTTCGTGATCGGCGGACCGTTTGGACTGGACCTCGACCACGTCGATCACCGCCTGTCTCTGGGTGAAATAACCCTTCCCCACCAGCTCGCCCGGGTGGTCCTGCTCGAGCAGCTCTATCGCGGGCACAAGATCCTGGCCAGGGAGCCGTACCACTATTAGGGCGTCCTGGTGAGCACCGGCATCGAGGACCCAGGCCGGCGGCGGAGCCGCGCCCTCGAGCAGCGCACGCGGACGCGAAGGGAAGTCCGAATGTTCGCCCGACGGCTGATCATCCTGTTTGCGGCGCTGACCGCGCTGATCATCGTGGGCACGCTGGCCTTCGCGCTCAGCGAGGGCTCCTCGGTGGCCTACTCGTTCGCCTTGACGCTGGATACCGTGACCACGCTCGGGGCGATCCAGGAACCGCATGACGTGGCCGGACGGGTCGTCGTCGTTCTCCTGGAGCTGTTCGGCATAGGTACCCTCTTCTACGGTCTGGCCACGGTGGCGGAGTTCTTCGTCTCCGGCCAGCTCAGCGGCCTGCTCGACGAGCGGCGGACCCAGCGCATGATCGATTCCTACTCCGACCACTTCATCATCTGCGGCTTCGGTCGCGTGGGCCGCCAGGTGGCCCGCGACCTGCGGCGAGCCGGCGTCCGGCACGTTGCCGTGGACGCCGATCCGGGTCATCGTGAAGTGGCCGAGTCGATGGGAGTGCGCTACATCGAGAACGAGGCCGCCAATGACGACGTTCTCCACAAGGCGGGCATCGAGCGCGCTCGGGCCCTGATCGCCTGCGTGGACTCCGATGCCGAGAACATCTTCATCGCCCTCACGGCGCGCGGCCTGCGCCCAGACCTTCTGATCGTGGCGCGCGCTTCGGCCGAGGACACCGAGAAGAAGCTCCGCCAGGCTGGAGCCGACCGGGTGATCTCGCCGTATAAGACTTCAGGCTCGGAGATGGCCCGGGTCGCCCTGCATCCCCAGGTGGGAGGCGCCGTCCAGGTCGCCGACTATCGGATGGAGGAGATCGACGCCACGGCGGGCAGCCTGGGCGTCGGCAAGACCATCGAGCAGGTGCGGGGAGCATCGGTGATCGTCGCCGTGCGCCATCCCGACGGGCAGCTCGAGCCTCAGCCCGCACCGGATTCGGTCATCACCGCGGGGGACATGCTCGTTGCCATCGGGACACCCGTGGCGCTGGAGGCGCTAGAGAGCGCCTTTCAGCCGCTTGTGGTGCCAAGCTCGTGAAGCCGCCGGTCCTCGAGCTGCGCGCTGCCGTCCTGGCCGCCGCAGGCGCGGTGCGGGGTGGCGATGGGGAGGCTCCCCTTCAGGCGCGCGTCGAGCGGCCCAAACGCGTGAACCAGGGCGACTACTCGACCAATGTGGCCATGCTCCTGGCCCCGGGGCTGGGGGCCCCGCCCCGGGAGATCGCCGAACGGGTGGGTGCCGAGCTCGCTGAGTCGCTGACCGGGGAGCTGGCCCGCTGGGAGATAGCCGGCCCGGGATTCTTGAATCTGACGCTCACGGACGACTGGCACCGCCGAGCCACGCGCACCATGCTGGATGCCGGGGAGCGCTACGGCGCTGACGCGGTCGAGCACCCCGAAAAGATCCTGATCGAGTTCGTTTCCGCCAACCCCACCGGGCCGCTAGTCGCCGCCAACGGCCAGGCCGCTGCCTACGGTGACGCGCTGGCCCGGATCCTCGAGCACGGTGGTCACCAGGTGCACCGCGAGTATTACTTCAACGACGTCGGGGGTCAGATCAGCCTGCTGGGCCAGTCGGTCCTGGCCCGCGCACGCGGCGAGGAGATCCCCGAGGGTGGATACCAGGGTGAGTACGTGCGCGATCTGGCCTCGGCAATCCCGGACGTCGAGACGCTGAGTCCGGAGCAGGCCGCCGACGCCGCGGTCCAGATCCTGCTCGGCCAGGTCAAGGCGACTCTGGAGCGCTACCGGGTCCGCTACGACCGGTTCTTCAGCGAGCGAACCCTTCACGCGGGCTCACCGTCGTATCTGGACCAGGCGCTGGCCATCGTCGAAGCAGGCGGCAACAGCTACACGTCCGACGGGGCGCTGTGGCTGCGCACGACGAGCTTTGGCGACGATAAGGACCGGGTGCTGAAGCGCTCGGACGGCGGACCCACCTACTTGGCCGCTGACCTCGCCTATCTCCTGGAGAAGCGCGAGCGGGGGATCGAGCGCCAGCTGCTCCCGGTCGGTGCCGATCACCACGGCTATGTGGCTCGGATGAAGGCCGCCTTCGCCGCGCTGGGCGGCGATCCGGACCGGCTGGAGATGCCGATCCTCCAGTTCGTCCACCTGATCGAGGGCAGCGAGCGGGCGGCGATGTCCAAGCGTCGGGGCGAGTTCATCACCCTGGACGACCTGATCGATGAGATCGGCGTGGACGCCACCCGCTACTTCATGCTCCAACGCTCGCACGACCGGACGGTTGACCTCGATCTCGATCTGGCCAAGCGCCAGGATCGCGAGAACCCGGTCTACTACATCCAGTACGCGCACGCGCGGATCGTGACCATGCTGGGCAAGCTGCCGGCCGAGCGCGTGACGGCTGCCCTGGCGCCCGACGCCGACTGGGGTGATGGGGAGCTGCATCCCGCCGAGCGGGCGCTGGTCAAGGCTCTGGCCGAGTTTCCCGACGAGGTGACCGAGGCGGCGCTGCGGCGCGGACCTCACCGGATTGCCGCGTACGCCCTTGACCTGGCCCAGGAGTTCACCGCCTTCTACCGCGACTGCAAGGTGGTGGGCGCCTCTCCGGAGTCGGTGGAATCGTTCCGGATCGCGCTCTCCCAGAGCGCTCGACAGACCATTGCGCTGGCGCTGGGTCTGCTTGGGGTGACAGCGCCGGATTCGATGTAACCGGGCCGCTGCTCTTGGTTCAGGCCTGGCGGGCCAAGTCCTCCCGCAGGCGCCGGGCGTCCTCGGCGTCCATAGGCGGGGGAGGGGCGCTGGCCGCCTCGGCGGCAGCCCGACGCGAGCTCCGGCGCCACTTGGGCAGGGTGTAGGCCAGGGTGGCGAGCCCAATAAGGAGAACCGCGGGCGGGAGGATGTAGATCACGAGGTTGAAGCCGCGGGCCGGCGGCTTGGCCAGAACAGCCTCGCCGTACTGGGCGACGAGTTCCTTCTCGATCCGGGTCTTGGTCATGCCCTGGGCGATGAGCTGGCGAATGTAGGCGCGCTCGGAGAAGGCCTCTGGGGACTGTGCCACCGCCAGGGGCTCATGACAGGCCACGCACATCACATCGTTCTGGACCTGGATGAAGGAGACCGTTCCCCTGGCCGCGGCCGTCGACGCCTGCACCAGAGGGGCCACGGTCACCGCGGCCAGTGCGAGTCCGGCGAGGACTGCGCGAAGCCGACGGGCGATCACGAGGGCTCGGACAGGATCGGGGGCAGCGTGCGCTTCAGCCACGTGTTGTTGAGCTGATAGCGGCGCAGCGCCTGGATCCGTCCCTGACGGTTGATGACGAAGGTCTCGGGCACCCCGGTGGTGCCAAACGAGCGCACGAAGTTTCCGCTCACATCGCGCAGCACCGGGTAGGTGATGTGCTCCTGGCGGACGAACTGCTCTGAGGCCGTCGAGTTATCGAGATAGGTGACGCCGAGGATGGTGGCATGGCGGCTACGAAGCGTCCGCTCGGCATCGGCCAGGATTGGCGCCTCGGCGCGACACGGGTCGCACCAGGAGGCGAACACGTTCAGAACCACGACCTGGCCGCGGTAGTCGGCCAGGCTCTTCTTCACATTTGAGCCCAGGACGGGAAGGGCCAGGTTGGCGCTGGGGGCGGCCGGATACACGCCTCGAGCGACCTTGGCGTCGATCGAGGAGGTCCCGTTTTGACTCGAGATTCCGAACGTGAGCAGCGCGAGCAGAGCGACGGCGGCAATCACGATCAGTCCCGGGAGCACGAACCGTCGCATGGCCGGCCAAAGGTTAGTACCCGGCCTGTTCCGGGCCGGGTCAGGTCGATCGGAGCGCCTCGGTGGGACTCAGACGGGCGGCTTTTGCCGCTGGGTAGAGGCCGGCGAGAGCGCCGATCAGGAAGCCGGCGGCCGGGGCGGCGATCAGCACATAGGTCGGGATGATGAACGGCTCGTTCTTGGTTTGGGAGTAGACCTCGGTCGCACCGGCGCCGAGGATGAGTCCGGCGATCCCGCCGAGCACCGCCAGGAGCGCCGACTCGGCGAGGGGGCTGGGAGGAGATGTGGCGTCGGGTGGCGCCGAGGGCGCGGCGCAGGCCTATTTCCCCGCGCCGCTCGAGGACGGAGATGACCATGATGTTCGCGATCCCGATTGCGCCGACGAGCAGCGCGACCGCGCCGAGGCCGACCAGGAGGGTGGTGAACTGGCCCTTGGCGGCGGCGCGGGCTTTGAGTGCATCTGACGGACGGCTGATCTGGACGCCGGTGGGGTTTTGGGGATCGGCGGTCCCGGCAAGCAGGTTGGCGACCTGAGTCACGTCGTTCTGGTTGGCGCGTACGTAAATCTCGGATGGGTTGGGCGGGATCTGGAACAGTCGTTCGGCGACTGGCAGGGAAATGAACACCTGGCTGTCGAGTGAGGTGTCGAGGGTCGCCGAGCTCATGATCCCGGTCACGGTGAACCAGGTGTTGCCGAGGTCGACCAGGACACCCCCGCCGACGTGGTTTATCTGAAGGACGCTGGCGGCCTGGGCGCTGAGCACGACTTCGGGGAAGCGGTTGCTCACGGCGTCGAGGAAGTGTCCGGAGAGCATATTTGCGCCCATCACCCCGGGTAGGTTGTCGCCGGCCGCGTCGACGCGAGCCCGCCGGTCTGGGCGGGGGGGACCCTGGGCGTTCGATAGACGTTCTCGCCGGAGACCTGGTAGACGGCGACGTCGCTGAGGACGTTCTGCATGTGGCCGATCATCGGCACGGAGGTGTCGGGTAGGACCTCGTTGGCGCCGAGGAACGTCTGCCCTGGGGTGGCGCTGAGCAGGTTGGTGCCGAGCGCGTCGATCTCGGCCAACAGGTTCGCCTGGGCGGAGGAGGAGACGCCGACAACGGCGACCATCGCGCCGATCCCGATCGCAATCCCCAAGGCTGAGAGCGCTGCCCGCAGCCGCCGGGTACGCAGTCCCTGGAGCGCGGCGCCGAGCAGTTCCGGTAGCGGCAGCCTGGGCCGGGCGATGCGCTGGCCGCTGGGAGGCGGGAGTGTGCCGCTGGCAGTGCTCACCGGCGTTCATCTCCGACGATCTGACCGTCGTGCATCTGGATCCGCCGGCCGAAACCCGCCGCGATGTGCTCGTCGTGGGTGATCAGCACGAGTGTCGCGCCGTCGGATGCGAGCCCGTGAAGGAGGCTGATGAGTTCTCCGCCGGATGTTGAGTCGAGGTTCCCGGTCGGCTCGTCGGCGAGGATGATCAGTGGCCGTTTGGCGATTGCGCGCGCGATGGCGACCCGTTGGCGCTCCCCGCCGGAGAGCTGCCTGGGCGTGAATTGAAGCCGATGGGCGAGCCCGACCCGCTCGAGCGCGGCGCGTGCTGCCGCGCGGCGCTCGCGCAACGGGGCTCCGGTGTACAGCATCCCGAGCGCGACGTTATCGGTTGCGGTCATTGCTTCCTGGAGGTGGAAGGCCTGGAACACAAACCCGATCTTGTGCGCGCGCAGTCCCGCCAGCTGGGTATCTGACGCGCTCCCCACGTCGTGACCGGCGACATAGACGCCGCCGCTGGTTGGCCGCTCGAGTGTTCCCAGGATCGTCAGCATCGTGGTCTTGCCCGACCCCGACGGGCCAACCACCGCCACCTGGTCGCGCTCGGGGATCTCGGCGTTGACGCCACGCAGCGCCAGGACGTCGCCCGGGTACTCCTTGTCGACGTCCGTCAGCGACATGGCAACTGATCGATCGCGGTCGGTCATCCCTGCGAGTCGGTCACGGGCAGGCCGGGACCGATCCCTTGACCGGAGATCTCGACGTATCCGGCGGCGAACAGGCCCGTCGTGACCGAAATGAGCTTGTACGGTGCGGTGGTCTCCCTGACTGCGTATCCGCCTCCGGAGGTTGCCAGCAGGGCCGTCACGGGCACCGACAGCACGTTGTTGGCCACCGCTTGGATGAAGTTGACGCTCACCGCTGCCTGATCCAGGCCGGCGCCGGCGAGGTGGCCCTTGAGCTTGATCGTCACCGGGATCGTTGCCCCCGATGAGCCGGAGCCGCCATTGTTGTTGGCACCGCCTCCACCGGAGGGCGAGGCGCCGTTGTTGGCGCTGCTCGAGCTCTGCGCGACCGAGCTCACCCCAGTGATCACGCCGTTGACAGTGTTCCCTGCCGGCATCTGGACGGTCACCTTCTCGCCGACCTTCGCCTCGCTCTGTTTGCTCGCATCGAGATCGACGGTGGCGATCAGCTGCCTGGAGGCGGTCTGCAGAACAGCCGAGGCGCTCCCCCCGCCGCTGGATCCCGAGTTGCTGGAGCTGCCCGACGAGGACGGGCTGTCGCTGGCCTTTGGCGCGCTCTGTGGAGAGCTTCGGGACCCCTTCGCGGCCTTCAGCGCAGCCGTGGCGGCTTTCAGCTGGGCGGCCTCGGCTTTGAGCAGTGCGGTCAAGGCCGCGAGAGCTCGCGAGGACACGGAGGCGCTTGGCTTGCCCGCTGTCACGCGCTTCTTGGTTGGCTTGGGCTTGGTCTGCTTCGGCTTCGGCTTCGGCTTCGGCTTCGTGGTCGTCGGCGTGGTGGTCGTCGGCGTGATGGTCGTCGGCGTGGTGGTCGTGAGGCTGACCCGCTCCGGGCCGGCCGCGGCAGAGCTTGCGCTTGTGGGTGCGGCTCCGGTGCTGCTGCTGCCGCCGCCGTCGCCAAGCGTTGCCTCCAGGGTGGAGACGAGCTGATCGCCGGGCAGGAACACGATCTGTCCGAGCGAGACGCTGCCGGTCTCGGCCTCGCCCAAGGAGGCTTGGAACGTATCCAGTCCGGCAGTGGTGGCCACCTGCCAGGTGTCATCGACGAGGATCCCGTCGGGGTTGAACCCGAGTGCGACGAGGCTGCGGTTGAGCTGCAGGATCAGGGCGAGAGCGACTGGCTCGGAGCGTCAGTCAGCTCAGGCGGTCATCGGGGTGGCGAGGTTTGAGCGGCGGGCTGTGGCGCGGCGGCCGAGCATGATTGGTGTCGCGATCCCGGCAATGAGGAGCGCCACTAGACCCTATGGAGGATGATTCGCCGGGACGTTGAAGGCCGGACCTCGAACGCATTATGCGGGGGTTTGACTGGCCGGAGATGGGCTCCGGCTGACCCCATACGAAGGAGGTCCGGCCGTGACCGGAACGATGACATGGGCCGCGATGGATGTCGACGCGCGCTCGACCTACGCGGCGTCGCTGGACGTGATCAGCGGCGAGCTTCACCGCCAGCGGTTCGATACCGGCGCGGTCGAGCCGGTCGTTGGGTGGCTGTCTGGGTTGCCGGGACCGGTGCGTGCGTGTTACGAGGCTGGGCCGACCGGGTTCGGGCTGTACCGGGCGGCGGTCGCTGCTGGGATCGATTGTCAGGTGATCGCACCGTCAAAGACGCCGCGTCCGTCAGGCGACCGGCACAAGTCCGACCGTCGCGATACCGATCTGCTGCTGCGGCAGTTGATGGCCGGCGCGTTGACGCCGGTCGTGGTCCCGTCTGCGACGTTCGAGGCAGCGAGGGACCTCGCCCGCGCCCGGGAGCAGGTCCGCCTGGATCTGATGCGCTGCCGGCACCGGCTCTCGAAGTTGCTGTTGCGTCACGGCCGGGTGTGGGACCGCAGTACGTGGACGAAGGTGCACCGCGAGTGGCTCTCGGTGCAGGTCTTCGAGCACGTCAACACCGAGCTGGCGTTTATCGACAACCTGGCCGCGTGCGACGGGCTGACCGCCAGGCGCGACGCGCTCGACGAGCGGCTCTCGTGGATCGCGACCGATCCGGAGTTCTGGCCGGTCGTCCGCCGGCTCCGAGCGTTCCGTGGTGTCGACACGCTCTCGGCGCTGATCATCCTGCTCGAGGTCGGCGACTTCACCCGGTTCCCGCGTGCAGCGCAGCTCGGCTCGTGGCTTGGGCTGGTGCCCTCCCGCGAGCAATCGGGCGAAGCGGACCGGCACGGGTCGATCACCAAGACCGGCTCGAAGTACGCCCGGCGGATCCTGGTCGAGGCTGCATGGCATTACGCGCGGCCACCGAGGACCGGTCGCACGCTTTACGAGCGCCAAGAGGGACTCCCGGACCACGTCCTGCAGATCGCTTCACGGGCTCAGCACCGGCTGCACCGCATCCACAAGCGGATGCGCGAACGCAAGAAGCCCGGCAACGTGATCACGGTCGCGTGCGCGCGCGAGCTGTCGTGCTTCCTGTGGGCCGCTGCGACTGCTCCATAGCTCAGGCTGACAGCCCGCTCCCGCTCGGGTGGGGAGGCGCCGGGCCCCGAAGTCCGCTGGTATGCGCGGAACTACTATGGGCAGCCTTTACCAGGCCACGCCCGCTCCTAGACACGCGTTCGCCGGCGACGAAACCAGGGACCTGGGGTAGCCAACCCCCGCATATGAGACTGACCGACGTCGAGAACTTCGCCCGACGCCTCCCCACCCGAGCACACGCGCACCAGCCCCCAACTGCAGCAACGAGAAGGGGGAAGAATCAACGCTGCTCACTTGACAGAAGTTCCTCCATATGAGTAGCGCAAGGAGGAGGTAGTTCACTTCCGGCTGGTCAGTGCAATGCGAGACGGTCGGCTGGTGGTAGCCGGCGCTGCTTACGCAGCTACCGCTCGACGAGGATCTTGCAATGAGGAATAGATAGAGAGCGCCGCTGAGTCCGCCGGGGGGAGGAGGGTGCCGATCAGTTGGCGGCCTGGTGCCGAGCCGGTCGAACTTCTCGGCGAAAATGGTTCTGGCTCGCCGAGGTTGTCAAGCGCGTTTCGCGCCTCTGCCTCGCTCGACCCGGTTGGAACGGCCCCTCGCGAAGATGCTCCTGAATTGCCTGCAGCAGTTCGTCGCGGCTGCTGCGGGGCAGTCTTCCTCCCGCCCTGCATTGTCGCTTGAGGTAGTCCTCAACGAGTTGATCTGGAGCTGTAACGATCATGCGGCGCCAGCTTTCGTGAGCAGGTCGTCAACGGCATCGCGAAAGCGTCCCCACTCGTGCGTGACCTGTTCGAGCGCATCGTGGCCGTTCTTGGTCAGGCTGTAGTAGCGCCGGGGCGGTCCGGTCGGCTACCTTGCGCAGCTAGTGGACCGTCTCAGAATCAGTTGGTGATTGTGTCGAGGGTGACGCGCCCGCGTCGAACCTTTTCGAGGATCTGGTCGGTGGTGGCGGTCCATTGAAAGGGTTTGGGGTCGTCGTTGTGCGTGG
>JBDTEE010000114.1:0-19920 GCA_039922645.1 Solirubrobacteraceae bacterium | reverse complement strand
CCTGGCGCGCCAGCCGCCCGACGGCTCTCACGCCGACGCGGCGGCGCGCGTTTCCCGTTCGATCTTCTCGAGCAGCTCGACGCGCAGTCCGCCGCCGCGGCGGGTGCTCAGTCCTCGCTCGTGGGCGATCTCCCGTACCCGGTCGGCACCGGCTTCATCCGCGCATACGTAGATAACGCCGCCGGTCTGCCCGCCCGCGCGCCAGCGGGCGTGCAGACCAACGATCGCCGTCAGCCGCTCGGCGGATTTGCGCGCCAGCTCAACCTCGATTGCGAACCGCACGCCGTCCACGACCACCGCGAGGTCGGGACGGTGTCTGGCGCGGTGAGCGCCGTTGCTGTCGTGCCAGCGAATATCCCCGCGCCAGGATGGATCCTCGTCGACCTCGCGGCAGCCTTGCATTACCCGCCCGCGGACGGTCAGCCAGGCAGCGACCCAGCCGCACGCGTGAAGGTGCGCCCACCAGGTCGGCGCTGGCGGTCGGGCCGGCGAGACCGCCACCCCGGCCATCCGTACCCCCGAGCCGGTCGCGACCAGTAGCGTGCCTTGCCCGCGCAGCGTCGGATATCGCACGAGCCATCCCTCGCGCTCCAGGCGCTGGGCGTGTGAGAACGCAACGGAGCGACTCCAGCCCATCGCAGCCCCCCAGGCCTGCACCGAAGCCGGCCCGACCCGCGCCAGCCACACCAGCCCTTCCAACGACCCCGGACCAGCTCGCCAGCCGGCACGACCCGATGAGCGCATCCGTCCGGGCACCTCCTCGTTCACCGAGCCGCTCCGCTGACCCTACCCGCTATCACCCCACGCCCCTGATTCTGCATCCAGGCTCCACCCGCCGCCGCCGTTGACTTTGACTTTTGATCTCAAGACCCACCCCTGAGTCCCACTGGCATTCATGTCCAGAGCTGCTGCCGTCCCGCCCCCGCCCCCGCTGCAGACCAAATAATCAGACCCCGAGCCAGACTACCCGAACGACCTCGTGGAGGGCGGGTAGTCTGGCTCGGGGTCCCCACCTAAACCCAGGTTCTGCGGGGCGGGGGCGGGTTTCACTACGGACTCAGAATCCGTAGCTTAGTCCGTAGTTCAGTCCGTAGCTGGCGACAATTTGATCCCGGCGAGCGCCCGGCGCCGCGTAACCGCGGCTATGTCGGCGGTCGCGGCGCGATCTTGCTCGCGGCGGGTTCGAGCTTGAGCTGCCAGCTCGCGGCCATGTTCTCAAGCGGCTCTGGAACAGGATCGGTGAGCGCGAGGATCTCGCCGTCGCTGACAAGCCGGCCGCGACCCTCGAAGAGCGCGTAGCACGGAAGTCCATCCAGCCGCGACGCAAAGCGAATCGCGGCGACGCCAGCGCGTTCAAAGGCGTCAGCCGCGATCGTCTGCGTGACGGTCCGTCGCGGGGTGGTGATCTCGTGCAGGTCGAGGTTGGCCATGCCGTGCTCAGCGAGCAACTCAGCGTGGCGCAGTTCGACCTCGCGCCGCTGCGCGACGTCGGTGAGGTCCAGAACGGGGCCATCGAGCTCAAGGCGCGCGGGAGCGAGCACGTGGCGCCGGCGCCAGCTGGCGCTCACCGCCGCCGCTGGTAGGTCGCCGGCTGACCGGGTGCCGTGGAGCTTGAGGTAGCGCGCGATAGCGGCGGCGTTGGGGCGCAGGTCGGCTAGCACCTCGCGCAACGCGGTCTCGGCCAGCGCCGCGCAGTACAGCGTTCCGAAGCGTCGCCGCAGATCGTCAAAGCGGTTGTTGTAGGAGCGGCGCTCTGGTGGCACGAACCCCAGCGGGCCGCGGGCCAGCCCGACACGCCAGACGCGCCCGCCCTCGGGCCCGTCGGTCACTCGTCGGCGCTTGAGAACTGGCGGGCGGCGCGCACCACGCTGGCGAACTCCTCGGTGGCGTGCCCTAGGCCGAGGACGTCAATCGGGGCGCGATCATCCAAACGGGTGTTGGTGCCAAATAGCCACGCCTTGGCCGTCGCCGCGTCGTAGGCGTCGACGAGCATTCGCACAACCTTGTAGCCCTCGCGCAGACGACGCGCGGTCAGATCGTTGCGTGGCGTGGCCTGACCACGCGCGTAGCGGCCGATCTGCTTTGAGTGCTCCAGGCCGGCTAGATGAGCGGCCATCCGCTGACCAAGCGTGTCCTGCAGATATCCGGCGAGCTCAGTCAGCGGCCGGACGGTCGCTTCGCGCTCCAGCGCCGATGCGCGCTCCTCGGTCAGCGTCGACATGGGCAGTCTCCCGTTCGATCGGTGTGTGACAGCTAAGGTTAGCGCCATAGCGACCAGCTAGCAACCCCCCTAAGCGCCCAATGCAGCGCCCATCACGGTCAGCGCTGGGCATCCTTGCCGTCGCCCTCACCGTCGCCGTCGCCGTGCGGCGCCCGCGACGACGCCTACTTGCTACAGCTGGCAGAGCACGCTCGCTCGAACGTGTCGGGCTGGATTCGGGAGGCGTCCTCGACTAACTCTGCGTCGAGCGCCGCGGGTGTGAGACCAGTCGTCAGAGCTGCTGGCTTGCCGGCATTCGGCGCGGCGAGCTGCTGGTGCGGGGCCGATCGGCTGATCGGGGCGTCGCCCGATGCTGTCGGTGGGCTGTTAGAGCTGGGAGCCCACCGTCGCGGTCAGCATCGGCACCCGGTCATGGATCTGGGACTGATGCCGGTAGTCGGCGATCAGGGCCGTCAGGGCGTCGTCGCCGTCGAGGTCGAGCTCGCGCTCGACGAGATAGGAACGTCCCTGCCCCGACGCGGGACGATCGACCAGCCGGACGACCCCATCGACGCGCTGGGCAAGCAGGACTCGTTCGCCGCTGCTGATTTGATACCGCGCGAGTTCGGTCTCCTCGCCCACCTCTGGACGCGGGCGGCGGGGCTCGGGGACAGGGGCGCGTGTAGACGTGCTGACTTTCGAGCGCCAGGTGGCGCTCGATCCGTAGCCGGTGGCTTCGCGGTCGAGGTCCACACGAGCGCTGTCCTCGGGCCCGCAGGCGATCTCCGCAGCGATGTCGCGTCGTTCGATCCGCCGCTCCAGCACGCTTGAGGGCTTCTGCTTGAGCAGCCGGCCGATTTCCCTGCTGGCCTGCCAGCTCGTGTGGGGGTAGGCGAAGGTCTGGCCGGTGCGCTCGGCGAGCGCCTTGAGGTAGCTGAGCTGTCTGGCGCTCGGGGGCTTGTGGGACATGCTGGCCTCCTGGTCTGGGGTGGTGGGCATGCCCAGCGAAGGCCGCGCCTGGCGGTCGGCGGTCAAGCATTTGAACCGGACTCTCGTCGCACGCCGTCGTGGATCCCGTCGTTGACCAGATCAAGACGGTGGGTCCTCAAATGCTGGACGGCCGACCGGCGGGTGTGGCTCGCTCAAAGGGGCTGTCCCGCCACCCCTGACACGGAGGTGGACACGGCTCCACCGGAACCGCCGGGCCGGTAGGCGGTGTGCCCGCCGGCCCTGAGCAACCGTCAGGCGGACGCGATCAGCTCAAGCGCATGGGTCTTTTGCGCGCCGTCGTCGAGCGCACGAGCGAACCGCTCTCCGCCCTGGCGGATCGGGCGATGCCAGTCGCCGTACTCGACGATCGCGTTGACCGCCGCCCACTTGCTTCCGGGAGCGTTGCCCTGCGTATCGCCGCGCAGGAACAGGTCCGCGATCCGCTGCTTGACCTGTTCGCGGCCCTTGCGTGTCCGGACGGTCCTCGCGTCCTCGGTCCCGGACGGGTAGAGCTCGTCGAGCACGTTCTGCAGCTGGCGCTTGGAGCAGCGCTCGGACGCGAGCTGGTTGCCGGTGCTCTTGAACTGCTGGTAGTAGTCGATCGACAGATCGAGCACCCGACGCGCCTCGTGGACACAGCGGTCTGTTCGAACTCGCCGCCGGCAGCGGCGGCTGATCTTTCAGGCCGCGACGATCTCAACCGCCGGCTCGACTGCGAGCACTGTCTCGACGCGCCGCGCGAGCTTGTCGATCGTGGACGCGAACGCGGTCACCGCCTCGAGCGCGCCGCTCTCGCCCCAGCCGGCGACATACGGCACCGTCTCGCCGCTCACGTCCAAACCGACGCTGGCCGCCACCAGCCAGGTGGCGGTGTCAACGATCACCTCGGCCCGCTCCCGACCGTAATCCGCGTACCCGACCCCGAGCGCGTGGATCGTCTCATGGATCAGGATCCGCAACCTCGCGTTCGCGGGCTGGTCGGCATCGACCACGATCCGCCGGGCTTTCTGATCACACCACCCCCCAGTGCCGCCGGGGATCTGCTCAAAGCTGACGGCGAACCCGAGTGATTCGGTGAACGCCTTCAACGGGGTCAGGAGATGCGCGTGCGAGTCGCCGGTCAGCGGCTCGCACGGCGGCTTCAGCGCGGTCGGCTCAACCCCGGGTAGTGGCGCTACCTGGGAGCGGTCGAACACGAACACGGTCTTGAACAGCAGTCGGGTCTCGCCGGTTTCCTCGCCGCTGAGCTGGTCGCGCTCCTTGACCGGCAACGGCGCGATGATCGCGATCGCGTGTTCCCCGCGCTGCACGGCATATCCGAGATGCAGCCACGCCTTGAACCCTGCCACGAACGTCGCTTCCGGGCAGGCGATCGCGACCAGCAGCTGGTTGGACAACGACAGCCGAGCCAGCCCCGCCTGGCAGCGGACGCGCGCCCACCGCTGCCAGCCTTCGGAGCTGAGCAGCTGCTCGGCTGCGTGCTTGAGCCGCTCACGGTCGCGATGGCGGCGCTCCGCGCGCTCGGCTTCGGACAACGGCTTGCGAGAGGACCTGCTGGCCATGATCGCCTCCTGGCGGTTTGGGCCCCGCCCGCTGCGGGCCTGTGCCGTCAAAACCGCACCCCGGACGGGTGCGAAAATCAGGCGGCCTGGCCTCGCAGCCGGGCTGCCCCCGGAGGCACCCGGTTCCGCGCGTGAACCAAGGTCCGGCGTTCGGGGAATCAACCAGAGATGACAGAAGCACGCGCCTCCGACAGTCCACCGAATGACGCGGACCCGATCAGCGCCTCCCTGCCGGAGCCCCAATGTTTCGCCGTGCTGTTTGACCGCCACTACGACGCGATCGCCCGGTACCTCGGTCGACGCGTTGGCCAGCACCTCGGTGACGAGCTGGCCAGCGAGACTTTCCTGCGGGCCTTCGCACATCGAGCCCGATATGACCTCTCTCACCCCGATGCTCGACCGTGGCTCTACGGGATCGCGACGAACCTGCTGCGAAAGCACGCCCGCGCCGAGGCACGCCGCCGACACGCATATGCGCGGGCTGCGCAGCGAGACCGATCCGAGGACGACCTCGACGGCGCCGACGGACGCGCGGACGCCGCGGCGCTGGGACCGACGGTCGCGGCAGCGCTCGCACGGCTGCAGCCGGCAGATCGCGACTCGCTGCTGCTGCTTGCGCTGACTGACCTCGACTACCAAGGGATCGCGATCGCGACCGGCGTTCCAGTCGGAACCGTCAGATCGCGGCTCCATCGCGCTCGCCGCCACCTCAGTACTGAGCTCGAGGACGCGCCGACCGCGATCACAACCGACAGGAGCTCGACATGACAGCAAACACAGATCTCGAGCTCATCCGAGACCTCCACCCCGAACAGCCGGCATCACCGACCGCACGTGAGCACGCGCGAGCAAGGCTCATGCTGGAGCTCGAACACGACGGCAAGCCGGCAACCTCGCCCCGGCTGCTGCGAGGCAGGTTCGCGGTGTGGCCGTCGATCGGGCTCGTCGGCGCGCTCTGCGCGGTCGCCGCCGGACTGCTGCTGGCCGGCGGGCTGCGCGGCGGTGTCGAGCAGCCCGCTTCCGCGTCCGCCGCGGCGCTGCTGCGACGCGCCGCCCTGGCTGCTGAGGCAGCTGGCGGTCCCCGCCAGATGCGTCCCGGCGAGTACTGGTACGTCCACAGTCACACGACCACCCTCGGCGTCGCGGTCGCGGGCCGCCAACCCCACCATGCGCTTGTGATCACCGACGCGCTCGGGTCCCTGGATCGCCAGATCTGGGTCGGCTTGGACACCCCGAGCCAGCTTCAGACGCGCGTGATCGGACCGATCAAGTTCCTGTCTGCCAGCGCTCGACGCGACTGGGAGCGTGCCGGGCGTCCCGCCCAGCTCAACAGTCCAGGTGACCTGCCGCTACCACCCAACGCGTTCGACATCCCATACGCTCAACTGCTCCGGCTGCCGACGAACGTCGACGCGATGCGGCGAGTGATCGCAGGCCGCACTGGAAGAAGCTCAACGGCGTTCCGGCGCCATGAGATGTTCACCATCATCGGCGATCTGGTGCGCGAAGACCCAGTACCGGCGAGAGTTCGTGCCGCCCTTTACCGCGTCGCAGCGACCATCCCCGGCATCAAGATGCTCGGCCGCACCCACGACGGGATCGGCCGACCCGCGCTCGCGGTCGTTCTCGACGACCCGTTCGACCACCAGCGCGACGAGCTGCTGTTTGACCCCCACACGGCAAAACTGCTCGGAGAAAGCCAGATCATCCTGAAACCGAACAAGGGCTTCCGCGTCAAGCCGGGCACGCTCCTGTTCGAGTCGACCTATCTCTCCTCCGGCATCGTCAAGCGCATCCCGTCCTCCGTACTCTCATCCTCAGAGCCCGGTCCAGCACAGTCAAAGCCGGTGCAGATCGGGCGCCCTGGCGTCGGGCGCTGAGACGTCAACAGCACCTCGTCGGCCCGCTCGCCAGAATCGAGCAACCACGACCGCGCCAGCCCGCACTGGCAGAATCAGGCCCGACCTCGAGCCCGGAAAGTGCTCACGACGACGCCGGCCAAGAGGTCCAACCACCCCACCAGCCCAGGCATCTCGACATCCAGCAGCCATCAACCGGCCCGTCACACGGGCGATCAGCCCGCCACTGGACCAAACGACCAACCCGTCCCGTCAAAGGAGGCAGTGTGAAGCCATCCTCTGGCTGTTCATCAACAGCACATACGGGCAGACCGGATCGCCGCCAACCTCGATGTGCTCGGGCAAGGTCGCGAGTACCAAGACCCGGCGGCCGCCGTTCAGGCTGCTGGCGGTCTCGAAGTGAAGGCTCGAGCCGAGCAGCTGGTCAACGAACGCAAACGCCTCGTGATTCTGGACGATCCGGTAGCGCTCGCCGACGATCCCGAGCACGGTGCGGGTGTCCTGCCGGACGGTAGCGTAGTAGCCGGGGATCTCTTCGCAGCGGGGCTCCCACCAGTCATCCACGGTCGCGGCGTCACCGCGGTCCACGGCGATCGGCTCGCGCTGGACCCGCCATCCCAGGCCCGAGGCCTGGATCGCTTCTGCGATCGTCGCCGGCGGCTGGTCGAGCACCGCGCCGAGGCCGTGCCAGGGCGTCTGGCGCACGGAGAACATCGAATCGCTTGAGGTGATTCCTGCGGGCATGACTGATTCCCTTCTGGCTTGTGGCCCTGCTCGGGTGCGGGGCCGGTCGCGGCGAGGGGCCGCACGCCCGGATGGCGTGCGAAACTGGCCCCGCCCGGCGGCTCTCGCGCTGAGGCGTCACGCGCCCGTCTACTCCGTCTGCCCGGCCGCGACTTGTGCCGCTTGATCGCCGGTGGATGCGATGAGCTGTTGCCGGCGCTCGGCGAGCTGCTCGCGCAGCGCGCTGTAGCGCGGCGTCCATCCCGCCCACGCGCGGCCGAGATCCTCCTCCGCGTGATCGACCTGCTCGATCGTGAGCTCGCACATTCGCTCCTCGATCCCGTCAAGCCGCGCAGCGGCATCCTCGCGCGCCTTTCGCGCCGCGGCGCGTTCCTGCTGCTCTTGCCTGCGCTTGTCGAGCAGCGGCCCGAGCAGCGCCAGTGCGCTGTCAGGCAGGTTGTCGGCGACGAGGCTGTCCAGCAGCTCGTCAAGCTCGGCCGCCCACGGACCGCTGGCCTTGACCTGGTGCCAGCTGCGATTCGACGCGGCCACCGCATCCTGGTCGGCATACGTCGCCATCACGAGCAACGCAATCTGACGGCCCACGAGCTCCCCGGTCTTGACCGCGCCCCGGAGATAATCACTCGCGCGGTGCTCCGCCTGTGACTTCTCGAGGTAGCCGTACTTGGTCTTGCCGTTCTTTTGCGTGGTCTCGCTCACCCAGCCCGGGAACCCGTACCGCGCGCCGCGCATCGCCATGTCCGCAAGTTCACCGCAGATCTGGACCGACGCGAGGATCTTCAGCGCGGCCTCGTCGACACGCACGCGCGACAGCGTGGTATAGACCGCACGGCCCAGCTCAAGATTGAACCGGGTCGCCTGCTCGCGCGCCTGGCGCTCGGCCTCGCGCTCAGCCCGCCGGGCCTCGTCCGCCGGCTGCTCGCTACTTGACGCGCCCGCAGCGTTCTCCGTGTCAGCGGGTTCACCGTTGTCCGACTCGGGCACCGGCGCATTCGTCCTGCCCGCCCGCTCCGGCTCGGAGCGGGCACGGCGACGCAATTCCTTGACCCCGCGCGCGAGGTAGTCGCCAACCAGCTGTGCGCCGACATCCGCGCCGACGATGATCGCCTGCCAGTTCTCGCCGTGAGCTGCGCCGAGCGCCCGTGCCCGCTCGAGGTCTGAGCCGTCGAACCGCACCTCCTCCACCGCCCGCCCGAGCAACCGCTCGACCGCCGCCAGATCCTTGCCCGCGCGCTCGCTGAGCGCGAAAGCGGTGATCGGGTACGGAGTGTGCGGACGGTAGACGCCGTCAGGCAGCTCGCCGCCCGCCAGCGCAACCTCAAGCGGGGCGCGTTCAACGTCAGCCCACGAATATGCCTCGTATCTGTCCCCGGGATTGAGCACCTGCCCGGCGGCGACCGATGCCAGCTCCGGATGGACGTTCCCGAGCTGCACGAGCGCCCTGACCGCCCGCAGCGGAATCTCGCCGGCCGCGACGCGACGCTGCAACGCGTCCGGGAGCTTGAGGATCCTAAGATGCTCACGGACCCGCGACTGAGTGGTCTGCAGGCGCTCCGCGACTCCCTTCACGGTCAGCCCACTGTCGATCAGCCGCTGAAAGCCGCGGGCACGGGCGACCCCGTCCAATTCCCGGCGCAGGTCATTCTCGATCAGCGCCTCGACCAACAGGTCAGCCTGCTCGTGCTCGCCGCCGGCACCGACCGGACGGATGATGGCCGGCAACTCCATCACCGCAGCCTTCACCGCGGCACGGTACCGGCGCTCCCCGGCGACCAACACAAACTCGCCATGCTCGGTCGCGCGAACGCGGATCGGCTGCAAACAGCCGTCCCGGCGGATCGATTCAGCCATCTGCTCGAGCTCGCGATCATCGACGACCTCCCCGCGCGGGTTGAACCCGTCCGGAACGACAATCCGCGAGAGTGGCAAGTGGCGCAGCTGCACGCCACCGTTGGCGCCGTCGACGGTGGACTGCTTGGTGGTGTGGGTTGTGGTGGTGGCCATTAGGCCCTCCTAGTGGGTCTTTGGCCCGCCTGATGGCGGGCCGATCCCCGACCCCCAGGCACCCGCCAGGGTGCGAAAATGGGGAGGGCCGGCCGCCAGCGGCACCCCGGCTCCCTGCCACACAGGCAGGTACCCGGTTCCGTCCCTGAGGGGCAGCAACCGGACCCGCGACGCGCCTGATCCGGCGCACCAGCGCCGGCAGTCGTTGGTGTGCAGTCCGCGTGGTCAGCCGCGCGCGGCGGGGTCAGCGCTCGGACTTACTCGGCGCACTCAAGCTGCGCGAACGCTCCCTCACCGGAGTGTTGACACCGGCCTGAATGCCCAGGCCGTCGAGGACCTAGATCAACTCGGTGGGTGTGGTCGTATGCGTACGCGCGGGCGTGAGGATCGGATCGAGCTGCTCGTGGGGATGCTCGCCCGTCCCATGTCCGGCGCGCCCAGGCGGTGCGAGCACGAGATGCACCGCGATCGTGGGAACGCCCTGGTGGCCCACGAACGTTGAGTGCAAGCTCGATCGCGAGGTCGGGCTGCGGGATCAACGGTGTGAACGCTCAGCACGTACGGGTCCGGCCATTTAGAGGTAGTTTTGCTCGTGACCGGAGCGCCATCGAGCGACAGCCCCAAATCGATGATCGCGCGTCCGGACACCAACCGTTGACCCTGTCGCCACCCGGGGCTGGGGGCGAGCGACGCGTTCGCCGCGGTCCGGACGTAGCCCACGACGCCTTCACCGCCGGGCAAGGCTTCCGCTCCTGCAGTCAACGCGGCAAGGACCCGATGCTCGCGTCTCGCTCCTCAGTGTCGTCCGAAGCGGGCACGTCGTGCGGCTCCGGCCAGGCCTCCGTAATGCGTGGCCAAGCGGTCGTCTCGGGACAGTCCGGCTTGCTCGAGCGAGCTGACGCTCCTCGTTGCGTTCTTAAACCGAAAGCCAGGCTCGAGTTCAATCGGCCCTCCGCTTCGATAGGTGCGCCGGTTGCTGACGACCAGGCTGTCGCTACGGGGCGCGCGAGCGGATAGCACGACGACGAGGGCACTGGCGTCCTTCGTGGACGGCGGGGACAGCCAAGGTTGTGGCCGGTGTTTTCAAGAGCACCGAGTCGGCGATGAAGCCCGCTGGCTCCAGTCATTCATCCGGGATTCTCACCCGGGAGGCGATCGTGGCCAGTCGTGGCCTGCCGGATTTCGGATGGCTTGCACCCGGAATCCTCCGGGCGCTCGATGAGCGGGACTTCGGGGTTCCACAACGGGCGTTTCTCGCGCCGCTCGGCATACTCGGCCTCTGCCTCCAGCGAGGCGCCGAGGTAAGCGACCGGGGTCTGCCCGTCGCGAGGCGCTTTGGCAGCGAGGGCATTGAACCGCCGGCGTTCAAGCGCTTCGGCTCGATCGCGGGCGCATCGATCGGCGCCACCGCTGTCTCCGCGGCCGCGGTATCCACGTTGGATTCATGGGCCTGTTACCGCGAGAAGTGTGGCTCCTAGGATGAGGGCGGCGGCATGGATCCGGCGAAACTTGGGATACAGGTAGTCCCAGACTTCGGGGAGCCGCCCGGTGATTCTGCTGGAGGAGACGAGCCACGGACCGAGCCAGATGGTGAGCGCCCGGCCGCCCCAATAGCTTGCGAGGATGGAGGCTGAAACGACTGAGTGTCCGGAGAACATCATTAGCGCGATCAGCCACCAGGTTCCAGAGAAGGTGAACCAGGTCGTGAAAAGCAAGCCGATGTCTGCGCCCCACAGCAGTGCTGCCCAGGGCTGTCCCAGCCTACGTGCCAGTGAGCCGCGAGTCGCCCGTTGTGGTTGGAGTAGCCCCACTTTTAGAAACCCCGCCTCCCGAGCCGCGCACAGTCCGGCAAGCAGGATCATTGCTGGCATACCTACGAAGTTCCTGAAGGGCGCTCCCGTGGCTTGGCCGATGAGCCCGAGTAATGCGCCTACGAGTCCGCTGGTGAGCAGCCCGCCAACGGTGAACGCCGTGGCGCTGATTGCCCATCTCGGTTTACCGTGCGCCGCCTCCCCGAGGGGCGTGAGTGCGCCAAGCACATTCTGTCCTCAGAGGCCCACCAGGTTCAGCCAGCCCAGGATGAACGCGATCGGCAGCAGCGCCACCCAGCGGGCTACCAGCGCGCCGCCGATCGCCGCCGTAACGCCGCCTACTGTAAGCGCATTGGTGGCCAGCGCCGCCCGCCGCGCCGTCGTCTCAAGTTGTTCGTCCGGATCGGCGGCGTCCAAGTCTGCCGGGCGGCATCCGGGGGAAGGCTGGCCGCGTGTGGAGCTCTGCGTCTGGTCTGTCAACGCAGCCATCAAGCCGCGCCTTTCAGGTGCCGTCCCTGCCGAGGACTCTAACCACGAAGGCGAGACGCGCGGGCCCTGACCGCGCGTTCACCTGCCAGCAGCCGGACGTGCGGAAGACGAGGTGGCTGGGGACAAACTCGCCCGCAGGACCGGTCGGCTGGCGGAGTAGTGCAACGAGCCGCTCTCCGGGATTGAAGAGATCGCGTCCGGTGACACGAAGAACCCCCGACGCCCGAAAGTCCCGGACCCACAGGAACTTGGCAAAGATCGACCCGTCGGGCTGCGCAAAGCCTAAAGCGGACCCGGTCGCGATGCCGCCGCCGACAAACACGGTGGCGCCTTGGCCGATATAGGTCGCGAGCCCTGAATTGCCGATCTCGCCCTCGCCCCCGCCCGCTACGCCGGCAGGTAGATTGCCGCCCGGCCGCGAGACGGGACACTGCCGCCCGGCAACCGGCGTTCCCAAGGACGCCACGCTGCCGTTTGATCGCGTCGTCTTGTGCCCGCCTCCGCAGCCGGCGAGAACCACGGCGGTCAAGACGGCCGCACGGGCGGACCTGTGCGCTCTGCGCCACACGGCTATCGTCTCAGCAGCTCTTGCTTCCCCCCAGGAACGAGCAGTACCACTGAGACCCGCAGTTGCCGTTGCTGCAGCTGCTGCCGGAGAGGTTGTAGCCCTCGCAGCAGAGGTAACGCCGGTGATTGGAGCACGTGCCCCACCAGCACCAAGAGCAGAGGTATCCCACGCAGCCAGTCTCGCAACTGCACGTGTCACACCCGTAGTGGTAGCAGAGTGCTTGTGCCTCTGAGGGAGGTCGGCCCACGAGGTAGAGAACCGATCCGAGCGCCGCGGCTCCAGCGCGCCCAAGCAGTCCTCGGCGGTTGGTGAAGCGGCCGACCTTCTCGGCGACGATTTCTGCAGACATCGAGCTAACTCCTTTCCGCGCTTGGCGCGACGAGGTGGCCATTGGCAATCGCAGCGGTCTGCTCAGTCTCCTCAGCCCAACCGGCGTCGCGCATGGATTCTTCGAGATCGCTTGCTCCCCCGGGGATTCCGTAACCCTCGATCGTTCCATCGGCGCGCAGAAGAACTGCTGTCGGCGCGCCCGCGACGTGAAAGAGCCGACTGAACTCGAAGCCCTCGTCAACGATCACGGGAACCCGCAGCCCGTAGGTCTCCGCGAGCTGCGCACAGCGGCCTTGGCTTGAGCGGCAGAAGATGAGGACCGTGCCGCGAGCCTTGAGCTCCAGCGCGTTGAGCTCGTCAAGAGTCACCGAGCACTGCTCGCAATTCGGCGAGACGAACAGGAGCGCCGCAGGGCGACCCACGAGGTCCCGGAGACTGATCGGGGCTCCTGATAGGTCGACAGCACTGAAATCCGGCGCGGGTTTTCCCCGCTCCAGCGTGTCCGGAGCTGACTCCGGCTGTGTGGTGTCGGTGCGCGTGTGCAACGTGCGTGTGAGCCCGAGGATCACGAGCGTCTGAAACGCGACAATGATCCACAGCGCGCCGAAGGAGATCCAGAAAACAGCCGTCATCGAGCTTCCCCTCTCCAGGCCGGCTCGAGGATTGCGAGCAGACCCCTTGCGTTCAACAGCCACACCGCGGCGATGGTCAGTGCGAGCGCGAGGCCGGCAACCTCCACGAAGTAGGCGAGGCTGGCGGTTGCGTGCGATGCCAGCCACGACGCCGTGGTCGGGTGTGCCGTCCCGGTAGCCAGAGCGGTCGCGAGACAGGCCAGCGCAAGACCTAGCACGAGCAGCCGGGCGAGACTCCGGGCGGAAATTCGCTCCTCAGATCCACCGAAGCAGCCGCACTCGACGTTGCGCCCACGCGCAAGGTTCACCCCGGTCGCAAACGCGAAAAGAGCCACGACCCCGAGGGCCAAGGGCAACACGACGGCCATCAGCAAACCCGTCAGCAACGCAACAGCGATGCTTGCCTCGGCCGCCATAACGGCGATCGCAGCCACCGCCGCGAGCTGTGGAAAGAGGTCATAGCCAGCGACGATGCGCCGAAACCGCGAAGGTCTGTAGAGCTTCGGGACGACCGCTACGGCGAACGTCGCGCCGACCGCCAGCTGGATGGAATAGATAAGCGCCTGCACGACGCCCGGATCGTGAAAATCGCTCGTCGGCATGCCTCACCCGCCCGCGTCCGTCAGTCCCAGCGCCGGTCGCAAGTCAAAACCCTCCCAGTTCAGGTTGTTCGTGACCGTCGTGAGCTTCCACTGGGTCGACCACAGCTCCGGCCCTCGCGCTGGGTCAAAGCGCAACCGACCGAACACACGACGCACGGCGCTGACGTGAGCCGGCATGTCGGCCGAAAAGAACGGCGGGGATGACCACAGCGACAGGCTGTAGCAGGTCCGCGGGTTCTCCACGAGAAACGCGCACTGCAGCAACCCCGGCACCGCTCCCGCTCGTGCCTCCCCGGCCAGGGAAGCGTAGTCGCGGTAGGTGGGCAGCAACTGCCGGGGGCCGCGCAGCCCGAACCGGGTCAGAACGCAGTAGACCGGCGCGTCAACATTTTGCGGGCCGGCAGGCGCGCTGGTCTCAGATAGTTGCGGTTCGTCAGCGTCGAACATCCGAGCGCACCCCGATCACACACGGGACGACGCGCTGGGCGACAACCGTTTCCCCGGGCGAGGCTGTCCCCACGTTCGGCCCTAAGATCGCGATCGCGTCGCTTACAGGAATCGCATCGAACGGTCGAGGCCGCCCATCACCCCCCAACACGTCAGCCGGTGAGGCGGCCTCGATGACCGCGTCGTCGCCCGTGACCACCCCAACCACCCCAACGGCACCCTGTGAGGGGTGCGTCGCAACGCGAGCGATAAGCAAATCCGCAGGCTGATCATCGACCTGCGCTGAAGGTGTTGTCGCAGCGGCCCCGCTAGCTCCGACGAGCGCCGCCACCGCGACCGAGCCGCCAGCGATGATCACTGTACGACGATCCACGCGAAGAGAAACACCATCCTCGCTACCGGACTTCCCCTGAGCCATAAGGCCCTCCTTCGGAAAGAAGAGTTGCTCGACTAGCCGGACTACTCGATATACGAGTCAACCGTAAGCGGAGCTTATCCCCTTGTGGCAACGCGTGTCAAGAAACCTCAACCGATCGCAGCCGCCCCCACCGGGGTCCCGTTCAGCCAGCCGCCGCAGCGCGGGCGACGGCGCGTCGCGTGGGCCGCGGACGCGCGGCTTGAGCGTGTTGAAGAACGAGCGCAGAGACGTCCGTTAGGAAGCCGCCGAGAATCACCTGCTGGTCGCCTTGGAGGCGGCCGGCAAGTTCGGTGAGCTGGGCGAGCAGCGGGCCTAGGGCGTGCTCCACGGTCCGTTGGCCCTTGGCTGTGGCCTTCAGGACGAGTAAGCGGCGGTCACTGGGATGTGGGGCACGACGAATAAGCTTGTCGGTCTCAAGTCGGTCGGCGAGGCCAGTCATGGTGCTCGTGTTTAGGCCGAGCGCTTGGCCCACATCGCGGGCTATGACACCTTCCTCCTCGACGGCGCGGATCAAGATCAAAAACTCGAGCAGGGGAAGGCCGCTCGCGCGAGCTTGAGCAGCAAGAAGAGCTTGTAGCGCGCGGCTCATAGCGCGTAGCGAAACCACGAGCTCGGCGGCAGCTAGCTCCGCTAGCGGGCCTGGCTGTCCGCCGTCCGGCGAGCGGGTTTTGATGTCGATCGGTCCCATGCCGCAACAATATTCAAGAGAACGCCCGTTTCCTACCCATAGCTCCTTCACCGGGCATCCATGCTTGCGGGACCCGACCGAATCGGGCTGACCTTGTCCCCACATCGATGACTACAAAGATGCCCCGGGTAGATCAAGCGATGCGCTGACCGCGGCTGCTCCTGCGCGACGGTGACGCCGGGAGCCCGCGGCCGTCAACCGGCAGCCGGGTACCTGCCACCACGGCAACCGGCCGACCACCACGCGCCGCCGCGCTTGACGTCGAACAGGCACCTCAGGGCCGACGCGCGTCTACTTCCCAATCAACGCGACGCTCGCAATGCCAGTCATGCACGAGCCGCCCAAGATCCGCCTCGCCGAGGCGACAGCTGCGCTCCGTCGGCGAGGCGGTCGTGCAATCACGCTGTCGCTCCTGGGCGACGGCGGCACTCCGCTACTCGCGCCGCCAAGAGTGCTGCCTGCCAGGCATTACGGAGGCCTGGCCGGAGCCGCACGACGTGCCCGCTTCGGACGACCTTCCGCAACTCTGGCGGCGTCCGGGGGACCCATGGTCCGAGAGTTGTGGAAATCGTCCTCTTCGACACTGACGCCGAGGCTGCGGCTGGCTAGCGCATCCACACCGCGAGCAGCACTCGCGTCGGCGTGCCTCGCGACTGCCGGTCACTCGATCTTCTGGATATTTGACAGCTGCGGTAGCGTCGGGATGATGTCGCGCGCCGCCGAGCGGGAGGGCGCGAAGAACCACGACAAGGGAGAGCACCACATGGCAGCCTTTGGTCGGAGGCGGTTGTCGGTGTGGCGTGTGGCCGCAGGCACCACGGTTGTAGCCTGTCTCGCGACTGCGGGCGGGATAGCATCCGCACACGGGAGCATCAGGATGAACAGCGACGACGCCGCTCGGCAAGCAGCTCTGCAGATCTATCAGCGGTTCACGCAGAGCCAGCAACCGCAGCCGTCAATCGACTACTTCTCGCCTCCCCCCGGGTATGTGGATCCGGATCCGGCGACGACGTACGATCCCCATCCGCTGGTGACGGCCGTCCAGAACGCAGTTACGACCGCCAATCCTGGAGCATTCGGAGGCATCTATCAGACTCCGGATGGCGTGATCCACGTGGGCCTGGTCGGAGGGACCGCCTCCCAGCTCGCGCAAACGGCGACAGGCGCCGCACCAGGAGCGACAGTTCAGATCTACTCGGCGAAGTACTCGTGGTCCCAGCTCCTGGCCATTGCCAACGACGTCGTCAAAGCGATGGCAAACGACTCCACGGGCATCATCGTCTCGGTCACTCCCGACCCCACGACGAACACGGTCCAAGTTGGCGTCACGAACACGACTTCTCCCGTAGCTCAGGCGGTGGCTGCCCAGTATGGGAACGCCGTCAACCTGGTTGACGATCAGCCAATTGAGCCTCTGGTCGGCAGCGCCGTTCAGGAGCGCCCGGCACAGTCGACCGCGTTGGCGGCCGCCGCAAGGAAGCCCTATCCGGATCGGGCCAAATACCATCAGCCCGGCTACGCCGGGCTTTACATCACCGTGCCGAAGGGAACTCCGGGGTCCCCGAACGGAGCTGCCTGCACCGACGGCTTTGGCTACCACTTCGGCAGCCCGAACGGGCCGTATTACGAGACTGGGTTCTACACAGCGGCACACTGCGTAATCCTGCAGCCGCCCCTGACAATCTGGAATCAGGGCGGCAAATCCTTCGGGCCGTGGACGCGGCGCAGTTACAACCCTGGTGCGGCGACAGCCCGCTCTGACGCGGCGACCATCACGACCAACAACACCTCGACGATCACCTATCGGAAGAGCTCAAACCTCGTCGCCATCGCGCCCGGTGTGCCGCCGGCCAAGATCACACGCCGAGAAGCACTCAACGCCGGCCAGCGAGGTGATCGGGTCGAAGTCTCTGGAGCGATCTCGGGCGTGCGGTACGGAACCCTCCTAAACGGGGGAGTCGGCGGCGTCTACAAAGAATCCGGAGGCACGATCATCACCGGCGTCTACAAGGCAAAGCTCAACGCCCCGCTGGTCCCAGGGGATTCCGGAGCGCCGGTCTTTGAAGGGACGAGCAACGCCGTTGCGCTCGGCATCCTGAACGGCCGCAGCTCCTCCACCAACGACGTCGCCTACTACTCACAGATTGCCCTGGTTGAAAACAGCCTTGGTGTCGTGACTAACACAAAGGCTCCTTAACGCGTACCTAACCCTGGAGCAGCTCATCTGGCCGATGTCGCGCTCAAGAGGCTCTCCCGCCGGTTCTAATTAAAGAAGCAGTCGGCTGTCTGCTGTCTCGCCGTCCATATCAAACCAGGGACGGTGCGAGCCATTACGCATAGGTTGCTGTCAAACCTCGTCGATCAGGAGCCTTGAGGCCCGATAACCGTCCCGGCCTCGGGGTTCTCCAGCGCCGCTTCGCTCTGCGCGACGATCCTCTGCTGGAGAACACAACCGGCAGCCCGCCACAGGTGCGGCCAGAACCAGCGGCGTGACGAACGCGAGCGTGCCCTCAGCTCGACCGCTGGCGAGGGGCGCTCCGGCTCACGGCACAGTGGGCGAGGGGGCTCTCCAGAGAGAGTCGATGCGCATGAATGCTGCGACCGCGACCGTGTCGTTGTCAAAATGACGATCTCCTCTTGATGGTCGAGGTGCTATGCCGGTCAGCACTTCTTGAACTCGATCGCGCGATGGCGCGAGTGCAGCCGGCCGATCACCTTGCCGGTGGTGAGATCTAACGCTGCGTAGAGACTGCTCGTGCCGTGTCGCTTGTAGTCGCCGGTCGCGCGCTCGGGGATCCCGGGGCGCATCGGCAGGATCGGCGCGGTCCGGTCCAGGGCCTGGATCTGGGACTCTCGCCGACGAAGAGGACAACCGCGCGCTCGGGCGGGTCCAAATTGAGGCCGACGACGTCGCGGACCTTCTCCACAAACAGCGGGTCCTTGGACAGCTTCCACGTGTCCTGTTGGTGGGGCTTGAGACCGAACGCCCGCCAGATCCGTGACACCGCCGTCTGCGACACGCCCGCCTCCTTGGCCATCGACCGACTCGACCAGTGCGTGGCGTTCTTGGGCGCGGACTCCAACGTCTTGGTGATCACCGCATCGACCTGCGCGTCGGTGATCTTGCGCGGCTGACCCGGCTGCGGCTCATCCAGCAGCCCATCGACGCGGAACTCCCAGAACCGACGACGCCACAACGCGACTGTGTTGCGGTGCACCCCCAACCGGGCGGCGATCTCGGTGTTGCTCTCACCACCCGCACAGGCGAGCACGATCCGCGAGCGCATCGACAACGCCGCGGCGGTCCTCCGCCGGCGCGTCCAGGCCTCCAACAGCTCCCGCTCCTCCGCGGCGAGCCGGATCGGCACAGCAGTAGGACTCGGCATCACCGCATCCTCCTACTGCACAGAAACTAACGACTCATGTCAATGGCCATCCTGTTCTCCCCAACTATGGCCATCAAATCTCCCCACTGGTGGCCATGGTTTCTCCCCACTGGTGGCCATCAAATCTCCCCACCGTGGTGATTGCCGGGTGTGGGTCAGGTCAGGGGCGTCACTCCTTTGCCGGTGGTCGCTTGGGCGAGCCGGTAGCTGTCTTGGCCGTCGGTGACGATCACGTGGGCGTGGTGCAGGAGCCGCTCGACGGTCGCGGTGGCCAGGGTCTTTGGCATCAGCTCGTCAAACCCGGAGGGGTGGATGTTTGAGCTGAGCGCGATCGAGCGTTTCTCGTAGGCGGCGTCGACGACGCGGAACAGCGCTTCGGCTGCGTCGGCGGAAACGGGCAGCAGGCCGACGTCATCGATCAGGATCAGATCGGTGCGGATCAGCTTCGCGATCGCTTTGTGGATGCTGTCATCCGCTTGGTGGCGGCGGAAGAGCTGAGCGAGCGTTTCCAGCGTGTGCCAGGTGACGGTCTTGCCGGTGTCGATCGCGAGGTGTCCGAGCGCTTCGATGAAGTGGCTCTTCCCGCTCCCGCTCGGACCGCACACGACCAGCACTTCCGCGCGGTCAAGCCATTCCAGGGTGCGTAGCGCCCGTTGTGTTTGGACTGGGATCACCGACTTCTCGGGCTCCCAGGCGTCAAACGTCTTGCCGGCCGGCAACCCTGAGGCGCGCCGCCGGGTCTGGATCGTCGCTTGATCGCGACCTTGGGCCTCTTCGGCGAGCAGGACCTTGAGGACCTCGGCGGGCTCCCAGCGCTGTGCTCTGGCGGTGGCGATCACCTCGGGCGCGGCGTTGCGAACGTAGGGCAGGCGCAGACGGCGAAGCAGCCGCTCGAGCTCGTCAGGGAGCGGCGGTGGGCTGGGCGGCTGGATCGTCATCGCCGCCCTCTGATCGGTTCGGTCTGGCGCTGTGCCGGGCAGGGGATCGGTCGCGGCGATGTCTCACAGGACCGCAGACGGCCGCTCAGCGCCTCGGTTTGGCGCCGATCAGCGCACATCGATGCTCTCATCGCCCCAATCCCTCCCAGCTGCGGGTCGAGCGCTGCAGCGACGCGTCCTCTGAAACCCTGGTCGGCAGCGCGACCACGGTCGCTGTCTGCTGGTGGACAAGGATGCTTGCCAGGTCCCCGT
>JBDTEE010000113.1:0-4820 GCA_039922645.1 Solirubrobacteraceae bacterium | reverse complement strand
CGCGCCCCCGGCCGCCTTGGCCGGGGGCGCTAAAACGCGACTAACCGGCGGTCACGTGGTTGGTCTGATCAGCCGGAGCCAGATAGCCGTTGCCGCTGAAGTGGATCTTGATCCGCAGCGGGACCACTCCGCGCCCGATGTGGTGGGGACGGAAGCTGTTCTGCGCCGTGAACTGGCAGTTGGAGCCCACCGGGGCGAGGACAACCCCGACCTGGCGGTGTCCCTTGTAGTAGCGCAGGGTGACGCTGCCGGTGCAGCGAGACGACGCGGGAATGAAGCTCGCGCCGTGCAGTGCTCCGGTGGTGGTGAACGTATACGGCACCTTCCGGGCCACCGATGGCTTGGTGTGCGTGCTCAGACGGGGCTTGGGCCGGGTGATGGGCTCGGTGAAGAACGTCGCATCGGCGCCCGGGCTGACGATGCCGCCGTGGAAGGCGACGACGCGGTAGTGGAACAGGGTGGCCGGAGCGAGGCCCTTGAGCGTGAGCGAAACCGGCACCGGTGTATTACCCGCGCCCACCGACTGGGCGAAGGTCTGAACGCCGTAGGCAGTGGTGAGCCCGTACTGAACTACCCACGTTGTGTTGGCGCCGTTGGGAGTGATGCTCCCGGTCGGCGTTGCCTGTTCCTTGCCGACGTTGACCGCCGTGCCCGTGGCGGCTCCCGCGGGTGGAGCCCCTGAGGTCTTGAACGTCCGGTCGGCGCCGTCGGCACCCCCGGCGTTGCTGAGCGCTGACAGCCGGTAGTGGTACACGGTTCCCGGGGTGAGATTGCGAATCACCGCGGCGGCCTTGACCGGCTTGGTTCCACCACCGGCCGAGTGGCTGGGGCTGTCCAGACCGTAGGCGTTGGTGATCCCATACTGGAAGACGTACCCGGTCTGACGGCCGTTGGGGTTGATCGTGCCCGACAACGCCTCGGCGGTGTCGGAGACACTCTTGGCCGCGCCGGTGCTGACCGTAGGCGAGGACGCGGCGATGGCCGCCCCGGCGGTGAACGCCAGCAGCCCGGCGGGCGCAAGCAGAAAACCAGCAATCCGTCTCATTCTTGACTCCTCCCAGATTGACTACCGGTGTGATACCTGAATCGGCAGTGAAGTTGCGGCCGCTACGTTTCAGCGGCGATGATCTTCTACGAGCCCGACCAGCGCGACCGCTCGATCCTGCCTCACGACCCGTTCAAGGCGCTCGTGGCGCCGCGTCCGATCGGCTGGATCTCAACCCTGTCCGCTGACGGTTCAGTCAACCTGGCCGGGAAGCCATGAACGAGGCACGGCACCGTTGCCGCGCGGTCAGAGCGAATTCGAGCGGGCCGGCCTGGAGATGGCTCCATCCCGACTCGTGGCGCCTCCACGGGTGGCGGCAGCGCGCTGCTCAATGGAGTGTCGCGTCGTCCATCAGGTCGAGCTCCGTGACGTGAACGGCCATCCGGGCAATCAGTTCCTCCTCGTCGGCCAGGTGGTCGGTGTCCACCTCGACGAGGCGGCGATTCAGGACGACATCGCCGACACGGCGTTGGCTCCGGTGGCCCGCCTGGGCGGTCCGGCGGACTATGCCGTCATCCGCGAGACCTTCCGCATGACCCGCCCGACCCGCTGACGCGATGACCGGGTTGACCGTCAGCCGTCGGTGGGTAGTCACCGCGTCAACAAAACAAAAGGGGAACCAGGATGAATTTGCGCCAGTTCGGAGACAGTGAACTGGAGGTCTCCGAGGTCTCCCTCGGTGCCTGGCTGACCTATGCCGGCGGTGTCGAGCGCGAGCAGACCGAGGCCTGTACACGAGCCGGCTTCGAGGCCGGGATCAACTTCTTCGATACCGCCAATGCCTACGGCCGCGGCGCGGCCGAATCGGCCTGGGGGGAGATCCTCTCCGGCTACCGGCGTGACTCCTACATCCTGGCCACGAAGGTCTTCTTCCCGATGTCCGATACCGACAGGGGCCTCTCGGCGGCCCAGATCAACAAGCAACTCGACGCGTCCCTGGCGCGTCTGCAGACCGACTACGTCGACCTTTACCAGTGTCATCGCTTCGATGTGGAGACACCGATCGAGGAGACCATGGATGCCCTGAGCGACGCGGTGCGCTCGGGCAAGGTCCGCCAGATCGGCTTCAGCGAGTGGACGCCGGAGCAGATCGAAGCCGGCCTGGGCGTGCCCGGAACGGTCAAGTTCGTTTCCTCTCAGCCCCAGTATTCGATGCTCTGGCGAGCGCCCGAGGCGGAGCTGATTCCGGTATGCGCCGCCAACGGCATCTCCCAGGTCTGCTGGTCGCCGCTGGCCCAGGGAGTGCTGAGCGGTAAGTACCTGCCCGGGGAGCAGCCTCCCGCTGACTCCCGCGCGGCCAGCGACGCGATGGGCGGCTTCATCGACCGGCTCATGGACGACGACACGCTCGAGGCAGTGCAGCGCCTGAAGCCGATCGCTGAGCAGGCCGGGCTGACCATGGTTCAGCTAGCTCTGGCCTGGGTGCTGCGGCAGAGCAACGTCGCCTCGGTGATCATCGGGGCCTCCCGGCCCGAGCAGGTTCACGCCAACGCCGAGGCGTCGGGGATCACCCTCAGTGAGGACATCCTGACGGCGATCGACGAGGCGCTCGGGTCCGTCGCGGTCACTGAGCCGACCCTGGCTCCGGGAGCCTCGGCGGGCGTGACGCATCGGTGATGATGGTCAGGCGGCTGGACTGAGGGCCTGAGTGGCGCCACGCGATGCTGACCGTCTTCGGAGCCTGTGCTGTCACCTTCATGGTGCTCATGTACGCGCTCGAGCGCCGGGGCCGGACGTTCGTGCTGGCCTTTGCCCTCGGCTGCGCGCTTTCGAGTGCCTACGGCTTCCTGGCCGGAACCTGGCCCTTCGGAGTCGTGGAGGCGATCTGGGCCCTGATCGCCGTGCGGCGCTACCTGACCACTCCGGAGTGAAGGCCCCTTGAAACCGCCACCGAGGGAGGCGCCGTGCGCAGGCTGATCATCACGGAGAACATCACCGTAGATGGGGTGATCGACGCAGCCGGAGGGTGGTTCGATCCTGCTTCGGGCAACGCCGATGTGTCCGATATCGAGGACGAGATCGCCCGGCAGCGAGCCTCCGCCGACGCCTTTCTCACCGGCCGGGTCACCTTCGAGGCCATGCGCGGCTACTGGACCGCCCAGACCGATGATGACACCACCGGCATTGCCGAGTATCTGGACCGGGTCGCCAAGTACGTCGTCTCGAACAGCCTCACCGATCCGGAATGGGAGCCGACGACCATCCTGCATGACGTGCTGGACGTGGAGCTGCTCAAGGCGGAGCGCGGCGGCGACATCGTCTGCACCGGAAGCATCCGCCTGGCCCGCGGCCTTATCGCCGCTCGCCTGGTCGACGAGTTCAGGCTGTTCGTGTATCCGGTGGTGCTGGGGAAGGGCGAACGTCTGTTCGTCGAGGCCGAGGACATGTCCCAGCTGGAGCTAGTCGACGCGCGGCCGTTCCGGTCGGGCGTGGTGCTGCTGCACTACCGAACGGGCGGTCTAGACCCGGTCGAGTAGCCAGGAGTGGATGTCGGGGATCCGCCCGGCCATGAGCGAGAGATGCCCCTCGTCGGGGGAGATCCACGCCTCGGCGCCGGGAATCACCCGGGACAGCCAGTCGCCATGGTCGACCGGCACGAACCGGTCCTGGTGGCCGTGGACGACGAGGGTCGGCACCGAGATCTGGTCGAGCGCGAAGCCGAATGGTCTCAGAAAGGCGAAATCGTCCTCCAGCCAGCCGCGGACGCCGCCGGCGAAGGTATTGGGCAGAATCTCGGCCCAGTACTCGGCTACGCCCGCCTCGAGGGCGATTCGGTCGGGTGGGCTGAGCAACGAGGCGAAGCCCTCGACCATGCCCAGGGCCGTGGCGGCCAGCATCTCCTCCGCGGTGGCCTTCAGAAACGGCGCCAGGTGTTCAGGGCCGGCCATGGTCAGCCCGAACTCGATCAGGTTGTCCTCACCCATGCCGCGGAAGTAATTGAGCCCCGGGGCGTCGAATGGCGCCACACCAGCCACGTTGGCCGCAGCGATAACACGATCCGGCAGCAGCGCTGCGCAGGCCAGCGCGTGGGGGCCGCCGCCGGAAATGCCCCAGGTGAGGAAGCGCTCGACGCCCAGCGCATCCATGACCGCCGCGCTATCGGCCGCGGCATCGGCCACGGTCCGATCGGGCTGAGCCGTGGAAACACCGTACCCAGGCCGGTCATAGGCGATGAACCGGACGCCTCGCTCGCGGGCATCGTCTAGCCAGGTGGGGTACGGGATGCCCGCCGCCGGAGTGCCGTGGTGATACAGGATCGCCGGACCCTTGGGGTCTCCCTCGTCATAGACCCCGATGATGCGATCGCCGATCTGAAGCTCGCGAAATTCCATCGCGCTCAACCTACCGGCTGGCGCAGGCCGGCCTGCACGCCGGGGCAAACTGACAGTGCTCCGCGGTTTTCATCGAGCGTCCCACTGGAACCATCGACCGACATCCAGAAGCTGCCGAGCGCTCCGGTCTGACCGAGCCCCCGGCGCTCCGCAGTTAACGCTCGATAATCAGGCTTATGTATACCGGTAGGCGAAATGGCCGCCGGAGAGGGGCCCCTGACGGTGTGCTACGCCACGGTGGGCTCCGAACCAGATAGTTGGCGCGTCAGGCTGAAGGTAGTTGGCGCGTCAGGCTGAGAGCCCGGGGACCGCAGGTGTTCCATCCCCGTCTACATATTCGGTACGGCGATGGAACACCACGCATTAATCGGACCCCCGGAAAGCGCGCCGTTTTCTTCCCTCCCGGCGTTATGTAGACCAACCCCGCGCTGCCCTCGACCCTT
>JBDTEE010000112.1:0-30788 GCA_039922645.1 Solirubrobacteraceae bacterium | reverse complement strand
CCGGCGCTCTGGGAGCCGCCCAGGAAGTTGCATACGGTGAGGTTTTCGATCGACACACTGCCGGCCTTCCAGACCATCAGGCCGTTGACGCCCGAGGGCTTGGCCCCCTTGACCTTCAGACCGAAGTTCTGGGCCCCACCCGACCGGCTGCAGCGAGCCGACCCCGGCTTGGTCCCGTCGACGATCACCGAGTTTCGGTTCATCCCCCGGATGTGCAGCCGCGGCTTGGTGATGAGGACCGCCGCAGGAAGGTTCTTGTGGCCCTTAGGGGTGGTTACGGCCCGGGGTGGGGTCTTGTAATCGCCCGGAGCGAGCAGGATCCAGTCCCCGGGGTGCGCGGCCCTGACCGCGGCCTGAATGGTTTTGTACTGGCCACGGATCCCGTGGTAGGTGCCGACCCTGAGGACTCGGGCCCCAGCCACGCCGGTCAGCGTGAGGGCCGCTCCCAGCGCCAGCAGCAGGGCAACGATACGACGCATGAACTTCCTCCTCGATCTGGGATGGTCGACCGCCCCAGGCGGGACACACCGCCAGCGGGTCGCGGCGATCCTACACCGCCGGGTCAAGATCGAAGAGCACGCCGGCGATCTTCACTTCATCGCCGGCCTGAAAGCCCTCCGCCGCCAACGCCCGCAGAACGCCGATCCCGCGCAGCCGCCGCTCGAGGTGAGCCAGAGCCTCCTCGTTCTCGAGGTCGTAGCGCGCCACCAGACGGTCGATCCCCTCACCGGTTACGGCGAACGCGCCTTCACCGGTGCGCCGGACGGAGAACCGGCGCTGAGCAGCGGGCCGGAACACACGGTGACTGGCCAGCTCCTCGGGAACGGTCGTCACCGCCGCAGCGGCGGAGATCGGCACCGCCGTCTCGTCCGCCTCGGGCTCCGGGGGTACGCGGTGCACCATCTCCGCAGCCAGCTCGCGTAACCCTATGCGCGACACAGCCGAGGTGACGAGCACGGGGATGTCCGGCCCGAGACGAGCCGCCCACGCCGCGCGGGCCCTGGCCGCCGTGTCGGCGTCGACCAGGTCGGCCTTGGAGAGGGCGAGCAACCGGGGTAGAGCACTGAGTCGCGGGTCGTGACGCTCCAGCTCACGCTCAACGGTTTCGTGATTGCGGACCGGGTCACTTCCATCTAACGGGCTCAGATCGAGCACGTGGACGAGCAGCCGTGTGCGCTCGACATGGGCCAGGAACTCGTGGCCGAGGCCGGCGCCGTCGCTGGCCCCCTCGATCAGGCCGGGGATGTCGGCGATGACCAGCTGCCGCGAATCCACCTCGAGGGTGCCGAGCACCGGCGAGAGCGTGGTGAACGGGTAACCGGCCACCTTCGGATGAGCGCGGGTAATCCGGGCCAGGAGCGAGGACTTGCCGGCGTTGGGTAGACCGATCAGTCCTACGTCAGCCAGCAGCTTCAGCTGCAGGGTTAGCCACATGTCGGTGCCGGTGCCCCCGCGCTCGGCGAAGCGCGGGGTCTGATGAGTTGGCCCGGCGAAGCGCTTGTTCCCCCGGCCGCCGGATCCGCCTCGGGCCACCAACGCCCGCTGGCCGTCCCGGATCAGGTCATAGCGAGTGCCGTCCGCCTCGAGAATCGCCTCGGTACCCGGCGGCACCCGGATCTCCAGGATCCCGCCATCGGCGCCGTGACGTAAGGACCCCTCGCCATGCCCGCCACGCCCGGCCTTGAAGTGAGCCTGGCGCCGATAGGCCTCGAGGTCGCGCAGCGAGGCGTCGCAAATCAGCACCACGTCCCCCCCACGCCCGCCGTCACCACCGTCGGGACCACCGCGCGGTACGTGGGCCTCGCGACGGAAGCTCAGGCAGCCATCGCCGCCGGCACCGGCCTGGACGTGTATTCGGGCGCGATCCTGCATGGTGATGAGGGTAGGGGCGCGGCGGGGTTATGCTTGCCGCGAACCAATGGCGGGCAACGTGGGGAGGCCGGTTGTGGTGACGGTGGTCAAGGATTTCAAGCAGTTCTTGATGCGGGGCAACCTGGTCGAGCTCGCGGTGGCCTTCATCATCGGCGTGGCCTTCGCCGCACTGGTCAAGGCGTTCATCGCCGATCTGATCACGCCGATCATTGGGTTGATCTTTGGTCAGCCCAGCTTCGAGGCTCTCAGCTTCAGCATCAACGGGAGCCATTTCCTCTACGGCGACTTCATCAACGTCCTGATCACGTTCCTGACCACGGCCGCGGTGGTCTTCTTCTTCGTCGTTCAGCCCTACAACGCGCTGATGGCGCGGCGGGCCAAGGAGGATCCGACCGTAAAGGAATGCCCCGAGTGCACCAGCGAGATTCCGATCGGGGCGCGCCGGTGCCCGATGTGCACTGCGCGGATTCTCGGGGACGCATCGCCTTTCCCCGGGGACGCGTCCCCGGGGGCTTGAAGGCGGGGGAGGCGGCTAGGCCGCGGGCTGATCGCCGTCAGGGACGATCGAGATGACCCGGCCGCGCCGGCCGCGGCTAAAGGACACCGTGCCCGCGGAGCGGGCATAGATGGTGTCGTCACGACCCAGACCGGCACCATCGCCGGGCTTGAAGCGGGTCCCACGCTGGCGCACGATTATCTCTCCTCCGGTCACCGTCTGACCGGCAAAGACCTTTACGCCGAGGCGCTTGGCATTGGAATCGCGACCGTTGCGGCTGGAGCCGAGGCCCTTCTTATGCGCCATTGCTGTCTCCCTTCCCGGGCTCGGCTGCGCTCGGGGCGTCGGCCGCCACGGGGGCGGGTGATCTCGAGGCGCTGCCGCGCTTGCGCGCGGCCTTGCGGCCCATCGAGGTGACCTCGATCCGGGTCAGCTCCTGCCGATGTCCGTTGCGGCGTTTGTAGCCCCGCTTGGGCTTGAACTTGACGATCCGCAGCTTGGGGCCACGCTCGTGGGCGACGATCCGGGCGGAAACGGTGACCTTGCTCAGCTCGTCGCCGTCGATCACGTCGCCGTTGTCGACGAGCAGCAGCGGCTGGAGCTGGACGGTCTCCCCGTCGGCAGCGGGCAGCCGCTCGACGAGCAAGGTCTGGCCCTCGCTCACGCGGTACTGCTTTCCGCCTGTCTTGACGATCGCGTACATGGTCATTCCGAGTCTGAACTTGACGCCGCCGTGCCGGCCTTGGCGCCCGAACGGCGCCGTCCACCTCTGCGGCCGCGGCGCCGAGGCTTCGATTCTAGTTCATCCTCCTCAGCACCCGGCTCCCGGGCTACCGAGGCTCCCGCAACGTCGACCAGAGAGGCCACCGCGGCGGTGCGCCCGACCTCGTCGATGCGAACCATGTGCTTCTCCCCCACGTACCGGGTCCCGCCCTTGACCTGGATGATGTAGCCGTCGATCTTGGCCACCGCATCCCCGAGGCTGTACATGTGGGGCTCGATGATCTCTACGTGGACCTCCTCGCCTTCGCGGAAGGGAAGCGCGCGTTCGAGAACCTGCTCGCGGTCCCCCTCGAGCAGGACCCTGAAGTGGTCCAGCGGCAGGCCCTCGGAGCCCTCGAAGTGGAACCACTTCCCGGTCTCCTGCTCCACAGCATGGAGCACCCGGGCATCGTTGCCGGTGAACTCCGCGCTGACGCGAGGATTCATCTGGATGAGGATGGCCTCGGCTGAGGTCTGCTTGGCCAGATCGCGCATCCGCCGCTCGAACTCGATGGCGATCGTCTCCTCGGACTTGATCACGCCCTCGCCCGCGCAGGTCGGACAGGCGCGGGTCATGATCTCCCGTACCCCGTCGGTGACGTTCTGCCGGGTCATCTCGACCAGCCCCAGCGGGGAAATCTCGACCACGAAGGTCTTGGTCCGATCCTCGTCGAGGGCCTTGCGCAGCGTCTTGAGCACCGCGTCGCGGTTACGAGCCCGGGCCATATCGATGAAGTCGATGACGATGATCCCGCCGATGTCGCGCAGGCGCAGCTGGCGCACGACCTCATCGGCCGCCTCGAGGTTGGTCTTGGTGATCGTGTCCTCCAGGCGCGCACCCTTGCCCCGGCCGATGAACGAGCCGGAGTTGACGTCGATGACCGTCAGGGCCTCGGCGTAGTCGATGATCAGGTATCCGCCGCTGGGCAGGTCGATCCGCCGCGAAAGCGTGGAATCCAGCACCTTCTCGACCCCGAAGGACTCGAATAGCGGCTCGTCCTCCTCCCAAAGCTCAACGTGCTCGACCAGGTCCGGAGCCGTGCGGGAGAAGAAGGAGACCAGCCGGTGATGCTGCTTGGGATCGTCCACCACGGCCCGTTCAAAGTCGGCGGAGAAGATGTCGCGGACCACGCGGACCGAGAGGTCCGCCTCCTGGAAGACCAGTGCGGGCGCCTGGGTCTCCTTGACGCGCTTCTGCAGCACCTCGCCGAGCTTGAGCAGGTAGACCATCTCGCGCTCGAGGTCGGCCCGTGAGGCGCCCTGGGCAGCGGTGCGGATGATCGCCCCCGATCCATGCAGATCGAGCTTGGCCGCCTCCTTGCGTAGGCGCTCGCGCTCCTTCTCTTCCAGGCGGCGCGAGACCCCGACGCCCTCGCCGTAAGGCGCATAGACCATGTAGCGCCCGGCGATGGTCAGGTCCATGGACAGGCGGGCGCCCTTGCTCTTGAGCGGGTCCTTGACCACCTGGACGACGATGTCCTGGCCCGGCTTGAGCATGTCGGTGATCTGGCGACCGTCCCGGCCGGAGCCCCGACCGCGACGGGGCGCGTCAACTCCCGGCAGCACGATCTCATCGACGTGCAAGAAGCCGTTCTTCTCCAGGCCGATGTCGACAAACGCCGCCTCGAGCCCGGCGAGGACGTTGTCCACGCGCCCCTTGTAGATGTTGCCGACGATCGAGCGGTTACCGCGGCGCTCCAGATAGAGCTCAGCTACCTGGTAGGCGTCTCCGGGTGCGGCCGGCTTGCGGCGGCGCGAGGAGGTTTGCGAACTTGGCTTGCGCGGCGAGACTGTGCCCGTCGCCTCTAGCAGCGCGACCCGGGTTTCCCCCCGGTCGACGCTGACCAGCACTTGCTTCTTCAATTTTCATTCAGTCCTTTGGAAGTCTTGCCGCGCAGATCTGGTCGCGCTGGCGTATTACTTGAGGGTATTACCTCGGCCGGTTACCTCGGCCGGGACTTGCCGACCGAGGCCATCCGGGCCTGCACGTAGATGGATTGCAGTAGCCCGATGGCCAAGAAGGTGACGATCACCGAGGAGCCGCCATAGCTCATCAGGGGAAGCGGGACGCCCGTGATGGGCATGATCCCGATCGTCATCCCGACGTTCACGAAGACCTGGAACATGAGCATGGCCAGGATGCCCCCGGCAATCAACGTTCCGTAGAGGTTCTTGGACATCGTGAGGATCCGCAGGGTGCGCCAGATCAGTAGTGCATACAGGGACAGCACCACCGCCGCGCCAACGAATCCGTACGTCTCACCCACCGCCGCGAACACGAAGTCGGTGTCGTTGGCGGGAAGGAAGTTGAGCTTGGTCTGGGTCGCGTCGTTCCCGCGGCCCGTCTTCTGTCCCGAGCCGATGGCGATCAGCGACTCGGTGATCTGGTAGGTCTGGTTGCCCGGGTCGCGCGAGGGGTTCAGGAACCCGGTCAGGCGCTGCTGCTGGTAGGGCTTGAGCAGGTGCACCCCAAGCGCCGGCGCACCGGCCAGGACGATCGCCACCGCAGCCAGGAACATGGCGATGAGGCCAGTCAGCTGCTTCCACGATGTACCGGCGAAGAAGAGGATGCTGAAGCCAACGGCCACGTAGACCATGCCGGTGCCGAGGTCGGGCTGAGGGATGACGATCATGGCCGGGATCAGAGCCAGCAGCATGATCCGCGCCGTGGTGCGCCGCTCGTGCAGCCGCCGGGAGCGGTCCACGGCGAACGCGCCCAGGGCGACGATGATCAGCAGCTTCCCGAACTCCGAGGACTGGAACTCCATGAAGCCCAGCGGGATCCAGCGCCGCGCGCCTTGGATCGGGGGCATGCCATAGACGATCAGGTTCAGCCCGATCATGATCGCGAACAGGCCCCACTTGTACTCGCGCAGGCGCGAGTAGTCGATCCGGCTGAGCAGGAGGGCCGCGAGCAGGCCGATGCCGGCGTAGATGGCCTGGCGCTCGACGTAGAACAGCGGATGGCCCGGCACCGTCTTTCGGGTCGCCGTGTTGAGCGTCATGATCGAACAGGCGATCAGGCCGCTGGCAGCCAGGAGCAGCAGCGGATCGGGCAGCACACGGGGACGGCGGGCGACGACCTCATCGCCGGGCTGGATGACAGTCGTCGCGCTCACAGCGTCGCCGAGCCTCCGGACTTGTAGGAACCGGGCTTACCGAAGAACCACTGGGAAAGGATTTGCCGGGCCACCGGCGCCGCCGCGACGTCGCCGAAGCCCCCGCGCTCGACGTGGACCACGACCACGATCGGCTTGCTGGTCGCGCTGGGGGGCACGAAGCAGGCGTACCAGGAGTAGTCGGGCTGCCCGTTGTACTGAGCGGTTCCGGTCTTGCCGTAGACCTGCTCGGGGAAGTTGCCCATCACGTCGGCCGAGGTGCCGCCGGACTGTGAAGCCGCGTCGCGCAGACCCCGGCGAATCGTCTCCAGGTAGAACGGATCGATGTTGATGTGACGGGCCGGCGCCGGATCGATTTTCTGCAGCACGGTGCCGTCGGGGTTCTGCACGTCAAGTCCGATGTGCGGCCGGACGATCGTGCCTCCGTTGGCCAGCGCCGCGTAGGCCACGGCCAGCTGCAACGGGGTGGCCTGGACATCGCCCTGGCCGACGGCGAGGTTCTCGTTGTCGCCCACCGACCACGGGCGGTTGGTGCCGTCAGCAATCCCGCACCCCCCGGGGGGGTGCTTTGGCTTGCCCTTGAAGGGACCGGTGGCGTGGTCGCACTGCGCCTCGAGGTTGTTTCGCTCCTGGCGCCAGCGTGGCGACGGCAACGTGCCGGTGTCCTCGCCCGGCAGATCGATCCCGGTCGGACGGCCGATGCCGTACGCGCGCGCCCATTGGTCCAGCGGGCCGCCGCCCGGATGCTGGTAGGGATCGACGTTGGTGCGGACGCCCAGGTTGTAGAAGAAGTCGTCGGAGGAGACGCGGATCGCGTTGACGAGGTCGAGCGAGCCGTCCACGGCATTCCCGGCGTTGTGGCGGCACTGGCCGCTGATGCAGAAACTCCCGGTGTCGTCGAAGATGGATCCGGTGGTCCAGTCCCCGCTCTCGAGCGCGGCCGTGGCCGTGATCGGCTTGAAGGTCGACCCGGTCGGGCCGGCGCTTTGAATGGCTCGGTTCAGCAGCGGATCGCCGCCGTTGGGATTGGTCAGGCTCCTGTAGGTCGCCTCCGAGAGCGTTCGCGTGAAAACGGTGGGATCGAAGCTGGGCATGGAGCCCATGGCGTAGACCTGCCCGTTGACCGGATTCATGGCCACGAAGGCGCCGGCCGTCGCGCCCGGGTTGGAGGCGATCGAGGTAGCCAGGGCCTGCTGGCCAACCCGCTGGAGCTTGGCGTCGATCGACAGCGCCAGGTTGTGGCCGGGGATCGGGTTGATCTTGCTGATCACGCCGGTGGCGCGCCCCAGAGCATCAACCTGCACGTTTTCGGATCCCTGCACCCCGCGCAGATACCGGTCATACCAGCCCTCGAGTCCGGACTGGCCGACGACCGAATTGGGTGAGACGCCGCGGTAGGCCTTCATCTTGACCTCTTGCGGGGTGATCCGGCCGACGGTGCCGAGCAGTTGTGCGGCGGTCGTCGTCTGCGGATAGGCCGGCACGTACACGCTGGTCACCTGGACGCCCTCGAACTGGGACTGGCGCTCGGCCAGGTAGTACTGGACGAAGCGGTTGACCTCCGCGATGGTCACGTTGGCGTAGGGCAGCAGGGCCAACTGCTGGCGGACCTGACACGGAATCGGCGCCAGCCGAAGCGTTCCCACTCCGGCAACTCTGCAGCGGCTGGGTCGGTTACTCATGCCCAGCACCTTGGCCAGGCGGCGGAAGAGGACCGCCTGCGCCCGGGACGCGTGGGGAAGATCGGGCGGCAAAATCTGCACTTCGAGCGCCTTGACCGAGCTGACCAGGACCCAGCCGTTGCGGTCCAGGATCTCGCCCCGCGGAGCCGACACGGCAATTTCACGCGTGCGATTGCCGCGGGCCTGGGCCAGATACTGGTCACCCGAGAGGACCTGGAGGAACCACAGGCGGAAGAAGATGATCGCGAACATGGCCAGGGCGAAGCTCCCCACCACGGCGACGCGCAGGGCCAGCGCAGGAGTCATGGGCGGCCGACGGTCCTCTCCGGGCGGCGGGATCATCGCGAGCTCCGGGATATCTGGCCGAGCCGCTGAGACGGGCTCTGCAGCGGGCTGAGGCCGCCGGTGGTGTAGGCGCGGCGGCGGCGCCGGCGGGGGTCGTCGGGCAGGGCGGGCTGGACCACACGTCGTACGAAGGCGTACACGGGCAGCGCGATCAGCGTGTTGACCAGCACGGTCACGAAGATCTGCTGGAGCAGCAGCAGACTGACCGGCGCATTGACACCGAGCAGGAACTGAATCAGCGACATGCCGAGGCCGGCCACCGCAGTTGCGGCAGCGCCGGCGGCCAGCGGAATCAGGCCGTGGGCAGGATCGCGAAGCTCGCGCAGCCGCCCCGACCAGTAGCCGATGGCAATGTAAAGCAGGGAGGTGACCCCGAGCGTCTGGACGAGCACGGTGTCAACGAGCAGACCTGTACCGAAGCCCATGATGGCTCCGGGCAGGCTTCCGGCCAGCAACCCCACCGACATGACCACGAGCGGGGTCAGGTCCGCGCTGACGCCGAAGATCGAGATCTGGGAGACGGCCGACTCCTGGACGATCACCGTCAGGAGCGCCAGGCCGACCAGTCGCAGCGGCAGGCGGAGCCATTCGCTCATCCCGTGCCGGTCCCGAGTTGCGCCCGGGCGGTGCCGGGATGCGGACGGGTGAGCACCTGGACCACCGACAAGTGGCGCAGGTTGGCCGCCGGGACCACCTGGACCTGCTGGTTGTTGAGCAGCTGGTTCTGGTCGGCGTTGGAGACCTGGCCGATGGGGATGCCGGCGGGATAGAGCGAGTTCAGCGCGGGGTTGGCGGGATCCGTGAAGCCGGCCGTCACCACCTGTTGGCCATTCTGGATTGGCGCGTGCGGGGGGAGCTCCTGGAGTAGCAGCGAGTACGGGTTGCCGATCGCGGGGATGAGCACACCGCTGTCGCCGTCCGAACTGGAGTCCAGCACCTTTGCGGCCACCGCAAACGAGTGATCGGTGATCAGGGTCACCACGGAAACGGGGCCGTCGACGGTCGTCACCTTGCCGACGAGGGCCCCGTCGCCGGTCACCGGGTCATTGAGAGCGACGCCGTCGTCTGACCCCTTGTCGATCGTGATCGTCTGGTACCAGAGGGTCGGGTCGCGCCCGATGACGTTGGACGCCACCGGCTGGTAGGAGCTCATCCCGACCCGTGTGTCGAGCCGGATCTGGGCGGCTAACTGATCCGACAGACTGGCCTTCTGGGCGTAGTAGTCGAGCTGTCGCGTCAGCGAGGCCACCTGCTTGGCCAGGCGATCGCTGCGCGCCTTGGCGTTCAGCGTGTCCGAGAACCAGCCGGCCACGTCCTTGACCGGCGAGAGGACCTTGCTGGCTCCCTCCTGCACCGGGGAGAAGACCTGAACGATCCCGCGCTGCACGTTGTGCAGCGGGCTGCTCGGCGATTCGCCGAAGTAGGCAGTAAGCAGGATCAGGGATATGCCGACCAGCAACGCGAGAACCGCGCGCCGGCGACGTACCTGTTTGTCATGCACGGGCTACAAGTCTCCAAGATTGGCTCCGAGGCTCCGGCAGGGCTCTCACACCGTATTACCGGCGGCGACGGTTGCGTGAATTCTTACTCGACCGATGGATCGCTTCGAACTCCTCAAGGGAACGTCCCGACCCGACCGCGACGCACGTCAACGGGGACTCCGCCAGGTGCGCGGGCATCTGCGTCTCGTGACGCAGGCGCTCCTCGATGCCCTGGAGCAGCGAACCGCCTCCAGCCAGCATGATGCCACGATCCATGATGTCCGACGCGAGTTCTGGCGGGGTGCGGTCCAGGGTCTCCTTGACGGCGTCGATGATCTGCGACACCGGCTCCTCCAGCGCGCCCCGAATCTCCTCGCTGGTCAAGATCACCGTTTTGGGCAGCCCGGAGACCATGTCGCGGCCCCGGATCTCGGCCTGGACCTCCTCGGGCATCTTGTACGCGGAGCCGATCTCCAGCTTGACTTCCTCGGCGGTTTGCTGCCCGATGAGCAGCTTGTACTCCCGCTTGACGTAATTGATGATCGCCTCGTCGAGCTCATCGCCGCCGACCCGGATCGATTGCGAGACCACGATCCCGCCGAGGGAAATAACCGCCACCTCGCTGGTGCCGCCGCCGATGTCTACGACCATCGAACCGGTTGGCTCCCCGACGGGCAGGCCGGCCCCGATCGCCGCCGCCATGGGCTCCTCGATGAGGTAAGCCTGGCGGGCGCCGGCTGATAGACAGGCTTCCTCGACGGCGCGCTTTTCGACCCCGGTGACGCCGCTGGGAACGCAGACGACGACGCGGGGATGAGCCCAGCGGTTCTGGTGGACCTTCTGGATGAAGTGCCGCAGCATCTCCTCGGTGACCTCGAAATCGGCGATCACCCCGTCCTTGAGGGGACGGATGGCCGAGATGGTCCCCGGGGTGCGGCCCAGCATGCGCTTGGCCTCGATGCCCACCGCGTGGACCTCGCCGGTGCGCGACTCGACGGCGACGACGCTCGGCTCCGAGAGCACGATCCCGCGACCGCGGACGTAGACCAGCGTGTTGGCGGTGCCGAGGTCAACCGCCATGTCGCGGCCGCCGAATCCGGTTAGGTACGTGAAAAAGCCCATTCAGAAATGCCGGTAACTGGGTAGCTGGAAGCGTGGACGAGGCCGAAGAAGAGCAGACTTGGCCAGACCTGGCTGCCAGCACCGTCCGCGGTCGAGTGTATCGAAGCTCTAGCAGTCGAAGAGCCCCCTAGACAGCTTAGCCGGGGGCAAAAGGGCTGGAAAGCGGATAAATGGGAGCTAAGTTGCAGCGGGGGGCCTGAAGAGGCCCGGGGCGAGCTCCATGATCGCCGCCACGGGAAGCCCGACGACGTTCAGGTAGTCGCCGTGAATCGACCGCACCAGCAGGGCTCCGCGCTGCTGGATGGCGTAGGCCCCCGCACGCCCCTCCCACTCCCCGGTGTCCAGATAGGCCTCGATGGCCGCGGCATCCAGGGGACGAAATTCCACTTGCGTACTGGCGGCCAGGGTTCGCACCCGGCCGGCCTCGATCAGGCAGATCCCGCCGATCACCGTGTGCCGGCGGCCGGCCAGGGCCACGAGCGTGGCCTGCGCTTCATCGCGGTCGGCCGGCTTGCCGTACAGGCGCTGGCCCACGGCGACGACGGTATCCACCCCGAGCACTGTTGCCTCCGGCTCGCTCTCCGCCACCGCCGCCGCCTTGCGATAGGCGTTCTCAGTCGCCACTTCGGCCGGCGGCCCGGCGTCGAGCTCCTCCACACCAGAGACCCGGACGGTAAAAGCCACTCCCAGCCCGTCCAGGATGGCCCGCCGTTGGGGCGAGCCTGAGGCGAGGATCAGGGCCGGTAGCTGGCTCAGCGCAGATCCGGGAAGAACAGGGCCACCTCGCGCGCCGCCGACTCGGGGGCGTCGGAGCCGTGGACCATGTTCTGGCCGACCTCGATGGCGTAGTCGCCACGGATCGAGCCCGTGTTGGCCTGCAGGGGGTTTGTGGCGCCGATCACCTGACGGGCAGCGGCTATGGCCTGCTCACCCTCCAGCACCATGGCCACCAGAGGCCCGGAGGTGATGAAGTCGACCAATTCGCCGAAGAAGGGCTTGCCCTCGTGCTCGGCGTAGTGCTCGTTCGCCAGTTCTTTGCTCATGGTCATCAGCTGGAGCGCGACCAGGCGCAGGCCCTTGCGCTCGAAGCGGGCGATAATTTCCCCACTCAACTGGCGGGCGAAGGCATCAGGCTTGACAAGGATGAGCGTGCGCTCCACGGCAATCGGCTCCCGGCTTTGAGGATGTGAGGGTCAGGTGGTCGAAGGCTGCTCGGTGGCAGTCTCCGACGCAGTCTCGCGACGGCGGCGGGCGCGCCGCGGAGCCGGAGCGGGTACACCGATCTCCGCCTCGCAATACGGGCACACCGACCACGTCGGATCAAGCGGACGCCCGCACGACTGGCAGGGGTCCTTGAGCTTGCGCGTGCAGTTCGGGCAGCGCAGAAAGTCTTTCTCCACCTCGTAGTCACAATGCGGACAAAGGTGGTAACCGAGCTCGGACAGCCGCGCCTCGGCGGCCTGCATCTCGAGCTCGCGCTCCCGCACGTCATCCAGAAACTCCGGCGGGCGCACGATCATGTAGACGATCGTGCCGACGAACGGAAACAGCGAGGCTGCGGTCGCGCACCCGATCAGCAGAGGGTCGGCGATCCGGCGTCGGGCATCGGCGTAAGTCCAGTAGATCAGGGCAAACCAGATCACGAACAGGAACAGGACGACGAGCTCAACCGCCAGGTTGAGGGCGCTGTTGTGAATCCCGAAGATCGCGTAAGGCAACATTAATCAGGCGAGTGTAGTGGGGGCCACGGGTCCCTCGCTCCCTTAGGTACGCCGTCGAGGATCAGGTTCCTGTGGCCGGGAGCGGGAATTAGGTGAGGATTGCTAAAGGAAAACCCGTCCGAACAGGTAACCGATTCCGAAGAACACGAGAATCACGACCGCGACCACCAGGGCCACGATGCCCATCATGGTCAAGAACCGAGGCTGATCGTCCTCGTCGTTCATAGCGCCTGGGCCTCTCGATGCTGAGCGCGAGCGAGTAGATCCGCGACCAGGTACAGCGAGCCGGTGGCGATGACCAGGCCGTCGGGCCCGGCCAGCTCTTGGGCCCGGTCGAGCGCTCGGCCCGGCTCCCGGACCACCTCGGCCGGCGGCCCGTTCAGCTGCGCAGCCAGCGATTGCAGGGTGGGCGGCGGCAGCGCCCGCGGGCTTGCGCTGCTGGTGAAGACAACGCCTGAACAGACCGGCAGCAGCGCCTGGAGCATCGCTGCCGCGTCCTTGTCATCGAGAATGGACACGGTGGCGATGACGCGTCCGTGGCGCTGGGCTATTTCGTCCAGCGACTGGACCAGCGCCCGCATGCCGTCAGGGTTGTGGGCGCCGTCGAGCAGCGTGACCGGCGCCTCGTCGACCTGCTGAAGGCGCCCGGGCACGCGGACCTCAGCCGCCGCTGCGGCCACGGCGGCCTCGTCGAGTTCACCCAGAAAGACCTGCGCAGCCGCGCGGGCGACCGCGAAGTTACGCCGCTGATACGCCCCGGGAGCACCCACCGGTACCCCGGGGTCGACGCCGGCGTGCACGATCGTGGCCCCCTGCTCCCCGGCGACACGCTCGGCGATCTGCTCGACCACGGGATCAAGTTCCGCGCCGAGGACCAGCGTGGACCCGGGCTTGACCACAGCCAGCTTCTCGCCGGCGATATCGGCCAGGGTTGGCCCAAGCCAGCGCGTGTGCTCGAGGCCGACGCTGGTCAGGACCTGCACGCTTGAGGGGATCACGCTGGTGGCGTCATACCGCCCCCCGAGCCCGGCCTCGACGACGCCCACCTCGACTCCACGCTCAGCCAGCTCGCTGTAGGCGGCGGCGGTAAGAGCCTCGAACTGGGTGACCCGGTCGTCGGGGCCGGCCGAGCGGTTGACCAGCTCCGCCGCACGAGCCGCGCGGGTGATGGCGGCGGCAAAGCGCTCGGGCTCGAGGTCGTGCTCGTCGATGCGGATGCGCTCGCCGAAGAAGACGAGGTGGGGCGACAGATAGGCCCCGGTCCGCAAGCCGTGCCGAGCCAGGATGGCGGCGATCATCCGCGTCGTGGAGGACTTCCCGTTGGTACCCACCACGTGGATGGAGCGAAAGCGACGCTCGGGGTGCTGCAGGGCGGTCATCAGGCGCCGCATGCGATCAAGGCCGAAGCGCATGCCGAACAGCTCCAGCGATCGGAGGTAGCGCTCGGCCTCGAGCTCGTTCATCGCCCTCTCCTGGGCCCCGGCGGTCTCAAAGGGCCTCCAGCTCGGCCTGTAGCCGCCGCTGCTTCTCGCGCTCGGCCTCTACCACCGCGGGCGGCGCCTTGGCCACGAAACCCTCGTTGGCCAGCTTGATCTGGACGCGATCGATCTCCCCCCGGAGCTTGTCCCGTCGCTCGTCCAGGCGCCGACGGGCGGCGTCCAGGTCCAGGGCATCGCCGGCCAGGATCTCGACGCTGCCGTGAGGGACGGGCACGGTGGCCACCACGTCGGCCCCGTTCTGTCTCGCACCGTCCAGGTCCAGCCGGGCCAGGCGGCTCAGGTGCTCGGCGGTTTCCTCAAAGCCGGCGGCGCGCAGCCGCGCGGGCAGGGTCGCTCCCGCGCGCACCGCGGCGGTGTCTCGCCAGGTCCGCAGGGCCTGCACAGCCGCGATGACGTCGGCGATCGCTGCCTCTCCCGGCTCATCGGTCGGCGCCGCCGGACCCGGCCCCCGCGCGGCCAGGAGACCCTCGGCACCGGGAATGTGGGCGTAGATCTCCTCGGTCTCGAAGGGGATAAGTGGGTGGGCCAGGGCCACCGTCTCGGTGAGGACGTGCAGCAGGGTCGGCGCCAGTTCGGGCTCGCGAGCCCGCAGCCGGGGCTTGACCAGCTCCAGATACCAGTCGCAGAGCTCGCCGTAGACGAAGTCGTAGAGGGCCAGCGCCGCGTGGGAGAAGTCGTAGCGCCCGATCCGCTCGGAGACCAGGGCCTTGGCTCGCTCCAGGCGCGAGAGGATCCAACGGTCCTCGACGGTGCTCGGAGCGATAGCCGCCCGAGCCTCGGGATCGACTCCGAGCAGGATCAGGCGGGCGGCGTTCCAGAGCTTGTTGGTCAGCTGCAGGCCCTGGGCGACCTTGTCCTCGGAGAAACGCACGTCCTGACCCGAGGACATGGCCAGAAGTCCCCACCGCACCGCGTCGGCACCGTAGGCGGGAAAATCTCCCGCGGACTTGCCCCCCTGTGCGAACACGGGCGGCCGTGGTCCACCTTCGATCAGATCGAGGGGGTCAATCCCGGTGCCCAGTGACTTGGACATGCGGCGGCCGTCAGGCGCCTGGATGATGGCCGTGATGTGGACGTCGGAGAAGGGCTCGCGGCCCGTGAACTCGAGCCCCATCATGATCATCCGGGCCACCCAGAGGAAAATTATGTCGCGGCCCGTGACGAGTGTGTCCGTGGGATAGAAGGCCTGCAACTGGTGGGTTCCCTCGGGCCACCCGAGGGTAGCGAAGGGCCACAGCGCACTCGAGAACCAGGTATCCAGGACATCGGGATCCTGGGTCCACCCCTCGCCCTTCGGCGGCGTGGTCCCGACGTAGGTTTCCGGGCCGCGGTACCACACCGGCAGCCGGTGGCCCCACCAGAGCTGGCGCGAGATGCACCATGGGCGGATGTTCTCCATCCAATCGAGATACACCCGCTTGTGGTTCTCGGGGTGAAAGCGCACCCGCCCGCTGGTCACCGCCTCGATGGCCGGCCGGGCAAGCTCATCCATGCGCATGAACCACTGCAGGGAGATGAGCGGCTCGATCCGCTCGCCGGAGCGGTGCGAGAAGGGCACGGTGTGGGTGTAGGACTCGGTGCGCGCGATCAGCCCCTGCTCGGAGAGCTCCTTGATCACCGCCTCCTGGGCCTCGGCCACGGTCAGCCCGGCGAAGCGTTCGGGCGCATCGTTGGTGATGCGCCCGTCCTCGCCGATGGCCTGGGGTTGGGCCAGCCCGTGGCGGCGACCGATCTCGAAGTCGTTGGGGTCATGCGCGGGGGTGATCTTCAGCGCCCCGGTGCCGAACTCAGGCCTGACGTATTCATCGGCAATGATCCGCAGCTTGCGGCCGACCAGGGGCAGGATCGCCTTCTCGCCGATCAGGCGCCGATATCGGTCATCCTCCGGATGGACCGCGATGGCCGTGTCGGCCAGCATCGTTTCCGGTCTCACAGTGGCCACCGTGATGGCCCCGGAGCCCGAGGCCAACGGGTAATCGATGTAGTAGAGGGTGTCGGTGGTCTCGCGCGGTTCGACCTCGAGGTCTGAGATGGCTGAACCGGTGCCCGGATCCCAGTTGACCATGTACCGGTCGCGGTAGATGTAGCCCTTCTCATAGAGGGAGACGAACACCTTTAGGACGGCTTCGGCGTAGGCCTCGTCGAGTGTGAAGCGCTCCTCGGCATAGTCAGCCGAGGCGCCCAGGCGCTTGAGCTGCTCGATGATCGTCCCTCCGTACTGCTGGCGCCACTCCCACACGCGCCCGACGAACTGCTCCCGCCCCAGCTCGGTCCGGCTCGTCCCCTCGCGCTCGAGCGCGCGCTCCACCTGGGTCTGGGTGGCGATCCCGGCGTGGTCGGTGCCGAGGATCCATTTCGTCCGCTGTCCGCGCATGCGGTGGTAGCGGGCCAGACAATCCTGGATCGTGTTGTTGAGCGCGTGGCCCATGTGCAACACGCCGGTGACGTTCGGCGGCGGGATGGCCAGGGAATAGTTCTCCTCCGGCGTGCCCTGTGGATCGGGGTGAAACAGCCCCGAGTCCAGCCATTTCTTGACGATCCGCGGCTCGACGTCAGCCGGGTCGTAACGAGTGGTGGACTCCAAGTCGGTCATGGCGAAGGGAAGTCTAGGGCGGCCCTTGTGGGCTTTGACGCCCGGGGCGGGTCTCCTGTCCCGGGTGGGGCGGGTCTCGTGTCGGCTCGGTCTCCCTTTTGCCCGGGGAGGGAATTCTGCGACAACCACCGGACTCAGATCAGCGCGTGCTCTCCATTGCCCGCAACGCGCCCTGTGGGGTGCGGTCGAGCGGGCGGGCCGAGAGAGCCTGGGCCCGGCGACGTAGGGGGCAGCGGCGATCGAGGTCGATCTCGGTCATCCCGATCTGGCCGGGGTGGCTGAGGAGGATCTGCCGTTGGCGCTGGCCACGTGTGCCTCGGCGGGGGTGGTGGTCGGGCGCCGCGACTGAAGGAACGCGTTTGAGGCGCTCGGCCTCCTGACCGGCGTTAGAGCCCGAGGACTGCACACCACCCACTATCGGACCCGGAAATCGCGACCAGTCCCTGGGGAAGGCCGCGGTGGTCGCAGAATTCAGCACACGTGGCGGCGCGTATGGGTAGTGCCTGGCGCCAGTCGGCGTGGCGGACCCGCAGCGTGGTGCCGAAGGACAGCGTCGCTCAGGCGGCGGCTTCGTCCTCGTCCGGCATGGCCACGGTGACCAGTGTCGGCGAGGTGTTCTTCTCAATCGTCTCGCGCGTGACCACGCACTTGCGGACGTCGCGGCGCGAGGGCAGCTCGAACTGCACCTCGAGCAGGACCTCCTCGATGATCGATCGCAGCCCGCGGGCCCCGGTCTCACGTTCGAGTGCCTTGTTGGCGATCGAGGACAGGGCTTCGTCGGCGAAGACCAGCTCGATGCCGTCGAACTGGAAGAAGCGCTGGAACTGCTTGACCAGCGCGTTGCGGGGCTCGGTGAGGATCTGCATCAGCTCCTCGCGGGAGAGCTGATGGATGGCCGACATGACGGGGAGGCGGCCGATGAATTCGGGGATCAGCCCGTACTGGATCAGGTCCTCGGGCAGGCAATGCTCGAACATCTCGCCCAGATCGCGCTGCTCCTTGGACTGGATCGCGGCTCCGAAGCCCACACCCTGATGACCGATGCGCCGCTCGATCACGCGATCGAGGTTGGCGAACGCGCCGCCGCAGATGAACAGCACGTTGGTGGTGTCGATGGACAGGAATTCCTGGTGGGGATGCTTGCGCCCACCCTGGGGCGGCACCGAGGCGGTGGTGCCCTCGAGGATCTTCAGCAAAGCCTGCTGCACGCCCTCGCCCGATACGTCGCGGGTGATCGAGGGGTTGTCGGCCTTGCGGGCGATCTTGTCCACCTCGTCGATGTAGATGATCCCCGTCTCGGCCTTCTTGACGTCGTAGTCGGCGGCCTGGATGAGCTTGAGGAGAATGTTCTCCACGTCCTCACCGACGTAGCCGGCCTCGGTCAGCGCCGTGGCATCAGCGATCGCGAACGGGACGTTGAGGATCTTGGCCAGCGTCTGGGCCAGCAGCGTCTTGCCGCAGCCGGTCGGGCCGAGCAGGAGGATGTTGGACTTCTGCAGTTCGATGTCGTTCTCATCGGACTGCATCATCTGGACGCGCTTGTAGTGGTTGTAGACGGCCACTGAGAGCGAGCGCTTGGACTGCTCCTGGCCGACGACGTATTCGTTGAGCACGTCGTAGATCTCCCGCGGCTTGGGGAGATTCTCGATGTCGAAGTTCGGCGGGGCCGTGAGTTCCTCGTCGATGATCTCGTTACAGAGATCGATGCACTCGTCGCAGATGTAGACGCCCGGCCCTGCGATCAGCTTCTTAACCTGCCGCTGCGATTTCCCGCAGAAGCTGCATAGAAGCTGTTCGTTGGAGTCGGTCGGACGTGCCATGAATCCCCCTGAAGACGTAAGACTCGGTCGGCAAGCTCCCAGCGCTGAAGACTAGAGCTTCAGTGCTCGGAGATCACGCGATCGATAATTCCGTACTCCCTGGCCTCCTCGGAGCTCATGAAGTAGTCACGTTCGGTGTCGCGCCTGACGGCCTCGAGATCCTTGCCGGTGTGCTTGGCGATGATCTCGTCGAGGCGGCGCCTGACATCGATGATTTCTCGGGCATGAATCTCAATATCGGTCGCTTGCCCCTGAAAACTTGAGGACACCTGATGGATGAGGATCTTTGCGTTGGGCAACGCCATGCGCTTGCCCTCCTTGCCGCCGGCCAGCAGCAGAGCCGCCATCGACATGGCGATGCCGACGCAGATGGTTTGTACGTCGGGCTTGATGAACTGCATGGTGTCGTAGATGGCCAGGCCGGCGTAGACGGATCCACCTGGGCTGTTGACGTACAGCGAGATGTCCTTGTCCGGATCCTCGGACTCAAGGTGCAGCAGCTGGGCCACGATCAGGTTGGCGATTTGATCGTCCACGGGAGTGCCGAGGAACACGATCCGCTCATTGAGCAGGCGGCTGTAGATGTCAAACGCGCGCTCCCCGCGGGAGGTTTGTTCGACGACCATCGGTACGAGTGGACTCATGTGCTCGCTTCTTTCGCGTCCTGCGCCGGAATCCTGCCGACTGTAGCAATGGGCCTCCGGCGGCTCGACGGTACGGCCGCCGGTCAGCTCCCGGGCGTCCAGATCTGCGCGGGTGGGTCCGGATCCCCCTCGGATTGCTCCTTGCCGGGGGTCCACAGCTTCTCGCGCGCACCCGCCTGCTCAACACTGATGGGCTGCGCCTCGCGAACTAGAAGCTCGACGGCCTGACGGCTGGCCACGTCCTCACGCAGGCTCTCCAGCCGTCCGGCCTCGCGCAGCTGGTCGAGCAGCTCAGTCGGGTCAGCGCCATCACGCTCGGCCGCCGGGCGCAGGGCCTCGACCAGCTCCTCGTCGGTCGGCTCGATCTTCTCGGCCTCAACGATGGCCACAAGCACGGCTTCGCGGCGAAGGGCGCCGGCGGCATCGGGCTCAGCGTCGTGGGCAAGTGTCTCCTCGTCCTTGCCGGCGATCTGCAGATAGGCCTCCTTGGAGATGCCCTGGCGGGCCAGGGCCGAGAAGGTCTGATGCAGAAGTTCGTGCGCGCGGGCATGAACGAGCTGATCGGGCAGCTCGACCTGAGCCTCGTCCGTGGCGGCCTGCAGCACCGCCTCCTCGAACTCGCGCTCGATCGCCTGGGCGTCGGCCTCGCTCAGCCGGGAGCCGATGTCCTCGCGCAGCTCAGCCAGAGTGTCGAAGCCGCCCGCCTCGGAGGCGAACTCGTCGTCCAGCTCGGGCAGCCGCTTGGCCTTGACCTCGGAAACCTTGACCTCGAACGTCGCCTCCTTGCCGCCCAGATCCCCGGGGTACTCGTCGGGGAACTTGACCTCTACCGCTCGCTCTTCACCGGCGCTGGCGCCGGTCAACTGTTCCTCGAAGCCCGGGATCAGGCGCCCGGAGCCCAACTCGATGAGCTGGTCGCGGCCCTCGCCGCCGGCGAAGGCTTCCCCGTCCACGCGTCCCAGGTAGTCGACGACGAGATGGTCGCCCGTCTCCGCGGGACGTTCCACCGTCTGGAGTGTGGCCACCCGGTCACGCAGACGCTCGAGCTCCTCGTCGACCGCGCTGTCATCGACCTGGGGCTCGCGACGTCCCACCTCGAGGCCCTTGTAGGTGCCGAGCTCAGCTCGCGGACGCACGCCGATCTCGATTGAGAAAGCCAGCGGCTCGCCCTGAGCGGGCAGGTCACCGACGTCGAGGTCGGGATCGCCGACGGGCGCGATGCCAGCCTCGTCGATGGCATCCACATACCAGCCACCCAGGGCTGAGCGCAGCGCCTCGTCGAGGACCGCCTCGCGTCCCAGCCGACGGATGACCACAGTGGGCGGGACCTTGCCCTTGCGGAACCCGGGTACGCGCAGCTGACCACCGAGCTTGCGGGCGGCCTGCTGGACGTGGCGCTCGACCTCCTCGGCCGGCACCTCGGCCTGCACCCGCACGCGGGATTCGGGTAGCTCGGTGACGTTGGTCTTGACTGAAGCCATGGCCAGCAGACGATAGCTTGGCCCGTGATGAGCGCGCGGCTTGCAGCTCGATTCCTAACCAGTGGACCGGCGTTCCTGCTCGGTCTGCTCGTCGAGCTCGCCGGGTTTGCCCGCGGTGCCGCTCGCGCGCGCAGGCGCGCGCGCCGAAAGCGTGGCCGCGCGCCGGGGCACTAGCTCTCCCCGAGGAGACCACCCATCTCGCGCAGGACAACCGGCAGCGTCGTCGTGTCGAAGTTACCCGACGCGCGTACGTCAACCAGCACGGAGAGCGCCCGACGTACCCGCGCCTGGTTTTGCTCCTCCCAGCGCTTGACCGCGGCGTTCCCGGTGGGCGCGGGCTCGCGCAAAGCGTCCCGGGTAAGCGCTCGATGTAGGCGGTAGAGGTCATCCCGTAGTGCGGCGCGGGCCAGCGCCTGCCAACGGTCGGCGCGCGGCAGCTCAAGGATCCGGTCCCGGATCCAATCCAGGCTCAGGTGCGCGCCGAGACCAAAGTAGGTCGACATCACGATGGACTGCTCCCGCCCGGTCGTGGCCGCCTCCTCGACGATGTCGAACACGCTGAGCAGCGCCTGGAAGCTGGCCACCCGCTGGGCCAGCGAGTCGGGGACCGCCGCTTCGATCAGTTCAGACAGGCGCTGGTCAAATGCCTCTCGATCCACGCCCTCCAGGACGTCGGGGAGTGCGCGGGACATGGCCTCGGCGCCAGGCCCGAAGCGCAGGCTCGCTGCGTCGATGTCGATCGGCTCGCGGTACGCGCGGACCAGCCAGCGGCTGGCCCGCTCGACCAACCGACGCCCTTCAATCAGCATGGCCAGTTGGGTGCCTGCATCGATCCTGTTGTCGAGCTCCTCCACCGCGTTCCAGAAGCTGCGCATGTCGAACACCTCGCGGGCCACCGCGTAGGCCCGAGCCAGCAGCGGTACTTCGGCGCCGGTCTCCTCGGCCAAGCGGAAGACAAACGTGGTCCCGCCACGGTCAACGAGCTGGTTGGCGATGACCGTGGCGATTATCTCCCGGCGCAGGCGGTGGCCCTGCATCTGCTCGCGGTAGCGCCCGGGTAGAGGGTCGGGAAAATAGCGCTCGAGGTCGTGACCTAGGTATGGGTCCTCAGGGACGTCGGATTCGAGCAGAGACTCGTACAGACCGATCTTGACGTGAGCCATCAGCGTGGCCAGTTCGGGGGCGAGAAGACCCCGATGCGCGGGGCTCCTCGCGCTGACGGTCTTTTCGTTGGGCAGGTACTCGAGCTCGCGCTTGATCTGTCCGGACTGCTCCAGTCTTCGGATCAGGCGCACGTGGACGCCGGCCATCAAGACGGCCTGACTGTTGGCCACGCTCAGAGCCTGGGTCTGGGTGTAGCTGGCGTATAGGACCCCCTCGGCAACCGCGTCGGTCATCGAGGCCAGCAGGACATTGCGGGCTTCGAAATCGAGCTCCTCGGCAGCCACCAGATCGCCCAGGAGGATCTTGATGTTGACCTCGTGGTCAGAGCAGTTGACCCCGGCCACGTTGTCGATGGCGTCGGTGTTGATGTGGCCGCCTTCACGCTCGGGACCGCCGCGCAGGGCGAACTCGATGCGGCCTCGCTGGGTGAAGCCGAGGTTCCCGCCCTCACCGACCACGCGAGAGCGGAGTTCGGCCCCATTCACACGGACCGCGTCATTGGTCTTATCGCCCGCGGCGGCATGCGTCTCCTCCTCCGCCTTCACATAGGTGCCGATCCCGCCGTTGAACAGCAGGTCGACCGGCGCCCGCAGCAGCTCGCGGATCAGCTCGGCCGGACTGAGCTGCTCAGCCTCGATGTCAAGTGCCTCCCTGACCTCGTCAGAGAGGGAGATCGTCTTGGCGGACCGAGAGAAGACGCCTCCGCCCGTGGAGATGAGCTCCGGGTCGTAATCACTCCACGCTGAGCGGGGGAGTTCGAACAGCCGCCGGCGCTCGGCGTAACTCGTCGCCGGGTCGGGATTGGGGTCCAGGAAGATGTGCAGATGGTTGAAGGCTCCGAGCAGCCGCAGATGCTCAGAGCACAGCATCCCGCTGCCGAACACGTCGCCCGACATGTCACCGATGCCGACCACGGTGAACGCTTCGCTCTGCACGTCGGTACCCAGCTCCCGGAAGTGGCGTTTGACCGACTCCCACGTCCCCCGGGCGGTGATGCCCATCTGCTTGTGGTCGTAGCCGTGGCTGCCGCCCGAGGCGAACGCGTCGCCGAGCCAGAAGTCGTACTCGGCGGCGACGTCGTTGGCGATGTCGGAGAAACTGGCCGTCCCCTTGTCGGCGGCCACGACCAGATAGGGGTCGTCCTCGTCGTAGCGAACCACCCGCTCCGGCGCCTCAACCCGACCGTGGCGGTAATTGTCGGTGAGGTCGAGCAGACCGCGCAGGAAGGTGCGATAGCACTCGATCCCCTCCCCCACCTGAGCTTCTCGGGACGGGTCGTCCGGGGGACGCTTGACCACGAAACCACCCTTGGATCCCACGGGGACGATGAGCGCGTTCTTGACCATCTGCGCCTTCATCAGTCCGAGGACCTCGGTGCGGAAATCCTCCCGGCGGTCGGACCAGCGCAGACCACCGCGGGCAACCCGCCCGCCCCGCAGATGCACTCCTTCCACGCGTGGTGAATAGACGAAGATCTCGAACCGCGGACGCGGCTGAGGCAGCAGGTCGAGCGCCGCAGAGTCGAGCTTGAAGGACAGTGAGCCACTCCCCGGCCGGTAGTAGTTCGTCCGCAGCATCGACTTCACAATCGACATGAAGCTACGCAGAATCCGGTCCTCGTCGAGGCTCCGGACGGCGTCGATCTCCGCCTCGGTCTCAGCGGCCAGCGCCGCGATCGTTTCGGCGTCGCGCGCGTCGGGGTCGAAACGGGCCGCGAACAGCCTGACCAGCAGCCGGGCGATGTCGGGGTTGCCGATCAGCGTGCGTTGCATGTAGGCGTCCGAGAAGGCCACAGGAGCCTGCCGCAGGTACCGGGCAATGGCGCGGATGATCGTCACCTCAACCCCGGTCAGGCCCGCGGCGAGGACGAGTCCGTTCAGGCCGTCGTCCTCGAGAGCACCGCTCCACACGCCCAGGAACGCCTCGGCGAACCGCTCCCCTACCTCCTCCAGGACATCGACCGGACACCGCAGCCCGAAGTCGTAGATCCACACCGGGTCAGCGTCAGTGGGAGTGATCTCATCGGGGCGCTCATCAACAACCTTGGCCCCGAGATTCTCGAACGTCGGCAGGACATCGGAAAGCGAAATCGCGCTGGCACTGAGAAGCTTGAGCCGAGTCACGCTCTCCCCATCCCCCAACGTGCGATAGAGGGTCAGCACGGGACGCCCATGACGCGCCAGCTCATCGATCCGCTCGATGTCGGCCACTGCCCCGGCCGCGCTCCAGACCGCGCGGTAGGCAGTGGGGAACGCGTGGGCAAAGCGGGCGTGGAGCGCCACCCCCCGCTCCTCCCCGTGGGCGCTGATCAGCGCCGCGCGAAGGTCATCGCTCCAGTCGCGGGTCGCCTCGACGATCTGCGCCTCGATGGCCTGCACGTTGTAATCGCGGGGGACGCCATCGGGGCGGTGCACGACGTAGTCGACGCGGACCAGAACCGATTCGGACAAATGCAGGCGCCAGTCGACGTGAGTCCCCCCGAACGCCTGAGCGAGGATCTGACCGGTCCGCTGGCGGTTCTCAGTGTTGAACCTGTCGCGCGGTAGGCACAGAGTGCAGGACACATAGCGATCCAGCTGGTCCCGGGTCACGAACAGGCGCACGCGTTGGCGCTCACCGAGCCCGAGAATGCCGATGGCCACCTCAAACAGATCGTCGGTGTTGATCTGGACGAGCAGATCGCGGGGCAAGGACTCGATGATGTCGATCAGCCCCTTGGCGTCATGGCTGTCGGGCGGGAAGGCGGCACGATCCAGCACGCGCTCCACCTTCTCCCGCAGCAGAGGAATCTCGCGCGGGCTCGACTTGTAAGCGGTGGTTGTGTACAGACCCAGGAAGCGTCGCTCCCCGATCACCTGGCCACTCGGCGCGTAGCGCTTCACTCCCACGTAATCGAGATGCGCGGGACGGTGAACCGTGGCCCGGGAGTTGGCCTTGGTCAGGACCAGCGGGTGGGCGGCCGTGGCCAGATCCACCGCGCTCCCCCTCAGCACCTTCCGTGGCCGAGCCGCCGCACCGCGCAAGATGCCCAGACCGGTGCCGGCGATTGCCGACAACTCAGCCTCGCCCTGACCGGTGCTCAGCTCGTACTCGCGGTAGCCAACGAAGGTGAAGTGATCGTGACTCAGCCAGCGCAGGAAGGCCGCGGATTCCTCCAGCTCGTGGGGATCGACGGCGGCCGGTGCGCCGGCCAGCTCGTCGGCGAGCTGGATCGCACGCTGGCGCATCGGGATCCAGTCCTCGACCGCGGCCCGGACCTCCTCAAGCACCAGCTCGACCCCGGCTTGGAGCACAGCCAGGCGATCCGAGTCAGCCTGACGGGCCACCTCGGCATGGATCACCGACTCGGCGACGACGCCGCTCACTCCCGCGGCGCGCACGGCTCGCTCAGCGCTGGCCCCATGCCCCAGCACCTCGAGAATTTCCCCGTCGCTGTCGCGCAGCACGCGCATCACCGGATGGATGATCAACTCGATGCCGTAACCCTGGCGACTCAGCTCCATCGTCACCGAGTCGACGATGAACGGCATGTCGTCGCTGACTATCTCCACCACGGTGTACGGCGAATGCCAGCCGTCACGCTCCAAATCCGGGTTGTAGACGCCTACCTTGACCTCCCCGGGCTCACGCCGGCGCCCCCGGCGCCAATGGGCGACCACGGCGCCGCACAGGTCCGGCGCATTGCGGTCCTGCAAGTCCTGGGCCGGGACCCACTGGTAGTACTGACGGACGAACTCCTCGTAGGCCGCAGGCGATTCCGCGGGCAGACGTTCGCTGACGCAATTCCCGATCCCGGCGATGATTTCCAGCTCAGGACCTCCGGCCTTCACGGCCATCTTGTCTCTCTCCTCCCTTCTCGACGCGTCCCCAAACCTACCCCTCGTCCGGCGCCCGCGCATCGTCCGGGCGCAAGAATGCAGGGCACATGCTTCCCGATTGGCCGGCCGGCAGCGTGGCCATTCTCGTCACGGGTGGTGAAAGCCCACACGCGATCCCAGTCTCCGCGGTCCTGCGGGCAGGCCCCGCCCGTCTCGTCCTCGGCCTCGCCGAGTCCCGCGGCTCGCTGGAGCGCATACGGCGTCAGCCCCAGGTCGCGGTCGTGCTGCTCGCCGAGGGCGTCGCGGTGACCGCGCGCGGGCGCGCCCGGGAAATGGAAGAGTCCCTCGCCGATGGCGTTCGCGCGGTCATGGTGGAAGTCGACGCCGTCGATGACCACATGCGACCGACGTTCGTTCTGGAAGGCGGGGTGCAGTGGCACTGGACCGATGCGGCGGCCCAGGCCCGTGACACCGAGGTGAGGGCCGCGCTGGCCCGACTGGCGGGCGCCGACCCCTAGCGGTGAGCGGCGGGCGGCTTCGGTTCAAGGATCGTGGGTCGACTCCAGCCGGCGCTGCACCAGGCCCACGGCGCGGTCCGGATCGGTGACGGTGACGAGCAAGCGGGCAAATGGTGCCCCCGCGCTGAGCTCCACGCAGACCGCCGGGCCGCGACCGTGTAAAGCGGCGAAGTCGGGGGCTCCTCCGGTGCACAGCCGTGTGCCATAGGCCAAGACGCCGGGCACTCCCGTTCCGGGAGCGCGAAAGCCGCGCAGGGCGGCCCAGGGGCGCTCCTGCACGGCGATGTTGTTGACCGCGTCCAGGGGGATTCGCACGTCACCCCGGAAGGCGGCCAGCTTCTCCACGAAGGAGAGCTCCACGACCAAGGAGTCCCGATGTAGAGCCAGGACGGCCACAGCAGTGATCTACCCCTCGCTCAAGGCCTGAAATCGGTTGGCCGATGTTGTTCTCATGATTGGATTCTCGCTGCGCCGGGCCGCGGCCGTGCTCGCGATTCCCGTCGTGCTGATTGCCTGCGCGGTTTTCGCCACCGCCACCATCGAGCGTGACAGCGCCCTTCATGCTGGTCAACAGGAGGAGGCGGGTCAGCGCCTGCTCACGGGAATGCTCGACCAGGAAACGGGTGCCCGGGGGTTTTTCCAGACCGGACAGAGCGAGTTTCTGCAGCCCTGGTATCAGGGCCGCTCTGAGTTCCTCTCTGCCCTGGCGCAGGAGCGAGTCCTGTCCGCTGGAGACACGTCGCTGCTCCAGGCGCTCGACCAGCAGGCCGGTCTTGCCACCGGCTGGCAGTCGACCATCGCCGGGGAGATCACGCGCCTGCAGGACACCGGGCGCCATCCGTCACTGACTGGGGACGCCCTCGGCAAGGCGATCATGGACTCGTTCCGGCAGGTCAACACGGTGTTCCTGGCGCAGGTGGCCAGTCGACGTGACCGCGCTCTCTCCCAGGCCACGTCTCTCGCCGTCGGGGTCGCGGCCGGGCTCTGCGTGCTGCTTGTGCTGGCCGGAATCGCCATCGTACGACGCGCCAGTCGGCACGAGAGCGAGCAGCTCGACCGCCGGCAGGAGCTGCGCGAACTGCTCCAGGTCGCGGAGTCCGAGGAGGAGTCCCAGCTCCTGCTCATCCATCACGTCCAGCGAAGCGTCCCGGGCGCAGGGGCCGCAGTGCTAAACCGCAACAGCAGCGATGATCGCCTGGAGTGCCGGATCGACAAGGGCGGCGACGGCGGCCCGCTGGCCGACCTGGTCAGCGATGAGCTGCAGCCGCGCTCCTGCCTGGCCGTGCGCCTTAGCCGTCCCTACCGCCAGAGTCGGGGCGAGGAGCTGCTCATGCGCTGCGAGGCGTGCGGCAAGGTCGCCGGTGATGTCCTCTGCGAGCCGCTGCTGGTGGGGGGCGAGGTGATCGGATCGGTGTTGGTCGCCCGGGCGCGGGCCATCGGCGAGCAGGAGGTGGCCGCCGTGCATCAGTCCGTGCTCTTGGCGGCGCCGATCCTGGCCAACCAGCGCAACCTCGCGGTGGCCGAGCGTCGCGCGGCCAGCGACGTCCTTACCGGCCTGCCCAACCGCCGCGCCGCCGAGGAGACGCTGAAGCGGATGATTGCCCACGCCGGCCGGACGATCACCCCTCTGTCGGCGATCCTGCTCGATCTCGACCACTTCAAGCAGGTCAACGACATCCACGGTCACGACCGCGGTGACAGCGCACTGGCCGCGATTGGCCAAGTTCTGGCCGCCGGCGTTCGTGCCAGCGACTTCGCGTCTCGCTACGGCGGCGAGGAGTTCCTCCTTCTGCTCCCCGACACCGATCGCGGTGGCGCGGTTGAGGTGGCCGAGAAACTCCGCCACGCGATTGAGCAGACCGAGGTACAAGATGTGGGCAGCATCACCGCCAGCTTCGGGATCGCCACCCTCCCCGATGATGCCGGGGAGCCCGACCAGCTGATCCGCAAGGCCGACCGGGCTCTCTACGCGGCCAAGGCGCGAGGCCGCAACCGGGTTGAGGTAGCCGCCCCGTCCGGCGGCCAGGGGCTGACCGGACCCGATCTCAACGAGTCTCCTCCTCAGTTCTGAGCCCTTCAGGTTCCGGGTGGGAACGTGTAGGCCACGTGAGGTGGCACGTGAGGCCCGACCTCCAGAACGATCTCGGCGTGGGGCTTGAGCGGGACCGCGCCCGGCGGCCCCACCCATCGTCGGCCGTTTACGAACACCTCAACCGGTCCCGAGCGACCGGCGGCAAAGCCGGCCAGCCAGCGGCGGGAGAGCGGCTGACCCCAAGAGCGAAACAGCGCGGCCAGAATGGGCGGTCGCCCCGGACTGACCAGCACGACGCCAGTCGGTTCCACGGTGACCAGGCGCCCGTAGCAACCAGCCGCGCTGATCCGTCCTTCGAAGCGACGCCGGGGCGAACGGGTCCCGATCCCGGCTGCCACGAGCACGACCCGATTGGCGGCAAAGACCTCAACGTGCACTCCACGGCGGGGGCCCAACGCGCGGCGGCAGATCCCGATGACCGGGCCACGGGCCGGCGGGTGAAAGCTCGGGCCGCGGCCAATGGGGCGCGACTCGCGGACCAGCGCGGCGGGCACGTTTGCTGCGTCGACGCTCGATGAGCCCCGCTGGGCACCTGAGGCGCCGCAGCCGGCGGCCAACATGACCACCGCCGCAGCCGCTAGTGGTCGAACTCCCACGCCTCCTCCTCGTCCTCCTCCTCCTCGGCCTGCACCTCGCCGGTCGATCCACCGGGTCGGTCTGACTCGGCGCGATCGGACAGGCGCATGATCACCGGTAACAGACACACCCCGGTAGCCAGGCAGAGCACGACGGCGGCACGGGCCACAGAGCTGGGTAGGGCGATGAGCACGAAACCACGCGTGAGCACACCGATCAGCGAGGCTCCCTCCCAGATCGTGGCCAGGGCGTGCAGACGGCCGTCGTGCCCGCTATAGGAATGCCCAGCCAAGGTCAGCGACCAGTTCGGCCTCGTGTCGGGACCAAGCCCGGGAGGAGCGGCCTGCGCCGGCACCTGGTTGAGGTAGTACATAGAAGAGTTCGTATTGACCTCGACGCCGTGAGCCGAGAAGCGCAGATAGGGCGCACCGCGGTAGTCGACTACGACCACGGTCAGCCTTGGGTTGGCGTATAGCCACAGGCGTTGGTCGCCGTCGACGACGATCGCTCTCACACCCGGCGGGGCCCGGCGCACGGTGGCCAGGTAACTGGAGGCCGCGGGGTTCACCGGACCGTGGGCCAGCGCGGGCGCCGGGCGAGCCAGTCCGGCCAGGATCACCACTGACAGGAATGCCACCGCCAGCCAGCAGAGCCTGGGAGGGTGGTCCTTAGACCGAGCAGCGGCTGGTGGCGCGGTTGATGTCTGCGAGCGCGCGCTGTCCGAGCTCATCTCTGTGGTGGACTCTATGCGTATGCGAACCCACCCCCTGATCCGTATGAGCCGCCGCCTTCTGGCCCGCGCGCTGCTCGTTGGGCTCCTCGGAATGGTGATGCTGACCTGCGCTGCGCTGCGTGCGCCTGCCGCCGCCGCCGACGGAGATCCGGCCAGTGACGTGCTCGCCTCCCAGCCGCTCTTCCTCCCGCAGGACGCGGGTCTCAGCGCCAACCAGCAGGCCGAGCTGGAGGCCACCCTGACTGCCGCGCGCCGCGCCGGGTTCCGGCTGCGAGTGGCCATCATCGCCGGATCTGCCGACCTGGGGTCGGTCACGGAGCTGTGGCGCCAGCCCGCCGCCTACGCCCGCTTTCTGGACCAAGAGCTCTCGCAGATCTTCTCCGGCCCGGTCCTGGTGGTCATGCCCAACGGGCTCGGCCTTGCCGGCCCGGGGAGCAGACGGCCCGCCGTCGCGGCCGCGCTGGCCCGCCCAAGAGCCACCGCCGGGCTCGGTCAATCGACCTTGTCCGCGGTCCGCGAGGTGCTTGGCGCGGCCGGACATCCGGTGTCGGTGGCGGTCAGTGGAGTGCCTCAGCCCGCCGGTTCAGCGGACGTGGTGGCATTGCTCGTACTCGTCGGCGGGGGGCTGCTGATCGCCCTGAGCTGGGCGGCGAGCCTGGGTACCCGGCCGCTCGGACGACGAGTCGACGCAGCCCGGCCCTGACGGATCCGAGCTCAGAAGCTGGTCTGCTGAGGGCTAGCCTTTCCGGGATGGCTCAGAGCGCTCCTCCACCGCCAGCGGCCTCACCCGACCCCGAGGCACCACGACGCCGAACGCGGGCTCCCGGTGCGTACCTGAACCTTCCCCTCTGGCAGCGGTACGCGATCTCCCTGTTCGTCGCTGCGGTGCTTCTGACCGGGATGGTCCTCTGGGTGAGAGGCCACAACACCGACTCAGCGCCGTCGAACAACGACCCGGCGGCCACGCTGCGCGCCAACCGCGAAGCGGAGATCCTGGTCGCTCAGGATCAGGCGCCGCGATACGTGTCACTCCCGGCGGGGGTCTCCTCGCTCGCCGCCCTCGAGCATGTGATCCACGCCCGGCTGGCGGCCCAGGTGGCCTCTGGCGCGGTCTCGGGGCCCCTGGAGCGTGCGCGCTGCCGGGCCACCGGTGCTCGGTCGGGGGCCCGTCGGGGGTACAGCTGCACGATCGAGTCGGGCAGCGTGATCTACCCGTTCCTGGCCGCGGTGGACACCGCGGCGCGGCGGAT
>JBDTEE010000111.1:0-4885 GCA_039922645.1 Solirubrobacteraceae bacterium | reverse complement strand
GGCCGTGCGGGCTGACGGCCGCGGGGCCGTGGGAGGGCGCCCCACGCGGCGACGGGAAGTCCTGCTCAAATTTCGGAGATTCGTTGACGATGCCAGCCATCTTGCAGGTCGTGTACTCTCTTCGCCGATACGTATCACCCATGCCGAGTCGTCGCGGCGCCAAGCCAAGACGATCGGGGGACCCGATGGGACCTAACCAGTTCCGGGGGCGAATCGCCGGATCACCGGCGTAGCGCACTCTTTCAGCGCGAGCCCGACAGCTAACCCCGTAGGCACCCGAAAGAGAAGGGTTAGTTTCGTGTTCCAAGTCCGTTCCCGTGTCGTTCTTCGGCTCGGCGCTTTGCTGCTTGCGGTGACCGCATGCCTGCCCGCCGCCGCGCTTGCCTCCTCAACCCGCCTTGGCTCCCGCGTGCTTCACCGGGGCATGCGGGGCTCCGACGTCCGCACCCTGCAGATCGATCTGACCCGTGCAGGTCTGCACACCACGGTCACCGGCCGCTTCGACGCGGGGACCCGACGCAGTGCCATCCGCTTCGAGCGGGAGAACCAGCTTCCCGCCAACGGGCGCGTTGGCGCGCGCTTCGTGCGCACGCTGGACAGCGTCCTCATCGCCCGCTCGATCACGGCCGTGGCCGACTCGGGGGGCAGCGGCAACGGCGGCACGGGGATGGGCTCGGGCAGCCCCTCCAGCAGCAGCTCGAGCTCGGGTACGACGAGTACGACCGGCTCGGGCGCCACCTCGAGCCAGACCCGCAGTGCGCGCCTTCTCGGCCGCCGGATTCTGCGCCGGGGCATGCATGGTCGTGACGTGCGGGTCCTCCAGGGCTATCTCACGCTGGCCGGTTTCCCCACCGGCGTCGACGGCGCCTTCGGCCCGGGCACCAAGCACAGCCTGGTCGGCTTCGAGCGCGCACATGGCCTGCGGGCCAACGGCGTTCTCACCCACACCCAGGTGCTGGTTCTGAAGGCCGCGGTGGCCAAGACCTCGGCCTCAACGAGCTCCGCGGTGGGCAAGGCGACCATCAACCCCGACGGCACCGCGACCGCTCCTTCGGGCGCACCGGCGATCGTCCAGCAGGTCATCGCCGCCGCCAACCAGATCACCAGCAAGCCCTACAAGTACGGCGGCGGCCACGCCCATTTCAACGACTCCGGCTACGACTGCTCGGGCGCGGTCAGCTATGCCCTGCACGGCGGTGGCCTTCTCTCCTCGACCGAGGACTCGACGGGACTTGAGTCCTACGGCAGCGCCGGTGCTGGGAGATGGATCACGGTCTACGCCGACGCGGGACACGCCTGGGTCGTGGTGGCCGGGATCGCCTTCGACACGGCCAACTACGACGGGCCGAACATCCCCAGCGGGAACGGGCCGCGGTGGCGGCGCAACCCGACCGGGAATCTGCGCGACGGCGGTAACTACGTCGTGCGCCATCCCGCCGGACTCTGATCCAGCGATCCTGCCGCGGGCGGTCCGGTCTCTGACCCGGGCCGATCGCGGCAGCGAGCGGCGAGCGCGTAGCATCCGGGGGGAGGACATGTCCGCGATTTCCGAGCTCTACACGATCCCCCAGGAGCACCTCGATTTTCGCGAGACGATCCGCGACATCGCGCGTGAGCGGATCGCCCCCCGGGCGGCCGAGATCGACGAGAAGGCCGCCTACCCGCACGACCTGCGAGCCCTGCTGAGCGAGCTGGACATTCTCGGTCTGCCCTTCGAGACCGAGCACGGCGGGACCGGCACCGGCACGCTGATGCTGAACATGGCCGTCGAGGAGATCGCCAAGGCGTGCGCGTCGACGGCTCTGATCCTGATGGTCCAGGAACTGGGCACGCTGCCGATCAAGCTCCACGGCTCGGAGGAGCTCAAGGAACGCTTCCTCCCGCGCTGCGCGACCGGCGAGTGGTCACCGGCCTTCGCCCTCTCCGAACCCGAGGCGGGCTCTGATCCCGGCGGGATGCTCACTCGCGCCGTCAAGGATGGCGATGAGTGGGTGATCACCGGGACCAAGAACTGGATTACCAACCTCGGCATCGCCGATTTCTACGTCTGCTTTGCCGTCACCGACCGTCAGGCCGGCCATTCGCGCGGCATCACCGCGTTCGTGGTCGAAGCCGACCGGCCCGGCTTCAGCGTCGGCAAGCTCGAGCACAAGCTGGGCATTCGGGGCGCACCTACCGGCCAGCCGATCTTCGACGACGTACGCGTACCCGAGGCCAACGTGATCGGCGAGGTCAACCGCGGCTTCAAGGTGGCCATGTCCACGCTCGACCGCTCCCGGCTCGGGGTAGCCGCCCAAGCCCTGGGCATCGCCCAGGGCGCCACGGATTATGCGGCGGCGTATGCCTGCGAGCGACGACAGTTCGGTCAGCCGATCAACTCCTTCCAGGGCATCCAGTTCAAGCTGGCCGACATGGAGACCCAGTGCGCAGCCGGCCGCGAGCTGCTCTACCAGGCTTGCGCCAAGGTCGACCGCGACGATGCAGACCTGGGCAAGTACTCGGCCATGGCCAAGCTGTTCTGCTCCGATGTGGCCATGAAGGCCACGGTTGAGGCCGTCCAGGTGCTGGGCGGATACGGGTACGTGAAGGAGTACCCGGTTGAGCGCATGCTGCGCGACGCGAAGATCACCCAGATCTATGAGGGCACAAACGAGATCCAGCGTCTCGTGATTGCCCGGACCATGCGCTAGGCCTCATGTCCGGACAGCCGCCCACTCTGCGCCGGATCCTCCTCTCGGCCGTGGCGGCGATCACCGTCGGCTTGGGGTTGGTCAGCGTGCTGGCTGGCTTCAGCGACTCCTTCGCCCTGAGGCTGGTGCAGGGCGTGGCGGTGTTCGGAGCCGGGGCCGTCATCCTGGGTGGGGCCGTTGTTCTGGCCATGGTCCGGCTGGCCGGCTGGCGCGAACCCGAGTCCGAGGAGGACTTCGAGGCGCTGGTCCAGCGTGCCGAGCGCCTGGCCGCCGAAGGCAGCTGGGGCGATGAGGACGATCTGCCCTACGACGATGTCTACGCCGATGACCCCCAGCCGGTCGATGACGACGAGGACTTCCGCGCTCTGGTCCGCTCGGCGGTGGACGAATTGCCACTTGAATTTCACCGGGCGCTCGAGCACGTCGCCGTCGTCGTCTCCGACGGCGGCCGGCGCCGCCGGGCCTACGGCCTCTACCAGGGCGACACGGTGGCCCGCGACTTCTTTCACGACCGGATCATCATCTTCAAGGACACCCTGCTGCGCGACTTCGGACATGACCCGGAGTTGCTGAAAGCCCAGGTCACGCGGACCGTCCGCCACGAGCTCGCGCACCATCTGGGCTGGGATGAGAAGGGCGTGCGCGGGCTGGGCCTCTGAGCCGGCCCTCGGCGTTTCCGCCCGCGTAGGATCCCCTCCGCCCCCGAACAGGAGTCACTGATGCCTGAAGCTGTGATCGTCGACGCAATCCGTACGCCGATTGGCCGAGCCATGAAGGGCTCGCTGAAGACCGTGCGCGCCGATGACCTGGCCGCACTGCCCATCCGCACGCTCATCGAGCGCAACCCCGAGGTCGATTTCGCCCAGACCAACGACGTCCTCATGGGCGCCGCCTCGGGATTCGGCGAGCAGGGCTACAACATAGGCCGCAATGCCGCGCTGCTGGCCGGCCTTGATCACCACGTTCCGGGCTGCACGGTGAACCGCTTCTGTGCCTCCTCGCTGATGACGATCCGGATGGCCTCTCACACCGTCAAGGCCGGTGAGGGCGATCAGTACATCGCCGCCGGGGTCGAGGCCGTCTCGCGGGCGGGACTTGGCGCGGGGATGATGGACGAGGCCAAGAACCACGCCCTGGACGGCTCCGAGGGCTCGCTCTACGACGTCTACATCCCGATGGGAATGACGGCCGAGAACGTCGCCCAGCGCTGTTCGGTGACTCGAGAGCAGCAGGACCAGTGGGCGGTCATCTCCCAGAACCGGGCCGTGGAGGCTCGCGACAGCGGCCACTTCGACCGCGAGATCGTGCCCGTCACCGTGCCCGCCCACCAGGACACCGACAAGGAGGGCAACCAGATCGACGTGCCCGAGACGGTCGTCAGCAAGGACGACGGGCCACGCGCGGGCACGACGATGGAGGTGCTGGCCCAGCTGCGCCCTGCGTTTCGCCCCGACGGCACGGTCACGGCCGGCAACTCCTGCCCGCTCAACGACGGCGCCGCGGCCGTGCTGGTCATGTCGGAGGAGAAGGCCCGCGATCTGGGTCTTGAGCCGAAGGCGCGCATCATCGCCTCCACGGTGGCGGCGATCCGGCCCGAGATCATGGGCCTTGGCCCGATCCCGGCCATTCAGGCGCTCCTGAAGAAGACCGGTATGACCATGGACGACATCGACATCGTCGAGATCAACGAGGCGTTCGCCGCCCAGATAGTCCCCTGCCAGGACGAGCTTGGCATACCCGAGGAGAAGCTCAACCCGTTCGGCGGCGCGATTGCCCTGGGCCATCCCTTCGGGATGACCGGGGCCCGGATCATGACCACGCTGATCAACGGCCTGCAGGCCCGGGGAGGGACCTACGGGATTGAGTCGATGTGCGTGGCCGGCGGCATGGGCCAGGCCATGCTGATCGAGCTGCTCAGCTAGCCAACCCGGAGACCGAGCGGCTCAGCGAGCCAGTCCGGAAACGGAGATTGCGAAGAGGTCCTCGGGGTCGGTGAGCCAGGTTTCGAGCTCCAGGCCCGCCGCCTCGAGGTCGCCCCGGATGCGCTCGGGCGTGAACTTCGCGCTGATCTCGGTGCGGAGCTCTTCGCCGGCGGCGAACTCCACGCGGAGATCGAGGTCGGCGACGAACATCGACATCGTCGAGATCAACGAGGCGTTCGCCGCCCAGATAGTCCCCTGCCAGGACGAGCTTGG
>JBDTEE010000110.1:0-15389 GCA_039922645.1 Solirubrobacteraceae bacterium | reverse complement strand
TGTCGTCGTGCTTGTGCGCGGTGATCGCGTGGATCACCGCCGCCTCCACGAGGTGCTCCTCGCTGCCGGACATGGCTACATCGCAATTGCTCTCGCTGGGAATTTCCCGGCAATCGATGTACTTGCGCGACATGGGCTCCTCCTTGTCGTGCATCGGTTCACAGGACGGTCTTGACGACCCGAGGCTCAAGTCCCGTGGAGCGCGACCGCGCCGAGCCATGGCTCGCCGATCCTGGTTGCGCTCATCTGCATCTCCCGGTTCGAGGGAGAGCACCTCGGTCGCCCGGCGCCCGAGGCACCCGGTCAGTAATCCGACCTACAGAATCACACTAACGCGCCTGTCAACCGCGGCCAACCCGGCCGGCGCTCGGACACATCCGGGCCAGCGCACAGTCGGCGCAGGCCGGCCGGCGCGCGTGACATGTGCGGCGGCCATGGCGGAGCAGACTCATGTGCAGTTCGAGCTCCTGACCCGGCGGCGTGAGGGCCAGCATCTGGTCGTGAAGCTCTTCGAACGGGGCTCCCGGACGCAGCAGATGCAGGCGCATCCCCACCCGGGAGACGTGGGTGTCCACGGGCACGTCGCGCATGCCCAGCGCGAACAGCAACACGCAGGCGGCTGTCTTTCGCCCCACGCCGGGGAGCGAGCACAGGTAGTCCTGCGCAGCGGGAACGTCTAGGTTGGTGAGCCAGTCGAGCGCGGGCTCGTTTGAGTTGTCGGCCCGCGGGATGGCCGTCAGGATGGACTTGATCCGGGCCGACTTCACCTTGGAGAGACCACCGGGCCGGATCGCCGCCTCGACCTCGTCCACAGGCGCGTTGCGGACCGCCGCCCAGTCCTCGAAGCGCTCGCGCAGGCCGAAGTAAGCCAGATCGCGGTTGCGATCGTTGGTGGACTGCGAAAGCACCGTGAGGACGAGTTCGGCGATCGGGTGGCCGTGAGGCTCGGCACCCGGAACGCCGTACAGCTCCCGCAACCGATCGCGGATCCGGCGCACGCGGTCCGGGCGTGGCGCTCGCCATGAGCTCCGCCCCTTCTGGGTCAACCTGGTCAACTTTGTCAACCGCCCCCCGACGCTCGCAGGCGGCCACCGCCGCCGGAAGGGCCTCACGCACCGCCACGTTGGCGGCCACCCCGCCGGGGCGGGGATAGAAGGGGCCGAGCTCCGGCAGTGCGCCCCCAGGGCACCGGCCGATCAGGTCGACCAGCGCCTCGCCCAGGCAGAGGACGGGTACGGAGCTCGGGCTCATCGGCGTGGACGTTATCCTCGGCGACCGCGTGGCCGTCGCCGAGCAAACCATCGAGCTCGCAGGAGATCCTGTCTTCTACCGCCACGCCCCATCCGTCGGTGCCACGGTGCTCTATCTGCACGGCGCCCCGACCAGCTCCGACGACTGGCTTCCGTTCCTCGAGCTCAGCGGCGGTCTGGCCCCCGACCTGCTCGGCTTCGGGCGCTCGAGCAAGGCGGGCAATCTCGAGTACTCGCTGCCCGCCTACGTGCGTTTCCTCGAATCCTTCCTGCGGGCCACCGAGACGGACGAGGTTTCCCTGGTCGGCCATGGCTGGGGCGGGGCCATCGCACTGGCCTTCGCGCTGGCCCATCCCGAGCAGGCCCAGAAGGTGACCATCATCGACGCGGTGCCATTGCTGCCCGGCTTCGCCTGGCCTCGATCGGTACGGCGCCTACGCCAGCCGGCCGTCGGGGAACTGATCATGGGTTCGATGGGGCGGCGGCTGCTGGCGCGGAGCTTGCGCTCCGGAACCGTCACACCGGAGGCGTGGAGCGAAGAGCGGCTGGACGCCATCTGGGCCCAGTTCGACCAGGGCACCCAGCGGGCCATCCTTCGCCTCTACCGTTCGATCGACCCCGACGGCCTGGCCGCCGCGGGCGCCGGGCTCGACGCGCTGGAGGTCCCGAGCCTGGTCGTCTGGGGGGAGGAGGATCCATGGATGCCGCCGAGCTTCGCCGATGCCTACCGGCATCATCTCCTGCGCGCCGAGCTGATCCGGGTCAACGGCGCCGGGCACTGGCCGTGGCTCGATCAGCCCGCGGTGATCGAGCGCGTGGCCGCGTTCGCCAGCAGCAGTGCTCCGGGACGACATGACACGATGCGTGGACCCGCCTGACCATGCCCGAGCCCACCACCCCCACCCGCTCGCCCTCGCCCGGGCCACGCCGCCCACGCGGCCGCCGGGAAGGACCGACCACGCAGGAGCTGATGCGCGAGCGGCTGATCGAGTCACGGCTGACCCCCAACACGATCTCCCTCACCGGCTTCGTGCTCAATCTGGCCGCGGCCGGCCTGGTCGTCGAGCGACTGTTCTTCCTGGCCGGGATCGCCTTCATCGTGGGCTCGGTGATGGACACCCTGGATGGCCGCTACTCGCGTATGTCGGGCAAGGGGACGCCGTTTGGCGCTTTCCTCGACTCCACCCTGGACCGCTTGGAGGAGGGCATCGTCCTCACCGCCGTCGCGGCGTATTTCGCCTCCCGCCACAATCAGGTGGCGGTGGCCGCGGTGGTGGCCGCGGTGCTCGGCTCCCTGATGGTCTCTTACACGCGAGCGCGAGCCGAAGCCCTGGGCGTGTCCTGCAAGGTCGGACTGGCGACGCGACCGGTTCGCGTAGTCATCATCTCGGTTGGCCTGGTCTTCGCCCGCGGCGCCTCCCTGGGCAACTTCTCCCTGCTGGCTCCAGCCATCTACGTCCTGGCCGGATTGACCGTGATCACGATGATCCAGCGGATCCTCCACGTGCGCGGCGAGCTCATCAAGAACGCCGCCGGTGTGTAACGAAACACCGTTTGCGGGATAACTAGAGACGTCGCCGCGTCGCCGCCACAGCAGCGCCGGTCCAAATATTCAGAAGGGTTTCCAAGTGAGCAAAAACGGTTCCACGAACGGCGCCGCTCGCCATCAGCACGACAAGGTCCGCGTGGCCATCATCGGCGCCGGCAACTGCGCGAGCTCGTTCGTCCAGGGCGTTCATTACTACCGTGACGCCGATCCCGCGACGCCCGTCCCGGGGCTGATGCACGTCGACCTCGGCGGCTACCACGTGCGCGACATCGAGTTCAGCGCCGCCTTCGACATCGACGTCGAGAAGGTCGGCAAAGACCTGTCCGAGGCGATCTTCGCCGGCCAGAACAACACCCTGAAGTTTGACACCGAGGTCCCCAAGCTCGGGGTCGAGGTAATGCGCGGCATGACCCACGACGGACTGGGCAAGTACCTGAGCGAGAAGATCACCAAGGCCCCTGGCCCGACGGTGGACATCATCGAGGTGCTCAAGGAGACCCGCACCGATGTGGTCGTCTCCTACCTTCCAGTTGGATCCGAGCAGGCCACCAAGTGGTACGTCGAGCAGATCCTCGAGGCCGGCTGCGGCTTCGTGAACTGCATACCGGTGTTCATCGCCCGCGAGGACTACTGGAACAACCGCTTCAAGAAGGCCGGGCTGCCGATCGTCGGCGACGACATCAAGTCCCAGGTCGGCGCGACCATCGTCCATCGCTCGCTGGCCCGCCTGTTCCACGACCGCGGGGTCAAGCTACTGCGCACCTCGCAGCTCAACGTGGGCGGCAACATGGACTTCTACAACATGCTCGAGCGCGAGCGTCTGGAGTCCAAGAAGATCTCCAAGACCAATGCCGTGACCTCGATCATGGGTCACGAGCTGCCCAAGGACGACGTCCACGTCGGACCGTCGGACTATGTGCCGTGGCTGACCGATCGCAAGTGGGCCCACATCCGCCTGGAAGGCCAGGCCTTCGGTGACGTGCCGCTGACCGCCGAGCTCAAGCTCGAGGTCTGGGACTCCCCCAATTCCGCGGGCATCGTCACTGACGCGGTGCGTTGCTGCAAGCTGGCCCTGAACCACGGGCTGGCCGGCCAGCTCGACGGACCGAGCTCCTACCTGATGAAGTCGCCGATGCATCAGCGCCCCGACGACCAGGCGCACGAGATGACCGAGGCGTTCATCGCGCAGTACTCGCGCAAGCCGGTCGCCGCCAAGGCCAAGGCGCCCGTCAAGTAACCGATACCCGGGACATTCACTGGTCCCGCCCTTAAGCTTCACCTGTGCCTCCTCTCGCGATCGCGCAGGTGACTCCGTTCGCCTGGGAGGTCGAGGGCGAGGTCAACCGGTACGTGGCCCGGGTTTCCGACGAGCTCGCCGCCCGGGGCCACCGGGTGCTGATCATCGCCCCGTCGGAGAGCCCGGAGCTGGTCCGCGATACCCGCCGCGCGTTGCGCGACCGGGGGGCCGAGCTGCTCGACCAGGCCGATGGCCAGCCGGTGGTCCTCGGCGTCGGGGAGGTACTGCCCTTCTCCCCCGCCCGGCGGCGGGCGGCCTCACTGCCGGTTGATGTCGCCCGCACGATCGAGTCGGCGCTGACCGCGCTTCCCCTGGACGTGGTCAACGTGCACGAGCCGTTTGCGCCCAGCGCATCAAGCTCAGCCCTGCGCCACTCGCACGCCCTCAATGTCGCCAGCTTCCACGCGCCCACCGAGCGGCTGCTCTCCACTCAGCTGACCCGGCCGCTATCGCGCCTGCTCTTCGCCCGGCTGGACGCCCGCACGGCCAGCTACCAGGCGACCAGCAACCTCCTGCAGGGCTACTTCCCGGGGGACTATCAGGTGATCGCCCCCGGCGCTGACCCTGGAGAGCCTCGCCCCCCGCGCACACCGCCGGAGTTCGTCCTCATCGCCACCGAAGAGCGAGCGGCGCTGCGCACCTTCCTGCGGGCGCTGAGACTGCTGCCGACCGAGCCGCCCTGGCATGCCACCGTCTGGTTGAGCCGTCCAGCGGCGCCACCGGCCACGCTGGGGCGCCTCCACGACCGCGTGTCCTTCCTGGACGCCAGCGATTGCCGGCCCGAGGAGGCCCTGACTCGAGCCGACGTGGTCGTGCTGGCCTCCGACGGCGACCGGGCCACCCCGGAAACCCTGATCAACGCCCTCGCTGAGGGCATCGTGCCCGTCGCCTCGCGGCTGCCCGTCTACGAGGAGATCCTCGCCGAGGGCCAGATCGGATTCATGTTCGAGCCGGGGGAAACTGAGACCCTGGCCGCCCATCTTCAGCGGCTGCTCGCTGAACCGGAGCTTCTTGTCTCGCGGGCCGAAGAGGTTCGCGACCACGCCACCGGGCTCGGCTGGCCCCGGGTGGCCGATGAGCTCGAGTCGATCTACGCCGGCCTGGTGAGCCGGCGTCATGCGGCGACCGGCCATGGCCGCCTGCGCTCGCGGCTCGCCGCCCGGCCGCTGATCGACGTCGATCTCCACATGCACACCGACCACTCCTATGACTGCGCGACGCCCGTCGAGGTGCTGCTGGCTGAGGCCCGCTCGCGGGGATTGGGCGCCGTGGCCGTCACCGATCACAACGAGATCTCGGGCGCCCTGGAGGCCCAGGCCAAGGCCGACGGCTTCAAGGTCATCGTCGGCGAGGAGGTCAAGACGGCCGGCCAGGGCGAGGTCATCGGGCTGTTTATCCAGGAGAAGATCCCTCGTGGTCTCACGCTCGCGGAGACGATGGCCGAGATCAAGCGCCAGGGTGGCCTGGTCTACGTGCCCCACCCCTTCGATCGGATGCACTCGGTGCCCGGCTACGAGCATCTGCTGCCGGTGCTCGATGACGTGGATGCGATCGAGGTCTTCAACCCCCGCATCGCCATCACTGAGTTCAACGAGGAGGCGGTCCGCTTCGCCGCCAAGTACCGGATCCCGGCCGGAGCCGGATCGGACGCTCACGTGCCCCAGGGGCTGGGGTCGGTGCGGATCCGCATGCGCGATTTCGACGGTCCGGATGAGTTCCTGCAATCCCTGCGCGACGCCGACATCATCCGCAACCCGGCCAGCCTGCTCTACGTCCAGGCGCTCAAATTCCTACAGACCAAGGCTCTGCCCGGGTCGGCCCGAAAGGCCTCCCGCGAGCGACGGGTCAGACGGGCCACTGGGCGCAAGTCCTGATGCAGCGGCAAGGACAAGCAAGCTCTTCGTCCAATCCGCAGGGGATGCCGGCCACTGACGACGAGATCCGCGAGAAGTACCTCGAGCGGGCGATCCGTGAATTGAACTCCTTCGCTCGCCGCCTGGCGGAGTGCTCGGACTGTCCACGGGGGCAGCTCATGCCCGTCCTCGGCTCGGGCCATCCCCAGGCCGACATCTTCATGGTCAAGTACTCCGCGGTGCCTTCGGAGGTCGAGGAGGGCGTGGCCTTCTACGGGCGCAGCGGTAACGCATTGATGAAATCGCTCAAGCGGCTGGACATTGATCCGCTGGCCGTCTACGGCACGCTATGCGTGAAGTGCCCGGTGCCTGACCCGGTCATGGCGGACCCGTCCTGCGTGGCCCGACTGGTCGAGGAGCTGGCCATCGTGCAGCCCAAGATCCTCGTCGTCATGGGCGAGGACGCGGTGGGCGTACTGAACGAGCTCGAAGTGCCGCTCGCGGAGCGCCTCGTGCCGGTGACCGGCCAGCTTCAGCACTTTACCCCGACGATCCGGGCCCTGTACACGCCCAACATCGACGAGGCACTCGATGAGGAGGGCGCCAAGCGGGAGTTCTGGAGCGCCTTCCGGATGCTCGGACAGTGGTGGGCGGATCTTCCGCCGTACTGAGGTGGCTCTCGCCCGAGCTGGTCAGCCGGTGAGCAGGACGATCTTGCCCAGCTTGCCACCGGCCTGAAAGCGCTCGTACGCGGCCTGAGCGTCCTCCAATGAGAAGGTCTCGGCCACGGGGACCTTGACCGTGCCCGCGGCCAGCAGCGGCAGTACCGAGCGCTCCAGCGCCCGAGCCGTGAGCGCCTTATCTTCCAGCGGCCGCGATCGCAAGGTCGAGCCATGGATGCGGGCCCGCTTCATCATCAACAACCCGAGATGCATCTCGCCCTTGGCACCGGCGCTGGTGCCGATCACGGCGATCCGCCCCCCGGTCTCCAGCGCCTTCAGATTGCCCTCCAGGTTGATCGCTCCGACCAGCTCGAGGATGACGTCGAACGGTCCGTGGTCGACGAAATCCTCAGGATCGATCACCTTGGCCCCGAGTACGCTCACCCCGTCGCGAAGCTCCGGATTGCGCACGGTCGCGGTCACGCGCGCGCCCGCGGCACGGCCGAGTTGGATGGCCGCGGTACCCACGCCGCCGGCGCCGCCGTGCACGAGCAACCGCTCGCCGGACTTGAGTCCCGCCTGGGTGAAGACCGCGTCCTGCGCGGTGGTGAAGACCTCGGGTACCCCACCCGCCTCGGGCCAGTCGAGGTTCTCAGGCACAGGCACCAGGACACGCTCATGGACGACGGCCAGTTCGGCCTGGCCGCCACCACCGACGATGCCCATCACACGGTCGCCCGCGCTGAATCGCTCTGCACCGGGACCAAGGACCACTACCTCGCCGGCCAGCTCGAGTCCCGGGATGTCCTGCGGCGAGCCGGGCGGGGCCGGGTAGCCGCCCCGGAGCTGCATCATGTCAGCGCCGTTCAGGCCCGCCGCGCGTACGCGGACCAGCACCTCGCCCTTGCCAGGAGTGGGGTCGGGGTGATCCTCGACCGTCAGCTGCTTGTCGCGAATGGTGACCGCGCGCATGCTGGGGCAGGCTAGTGGGTCTGGCCGAGACGGTCCGTGGTGCGCCGCTGGCGAACCGTCAGCCGGCCCGGACCAGCTCGGCCACGCACTCGATGTGCGGGGTCTGCGGGAACATGTCCACCGGCCGTACACGCCGCAGGCTGAAACCGGCCTCGACCAGCTGGGCCGCGTTCGGCGCCAGCGTGGTCGGGCTGCAGGACACGTAGACGATCTTCTTCGGCGCGGTCTCGATGATCCGCCGAACCACCTTCTGCGAGAGCCCGGCCCGGGGCGGATCGACGATCAACACATCGGGCCGTCCGGCGCGCTCGGCCAGTTCACGCAGAGCCAGGCGGACGTCGCCGGCGAAGAAATGGACGTTGTCAATCTCGTTGGCGCGCGCGCCGGCGATGGCGTCGGCGATCGCCTCCTCGACCAGTTCCAGCCCCCACACCTCGGCCACCCGCGGGGCGATCGACAGGGCGATCGTGCCAATCCCGCAGTAGAGGTCATAGACGCGCTCGAACCCGCCGGGGTCGGCGTAGTCGATGGCCAGCGCGTAGAGCTGTTCGGCCATCTCGGTGTTGGTCTGAAAGAACGCCTCCGCAGAGATGCTCAGACGCAGGCCGCCGAGGATCTCGTCGAAGCGCTCGGTGCCGGCCAGAACCTCAGTTTGGCCCCCTTGAGTTGTCTCGCCCACACTTTCAATCCGAGTCCAGAGCAGACCGTCCAATCCGGTGCCGGCGGCCACGAGCGAATCACGGTCAAGCCGGCCGGGAGCGGTAACCAGACGGACCTGGATGGCGCCGGTGCGCCGCCCCTCGCGCACGACCAGGTTGCGCAGGAAGCCTTCGCCGCTGCGCCTGTCGTAGGCGGTCAACTGCTGCTGGCGGCACCAGTCGACGATCTGCGCCCGAGCCCGATTGGCGGCCTTGGAGCCGAGCATGCTGTCCTCCACGGGAATGATCTCGTCCCAACGCCCCGGAGCGTGAAAGCCGCAGACCAGTTCCCCTGAGCCGGGGTCGGTGCCAAACGAGTATTCGAGCTTGTTGCGGTAGCGCCAGGTCTGAACCGCGGGCACGATCGGCTCAACTGTGTAGCCCTCGAGCTTGCCGATCCGCCGGAGCGCGTCGTCGACCTGCTCCTGCTTGACCTCGAGCTGGCGCTGGTAGGGCAGGACCTGCCAGGCCGCACCCGGGTCCACCGCCACCGGCGCAATGCGGTCCGGGCTCGGCTCGAGGATCTCCACGGTCTGCGCCTCGGCCCAGGCGCGCTTGCGCTTGCCGATCACCGCCCGAACCCGGTCGCCGGGCACGGCTCCCTTGACGAACACGACGTAGCCCTCGGTGCGCGCGACACCCGCCCCGCCGTGGGCCAGGGAATCGATTGTCAGCTCGAGCTCGTCGCCCCGTTGGGGGCGCGCGGGCCTGGTGTCAATGCCGCTCACCCCGTCAAGATAAGCAGCCCGGCGCAGCGCGCCCGTCGAACAGCTCTACCCGATGGCCTTTTCCAGCGCAGCAACCACCGACTTACGGTCGGCGTTCTTGCGCTCGTAGGTCAGCACCTTGCGGAGCTCCGGCTTCTTCAGCTCGGAAAGGCGGGCCTGGATCTGGGTCGCGTTCAGCTCGTCGTAGCCGAGAATCGGGAACGAGGGCCCGACACCAACCGTCCGGCGGGCACGATCACCGGCGCGAACCAGGCGGTCCACCGGCTCAGCGCGACGCGCTCGCTTGGTGGCCGACTCGACCTGGCCCCGGCCGCGATCGGCCAGGTGCTCGAGATTGGAGACCAGGTCATCGCGTTCGGCGCGGCCACGGCGGACCAGCTCGGCGACCAGGTCGTTGGCGTCCTTCCGGGTCACGCGCCCGCGTGAGGCGGCCTCATCCAACGTCTCCTGAACGCGGTCGCGGGTCAGCATGAGCACGTCACGCGGGTTGACCAGCCCACGGACCAGCTGCTCGGCCACCGAGGCGATGCTCTCCGAGCCCCCGCCGGCCCGGCGGGTGCGGGTGGCGCTGCGCTTGGCGGTGCTGCCGGCGGACTGGGCTCCCGACTTGGCCGCTGTAGCTGTGCCCCTGGCGCCTGAGGTGGCCGTCTTGGCCGTGTTGGCGGCGGCCCGACCGGCGGTCTTGGCCGTGGCGGCTGCAGAGCGTCCGGTCGCCTTGGCCGAGCGCTTGGTCGCGCCCGCGCCCGAGGCCGCCGAACGAGTCGACTTGGTCGCGCCTGACTTGGCCTGCGTGGAAGTGCGGGAGGCGGCCTTGCGGGTACTCGTCGCCGTGGCCTTGGCTCCGGTCTTGGCGGCGGAGGCAGTGCGCCTGGCGGCCGGCTTGGCCGAGGAAGATTTCGCGTTGGATGAAGACGAGCGTTTCGCGGCGGGCATGGTTGGGCTCCTGTGGTCGTGACGCTGGCGCCGAGCCTATAGGAACGGACCCTGGCGGTGAGGCGGCGGAAGAACGATCAGATGGGCAATCCCCTTCGCGTTCCTTCCCATTCTGCCCCAGCGAGACACCTGGCGCAGTGGCGGCGGTGACCTCAGGCGTCGGCGAGCAGATACTCGAGCAGCGCTTTCTGGGCGTGGCGGCGGTTCTCGGCCTGGTCCCAGATGCGTTGGCGCTCGCCGTACAGAACCTCCGCCGTTATCTCCTCACCGGGATGCGCGGGTAGGCAGTGCAGAGCGATGGCGTGCGGTGCGGCGAGGCTCATCAGCTCATCGTCGATGCGGTAGGGATCCAGCGCGCGACGACGCTGCTGGGCGGTCTCGGGGTCATCGCTCATGCTCACCCAGACGTCGGTGTAAACGGCATCCGCTCCTGCCACCGCCTCGCGGGGATCATTCATCAGCACGGCGCCCGCGACCGGCTCGAGCTGGTAACCCGGGGGCGCGGCCACGCGCACCTGCACGCCGGCCAGAGCCCCGAGGATGGCCAGCGAGCGGGCCACATTGTTGCCGTCGCCAACGTAGGCCAGAGTGAGACCGGAAAGGTCGCCGAAGGTCTCGCGCAGCGTGAGCAGGTCGGCCAGCGCCTGACAGGGGTGATGCTCGGCGGTCAACATGTTGATCACCGGGATCGATGCATGCTCGGCCAATTCGGTGACCAGCTCGTGGGGGCCGGTGCGCAGGCCCACCGCCGCGGCATGGCGCGAGAGAACGTACGCGGTATCGCGCATCGACTCCCCGCGACTGATCTGGAGCTCGTCAGGGCTCAGCACCATCGGATGACCGCCGAGCTCGAATACGCCGGCCTCGAAGGAGACTCGCGTGCGGGTCGAGGCGGCCTGGAAGATGAGCGCAATCGTGCGACCGGAGAGCGTGCGCGAGGAGAGCGGCTCGGCCTTGAGGACGGTCGCCCGGTCAAGCAGCTCACCCAGTTCTCTGGGACTTAGCTCTGCTCCGGTGAGAAAGTGGCGAGGCAAGCGCAGCAGTGTACGTTTCCGGTCTCAGTGCGGTTGCGAGTCCTGAGCTGGACCCTGAGGCCCGGCAACGCGCGGTCCCAGGATCTGGCCGCCGCGCTGGCCGGCTGGGAGTGGGACGTCGCCCTGCTCCGTCACCTGCCCTCGCAGTGGGCGCTCCCGGTGGCCACTGCGCTTGACTCCGAGTTTCGCTGCACCCCGCGATCCGCAGGCCGTGACTCCCTGCTGCGCCGCCTGCTCAGCGCCAGCCCCCAGCGCGTTGACGGGTCGGGGAGCGATGCCATCCTGGCCCGTCGCGACCGCGTTGTGGCCGAATGGCCGGTGGATCGGCGTCGGCCCACGCGCACGGGTATCCATGCCGCGCGCCTGGCCTGCGGCCTCTGGATAGGGAACCTGCGTGACCAGGACCTGGGCACCGACGACGTGCGCGCCCTGCTCACCGAGGCCAGTGGCGACGCGGTCGCCCTGGCTGGCCCGAGCCGGGCGGACAGCGGTGAGCACGACGCGATGACTGGACTCGATGAAGTCGCGCAGGGCGGCGGCGACACGCTCTGGGCTACCCGCGACCTCGTGCCCGTGTCGGGGACCGAGGTGCTCGCCGGCGGCGCTGTGCGCGGTCACCCGCCGCTGGCCATCACCCTCGAGCGACGGTTCTAGTGACTCGGGCACTGGGTCCGCGTCAGCGCCGGGCGGCGCGCACTCCAAAGCCCCGCAGCACCAGCAGCGCCTTCTCGCCCATCGTTCCCCGTGCCGGCAGCACGCCGAGCTGGGTGGCGGCGTTGTAGACGTCGTAGAAGCCGCGCACCCGCAGCAGGAGCTCGTGCTGGAGCTCGCAGTAGAAGACGCAGTGAACGACGACAAAGCGGTTGGTGGCCGGGAGCCCCTCCAATGGCTCCCGGTGGGTGCCGAGGACCTTGCATGGCGCGGCGACAAAGTTCCCGCCGCTCAGCCGTGCGCCGGTCCCCTCCAGACGAGCGTCGGGAAAGGCCGCCCACAGACGCTGGGCGTGCTCGACGAGGGCGCCCAGCCCGGCCAGCGGTTGGTCGGTCAGCGGATCCTCGTACTGGATACCCGCCGCGCACACCTCGGCGAAGGCGCCGGGGTCACGACCCGACCAGGCCGCCTGCCAGCCGTCGATCAGCTCATCGATCGTCACTGCGCGCGGGCACCGCGCTCGGGGCCCGCGGCCTGGGGGCCGAGGTCGGGCAGGCCCTCCTCGGGGGTGGAGGCACGGGCATAGTGGCGGCGCGGGATGCGCCCCGCACCGCGAGCCAGCCGACCGCCCTCGACGGCGAGACGAATAGCCCGGGCCATGGCCACGGGGTCGTGCGCCCGCGAGATTGCGCTGGCGCACAAGACCGCGTCGCAGCCGAGCTCCATGGCCAGCGCAGCGTCAGAAGCGGTGCCCACGCCGGCGTCGAGGATCACCGGAATCCCGGCCTGCTCCACGATCAGGGCAATGTTGTAGGTGTTGCGGATCCCCATGCCGCTGCCGATCGGCGAGCCGAGCGGCATCACCGCGGCGCACCCCACATCCTCCAGGCGCCGAGCCAGGACGGGGTCGTCCGTCGTATACGGGAGCACCGTGAAACCGGCGTCCACCAGCTCTTCGGCGGCGGCCACCAGCTCGACGGCATCGGGTAGCAGTGTGCGGTCATCACCGATCACCTCGAGCTTGATCCAGTCAGTGGAAAACGCCTCCCGGGCCAGCTGGGCGGTGATGACAGCGTCGCGGGCGGTGAAGCAGCCGGCGGTGTTCGGCAGCACCTTGAGTCCGCACTCGGTGAGCACGTCGAGAATCGACCCGCGGGCTGCCGGATCGAGCCGGCGCAGCGCCACAGTGCACAGTTCGGCCCCCGATTCTCGGGCGGCGCGGGCCAGGACCTCGTGGTTGGCAAAGCCGCCCGTCCCCAGAATGAGTCGCGAGTGGAGCTGCCGGCCGGCGATCTGCAGCGTGTCGGAGTTCGACATCGTCATCCCCCCTGGATCGCCGAGACGATCTCCACGAGCGCCCCGTCGGCGAGCGCGGTATGCGACCAGCTCGCGCGACTGACGACTACACCATCCAGGGCGACGGCCACCCCGCGGGCGTCGGGCGTCACCTCGAGCAGGGCGAGGACCGAGGCCACGGTGGCCCCGGACTCGAGTTCACGGCGCTGACCGTTCACGGTGATGATCATGCCGGGCTCACCGCGGAGGCGGCGAAGCGCCCGGCCGTGAAGGTGGCGGCCAGCGGATCCGTCGCCTCGCCGAGCAGCCCCGCGCAGACGATCTCGGCGGTCACCGGGGCGAGCAGAATCCCGCTGCGTCCGTGGCCGGTCGCCCAGTGCAGGCCCGACAGGGACCCGGGACCGATAACCGGCAGGTTGTCCGCGGTGCCGGGGCGCAGCCCGGCCGAGAACTCGTCCAGCACCAGCTCCGAGACGCCCGGAACCAGCTCGGTGGCCTCGCGCAGGAGCTCGAAGGCCGCTCCGGCTGTGACCGTGGTATCGAATCCACGCTCTTCGCTGGTCGCGCCGATCACGTAGCGCCCGTCGCCGCGGGGGACGATGTAGGCGCCGCCCATGCGCACGACTCGGGTGAGCAGGCCGGGGCCGGCGGGGTCATGCAGACGGAGGATCTGGCCCTTGACCGGGCGCAGTGGGGGCTGTCCGGCCTCGGGCAGGCCGTCCAGGTCGGCCGACCACGCGCCGGCGGCGATCACGACCGCTCCGGCCCTGAGTTCCTCGCCGCCGTGCAGGCGCACCCCGCTGACCCCGCCCTCGCCCACGCACAGCCCGGCAACCTCGGTGTGCTCACGCAGCGTCCCGCCGCTGTCGCGGAAGGCCGCGGCCACGGCGGCGGTGAGACGCCGCGGGTCGATCGCGTGATCATCGGGGATGGCCAGGGCCAGGCGCAGCGCCGGCGCGAGTCCCGGTTCGAGCCGGCGAGCCCCGCTGGCCAGCAGGCGCTCCACGGCCAGCCCATAGCGCTCACGCAGGGCCAGCTCGCGCTCCAGCGCCTGCGCCTCATCCGCGTCCCGCGCGAGGAGCAACGTCCCGCAGCGGCTGTAGCCAGCGTCGCCGAGCCCGCGAACGAACTCCGGGTAGAGCCGAGCGCTGCGCAACCCGAGTTCGAGCAGCGGCTCCTCGGTCGGCGTCGCCTCGGCGATCGGGGCCAGCATGCCTGCCGCCACGGATGTGGTGCCACCGCCCGCAGCGCCGCGCTCGAGCACAACCACGCTCAGGCCGTGGGCCCGCGCGCGCCAGGCGACCGAGAGGCCGATAACCCCGCCGCCGATGACGGCGACATCCACAGCTGGTGCGTTTCGCTCAGACATGAAAGCTCCCTGCCCCGGCATTACCCGGCCAGGTTCTGACGGTCGGCGGATCCGCTCTTCACTCGTCCGCCCTCTCAGCCCTACGGTGGGGCTCCCGTAGGGGAAAATGCTAGCGCCCCAGTCCTGACAGACTGGAAGCTGTGAGCGATCGTCGCACGCGCCTCAACGCCTCTGTCCTGTACCTGGTCTGCGATGCCCAGCCCGACGCCTTCCTGCGCGAGGCCCTGCGGGGCGGCGTGGACATCGTGCAGCTGCGCGTCAAGGACGACTCCGATGAGTCCATCCTCGAGACCGCCTCGCGGTACCGACGGCTGTGCGCGGAGAGCGGCGCTCTGCTGATCGTCAATGACCGACCGGACCTGGCTCGCGCAGCCGACGCCGACGGCGTCCACATCGGGCAGGACGATGACTCGGTGAGGACCGCCCGCGCCCTGGTTGGTCCCGAACGACTGATCGGCCTCTCCACTCATTCCCCTGAGCAGGTGACCACGGCCGGCCGGGCCGGGGTCGACTACATCGGCGTGGGGCCGGTTCACGCCACCCCCACCAAGCCGGGCCGCCCCGCGGTCGGCCTCGAGCTGGTGCACTACGCGGCCACGCACAGCGTGCTGCCCTTTTTCGCCATCGGCGGGATCACGACGGAGAACATCGCCGCCATACGGGCGGCCGGCGCCAGCCGCGCCGCCGTGGTCCGAGCGTTGAGCGAGGCCCGCGATCCCGAGGCAGTGGCCCGAGAACTGCACGCCGGGCTGACGGGCGAGAGGACCAACGTTGGCGCAGCGTAATCGCCGCCGCGGGCAGCGCCGCAAGCCACGTTCCGGGCGGGCCGGATCCGCCGCGCCGCGCCCGCCGCAGGCGCCCGAGGCGCCACCCGGGGACTCGCCGGGGTCGGTCGGCGGCTGGCGGGTCGAGCCGCGGGTGACTCGCTCGCAGCGTCGCGATGCCGAGGTCCGGGCCGGCCTGACGCCCATCGGCCCCGGTGAACGGCCTGGAGCGATCGTGGCCGGGGCGATCATCTCGCTCCTGGTCGGCGCCGGTCAGCTGGTCGCCTTCCTGGCCGGACTCAAGATCCATGGCAAGGCTCCCGCCGCCGGCGG
>JBDTEE010000109.1:0-8730 GCA_039922645.1 Solirubrobacteraceae bacterium | reverse complement strand
CAGACTCGGTGGCGCGGGCGCCGTCACGCCGGTGAACGGGGGCTCGGTATGCCCAGCAACAGAGAGCCGCACCGCGGCTTGGAATCGCTGGAGGCTCTGGAGATCGCGACGGGTGAGCGCCGGCTCGAATTCTCGTGCCAGATAGTGCGCGTCGTCCTGCCCGCACTGGAACACCACCCGGGTGCGGGCGTTCGCCGCCAGGGCTTCGCGGGTCGAAGCGGAGAGCTGGGCGAGATGCTGGTTGGCCAGGACGAGGTTCAAGCGGTATCCGCGAGCTTCAGCCAGGACCTCGTCCAGGCTTTGCGGGAGGTGCAGGTAGTTGTGGAACTCGTCCAGGTAGAGGTTGAAGTCTGGTCGTTGCTCTTCTACCCGATCAGCCCGGTGCATGGCCGCCTGCCACAGCCGCGCCACGATGAATGAACCGAGCAGTCGGCTCGTCTCTTCGCCGAGCAAGCCTTTCGCCAGGCAGACGAGGAGAATGCCGCGCCCGTCGAGCACCTCGGACAGCTGCACCGTCGAGATGCTCTGCCCCAGGATGTTTCGCATCGTCGGCCGGAGCAGGAAGGTCCGAAGCTTGTTCAGGACGGGACCGATCAGCTGCAGCCGATGGCCTTCCGCGAGTGCCTCGTACTCGTCCCAGAAGGGCTTTAGTCCGACCGGATCGCGGAGGTTCACCGTCAACTTCTGGCGGACGACGGGATCGAGCAGCAGGATCGGAATCTCACACAGGGTCGCTCCTGGTTTCCGGAGCAGCGTGAGGACGGCCGCCCGCAAGATGTCGTCGGTGCGTGGACCCCAGAAGCGCTCGTAGGTCTTCCTGAAGATGGTGACGATCGCGTCGCAGACCAGCTCCCGTTCGTCGGGATCCGGGCAGTCGAGGACATTGAGGCCGATCGGGTACTCGCGGAAGGTGGGGTCGACCAGCACCAGCCGCGACGCCGCGTCTTCTGGAATGCGCTCGAGCAGGGCGCGAACGAGGTCACCTTTCGGGTCGATGACGCCCACCCCACGGCCGGCTCGGATGTCCTCCAGCGCGAGGTTCATCAGCAGCGTGCTTTTGCCGCTCCCGGTCGGGCCCAACACGTGGATGTGCTGGCGGCAATCGGCCTGCGAGATGGTGATGGGCGCATTGTTCAGGGCGTCGGCCAAGCAGAGCGTCTTGCCGGACAGCGGCATGGCATGGGAAGGCGGCACCCGGGTGGCGGCCGCGTCCATCGAGATTCCGGTAACCGGAAGATGAAACAGACGAGCCAGCTCCTCGGCGACGAGGACTGGTCCCCGATCTGATGGCGGCCGACGCCGAACGATGTCGCGGTCGAAGCGCCTCCTCCGAAGGACGCGACGGGGCCGCAGGCCGTTGCTGTCATCGAGGCTTCGGAATGCCGACGTAAGCGTCTGCATGATGCCCTTCGCGTCGGCCTTGGATGACGCCGAGACGCGAAGACGAAATTCCGCCCGGTAGCCTGGCTCGCGCGCCTTCCCTGGCGCGGGCATCGCGATCAACGGGGACGGGCTCGCTGCCGCGGGTCGTTTCGGCAGGAGCCAGCCAAAGCAGATGTCGACGAGCTCCGCCATGACTCCGGTGAAGATCCCTGGCGACGTCGCTTGCCCCGACAGGGCCGCCCATCGTTGCTGGGCACGCGTTTGCCAGCGGACGTCGGGGGTGATGACCAGCTGCACGACGCCCTGCGGCGCCAGGCTCAGCGAGCCGAGGACCGGGCGCAATTGGTCCGCGTCCGATCCTCCCAGCCCATAGAGGTCTTCACGCCAGAAGTGGAGGCGCGCTCGGGCTGCCGGCTCGCCGAGCTCGGGTTCACCCGCCCAGCGGCTTACCTCCATCCCGGGGAGCGTCATGCGCAAGTGGGTGAGGATGATAGTTTCGAGCCGCTCTGGGAACCAGCAGCGCGCCGACACGCGGCCATTGGCGCTCCAGAACTCAAGCGAGAGCCATGGCTGACCGGAGACGAGACGCTTCCACCATGGGGCGCTGATGCCGAACAGCCTGCGATAGAACATGAGCCAGGCGGTCTGCTCCACCTTGACCTCGGCTGGCGGGATGAGCGCGTAGGTGACGGTCGGCTGGTGGCGGGTACGCCACTGCAGCCACCCGCGCACGATCGCCAGCGCGAGCACCGCGAAAGTCACGATCAACAGCGCTCGCTCAACAGGGTGAGCCCATGCGGGCATCTGCCTCGCCACATGGGAGACCACTGAGTGGACCGCGTCCCACCAGGAGCGATGCAGCTGGCGATGGACAGCGGCGAGGCTCAACAGGGTCGAGCCGCCCGTCACGCGGACCCCTCGATGAAGGATCCCGGCGGTTGCGCGTGATGGACTCGCCGGCAGATGATTTCGACGTACGCCGGGTCACGTTCGATACCGATGGCGTGAAAGCCGAGGCTTTTGGCGGCGATGAGTGTGCTTCCACTGCCGGCGAAGCAATCAAGGATCGTGCCGCCCGGTGGGGTGACGAGCTGGCACAGGTAGCGCATCAGCACCACGCTTTTGACCGTCGGGTGGTGGTTGTGCGCGAGCCGCGGTGCTCGGCCGTCGAAGCGGCGCTTGTCTTGGGATCGGCGGCCCCGATGCTGCCCGTATGGATCGGCAATTCGCACCGGCGACTCCGCCAGGCCCGCATCGCGTTCCTGGACTGATGGCTTGGCGACGTAGAAGAAGCGCGACGCGCCGCCCGCGTCGTCGTATCCCCGCGGGCCCCGATGGATCTGAAAGGTCCCACCCCAGGTATTTCCGCCGCAGTCTGATGGGCTGTGAATCCGCCGTGTCTTCGAGATGCCACTCTGCTGATCGAGTTCAGCCACTGGGCACTCTCGACTGCACTCGCCATGACAGGCCGGCGCGTGAGACAGGAGCACGTTCGCCGGCCAGCGGCCCACGATGTTCCGGTCGAGCCCGGTTAGGGGAATGCGACAGGCATCGATGTTCAGGGCACCAGTGCGCCAGCGTTCGACATTCAGCGCGGTGTTTCCTTCGCTTAGGGGCCTGCGGGCCAGGATCCAGTGCTCGCTGGCGGGCTTTAAGGCCGTCCCCCACCCGCGCCACGCATCGGTGAGGTTCCGGCTCTTGGGGAAGCCCGAGCCGAAGTGATGGGTGATCACATCACGGATCTCGAAGCCGGCGTCCTCCACGGCAGTGGCCGTCCAATGCGAGGTCCGCGGGATCGCCCAGACCAGCGTGTGTCCCCCTGGCCTCAGCACGCGCAGGCATTGGGCCATCACCCCGCGAAGGAACGCGACGAAGGCCGGCCGTGAGGCTGAGGTGCCGGGCTGGCGAAACGTATCCCATGGCTGGGCCATGAACTCGATTCCCGCCGGCGGGTCGGTGACGACCGAATCGACCGAACAGCTGGGAAGCGTCGAGAGGAGCTGCCGGCAGTCTCCGAGGTAGACCGTGACAAGACGGTCTTGATAGGCCGGAATCGGTGTCTGCCGTGGGATCACCCCGGATACCCGTAGGCCCGCATTTGCCGGATGACCATGTCGACGTACCATCCAGCGTGGTTGTAGGCGAAGATCGCGTGCGGGATGTCAACTGGTGCGCCCGCCACCTTGAGGTACGCGGCCGCCGCGAAGATGGCGTCCCGTGGATTATTGATGTCGGGGTTCAAACTCCCGCTGGCCCAGCGGTAGCGGGCCCAGCTGGACGGGATGAATTGCATCGGACCTTGGGCACCCGCCTCGTTCGGCCGATAGGCGGCGGGATTGCGACCATGGTCGCTCTCGACCCTGCCAATGGCAGCCAGCAGCTGCCAGGGAAGTCCGTAGGCGAGGGCCGCCTGCTGGTACAGAGGGAGATAACCAGGTGGGATGTCGCTCACGGCGGCCGGCTTTGGCAGGGACGGTGCCGAGGCGACCCCGGCGGTCGCACCCGACACAACGCCCAAGCCGACGGTGACCGCGACACTCAGCACGATGACCGTCCGCAAGAGCCGGTCAGGACTTGGCAACGGTATCCTCCGCGGCGGAAGCCAGCACCTGAATGCGGGTGCGCGAGTTGCGTCCCATGAGGATGCCTTCTCCGACCGGAGCGCTGATCAGAAAGAGCCCCTCCGCCTTGGTCAGCCCAAAGCACTCCGCGAGCTCCGGGATGGATCGAGCTGACTGCCGGAACAGGAGTTGGACTGAGGAGTTGGCGATGACCGTTTTGCCGGCATCGCTCGATAGAAGATCCAAGACGTCCTGGGTGATGAGGGTGAGACCAACATTGAGCTTTCGAGCGGTCTTCGCCAGCCGGTACACAAACCGGGCCGTGTCGGGCTGCCGGACCAGCCACCATGCTTCGTCGATGACCAGGAAGGTCTTTCGCCGTTCGGGACGCTGGCGCAGGTGTTCCCAGAGCCGGTCGAGCACCAGGAACATGGCCGCGTTACGCGTCTCTTCCGGAAGGTTGGCGAGCGCGATGACGTTCAGCCCGCTCGGCTGCAGCGAGACGGCACTCCTTCCCTGGAGGAGCCAGCCGGATGGGCCCTCCAGCAGGCTGCGGAGGCGCCGCTCGAGGAGGCGCGCCGTATCGGAATCGGGCCCCTGGCGCGATTGATATTCGAGCGTCTGGAGGAGATCGGTACTGTCCGGCGGCTCAGAGCCGTACGAGTCCGGCTCATCGCTGATCCCCTTGAAGGCGTAGATGCGTCCGAGCGCCTCCTGCAGGAGGAGCGTCTCGACTTCCGCGAGTCCTCCGAGCAGCTGGCGCACGAGCGCGAGGACCGTGAGCTTGCGCTCCGTACAGGCTCCGCTCGTGATCCGGCTGCCGAGAGCAAACGCGCTGGGCAACTGGGACGACGTCGGGCTGATCGACTCGACATGGCCATGGACCGCCCGCGCCAGCGCCACGTACTCGCCCTCCGGGTCCAACACGCAGACGTCGATCGCGCGTAGCAGCGCCCGCAGGATCTCGACCTTGACCGCATAGGACTTGCCGCCACCGCTTTGGGCCAGGACCACGGCGTTGGCGTTCGGCAGCGCGAAGCGATCCAGAAACACGGGAGAACCCGACGCGGGATCGACGCCGTAGAGCTGGCCCAGCGGCTGGCCGTAGTTCGAAGCCGAGAAGGGGAAGGTCACCCGAAGCCCGGGAGTGGTCATGTTGCGCCGGATGCCGACGCGGTCTACCCCCAGGGGCAGTGTCGACCAGTAGCCCTGCTCCATCTGAAAGAGCAGCCGGCGACTCTTCAGCATCAACCCGCCGAGTGCGGTCTCCAGCCGCGTCGAGTCGTCTTCGAGGCTCTGCGCGTCGGCGGCTTCCAACGTGGCGTACACCGCGAGGTCGAAGAAGCGTTCCTCGGCGCGCACCAGCCGGTCTTGGAGTGCTTGCGCATCTGCCAGGGCTGCCTTGCGTTCGACGTCCACCTTTCCGCTGCGCTCGGCCGTGAAGCGCAATGTACTGGCCAGCTCGGCGATCTTCTTCTCCAAAAAGGGCAAGGCGAGCTCGGTTGGGACCGGACTGATAAAGAGGCTGACCCGCAGGGCCGAGCGCAGCGAGAGGAAAACGTCGAGCCAACCGAGGTGCAGGTACCGGGGATAGCCGATCAGGGCCAGCGTCCGCGTCTTCCGGTCGCCGGCTTCAAAACTGTCTCGGGAGGTGACGAAGGCGGCCGGTGCCAGCAGGTCTTGCAGCCCGTTCAGGGTCAGGTCCTGTGGGAGAAGCGGTTGCCTCCGGCCAAGCACCGGGTTGATGGTGTGGTAGAGGAGTCGCAGGAGCTCGTCGTCCTGGAGGGGGCGGGCCTCGACCCCAGCCCGATTGAGGCTTTGGGTCAACGTCCGAGTCCGCTCCTCCAGGCGCAGGAATGGCGCGTCGCTCGTGCCCGGCTTCCGGGGCGAGAGCGTCGGTGGATCCCACGGCACGACAACATAGAAGTCACGCTGGACGAGGCGCGCCTGTGTGCAGAGGTCGGCCAGGAGTGCGGCATAGCTGGTCGCGACCCCGCTCAGGACTGGCGAGACGCCGTTGGGTTTCACGGAAAGGAGGTCACGGTCTTCGGCCGGGCGGATGTGAACGGACACCTGGATGGGATGGGTCAAGGCATGCAAAAGCTCGGTCCAGGAGTGGAGCAGCCCCGCCTGTTCGTCTTCGTCCTTGAGGGCGATCGGAACCGGCTGGCACTCCAGAACCTGGCGGAGCGAGCCGCGCCGCAGGACGAGCATGTCATGACGGATGTCCACAACCGGCAGCCGCTGCTGAGCTGTCGCTCGGCGGCTAGCCAGGATCGCGGCTCCCGTAGAGGGCGATCCGCCCGGCTGCCAGGTAACGTCCAAGCGCGAAGCCCCAGCTGGTGAGGTCCTGCCCGGCCACGCGGAGGAACGCCAGCGCTGCGCCAGCGGCGGCAAGGACGGCCGCCAGGGCGGCTCGAAGCAGGAAGGGGCCGGGAAGTTGCAGGAGCGCCCAGCCTGCCGCCCCGCCCGCGACAACGTAGGCCAACTCGAGGGGGGTCCGTCCGGCGACGATGTTGTCCTGGACCTGTAGCTCGACGATTAGCTCTGCCCGAAGGCTGGACCGCATTACGCCGGCATCCGCGTGGCCACGAATCGCGCCGCGCCAATGGCCGTGCTAACGATCGACCGAGCGTGATGATAGGTCTGCGGGGCGATCAGATGGTGATAGATCCACCATGGCGTTCGGACCAGGACGTAGAGGAGGATGATGGCAAGAAGCGGCCCGATGGATACCGACACCGGGTTCAGTCCCCAGTCGACCTGGGACGAGAAGAAGATTCGCCCAGCAATGCCGAGGAGCAGGGCGTTAACCGGTTGCAGCAAGAAGATGGCAGCCGTCACGCGCCACCACGCCCGAGTGGCCGCTTGCGTTTGCGGCAGCGCGTAGCAGATGATCGCGATCGGTGCGGAAACCAGAGCCAGGACGAGCAGGGCGCTGCGGGCCAGATAGACCATGACCAGGGCCAGCATCAATACCCCCGCCACGACGGACAGCAGCGCGTAGACCGGCAGCTGCAAAACACTCACGCCCGCGACACCCCCTTGCAAAGCCGACAGCATCTGCTGTCCGGGCTTTTGGCCGCCGAGCAGGGCCATGTTGAAGGCGTTGTTCACGTCGACCATCGCGCCAAAAAGCGAGAGGCTGACGTTCGCAAGCAGCGCCGCGATGAAGAGCCGCGAGACGATGACCTTGACGGTGTAACGAGTGCCGGCGACCGACGAGGTCATGATCAAGAGCCCCCCAATAAGTGCGATCAGGACCAGGAAGCCGTCGGCGATGCCGCGCGTCACATTCCAGAGGCGCTCGACCTGTATCACCCGTTCGAAGTGCGGCGTGAGGGCCAGCAAGTCGGTGATGGCGGTGAGGGCAAAGCCGAAGATGCTCTGGGCGAAGGAGATCAACCAGGCATTGATCGCCTGGGCCACCTGGCCAGGGAGATCCCAGGGCGCCACGACCAGCGTCATAGGCCGGTGAGGTGCTGGATGATGGTGATCAGCAGCGGGGCGAGCCCGGCGAAAACGAAGCCGATCATGGCTGAGCGGATCGCTTCTTTGGCCTGTTCAACCCGGCGTGGGTTGCCCGCGGCGGTGAGATACATCAGTCCGCCGATGCTGAGAAACAGCGTCGCGAGCGTGGCCAGCACTCCGGTGATCCAGAGCCGCAGGTTGTTCAAGACCGTCGTCAAGTCTGGAGTGGCCGCGTAGACCGGACGGCTCGTCAGCACGACGACAAGCACAGCAAGGAGGAGCACGCGCGTGCTAACCCGGATTCCGAGTCGGATGGCAAGGTGCACGACCGGGTTAGACCGTCGCACGTGCGCAAGAGCGGGACTGGTGTCGGTGGCCAGCCATCCTTGCCGTACCTGCCGGGGCGAGATGCTCATAAATCATCGAGGTCGTCGTGATGAGGTTCAGGGCGTCCTCGACGTCCTCGTCGTCGTCCAGGTCCATCTAGATGCCTCCATGTGAGTCGCCAAAGAGACCAATGGCGGCATCGTTGTCGTGCTCTTGCTTGTGAAACTCGCCAAGGTCAACTCCTCGCTGATCCATGACGTCGATCGCATCGTCTGGCAGTACGTGATCTGTCTTGAGGTGCTGAGCGAAGCCTTGCCGATCGGACCGGGAATCGGTTGCAGGTCGAATGCGCATGTGGTCTATACCTCCAGGGGTGAGTTGATGAAGCTGCGGGACAGGGCCATCGCGCCGGCTCGGGCGGCAACGGGTACGACGCGTGCCCGGCTGGACGAGCCATGGGGCCTGGTCCGTGCGGTGCGTGCATCGCTAAGGGGTGGGTACGGAGTCCGGGTCAACGGCACCTGTCCTCGCATCACCCCTTATAGGGCGGGGTTTTTGAGGTGTTTTGGGACATCGACACTTTTTGATAGGCATGACTTTTCTCTGACTCACGAGTCAGCCATGCTCGCAGACGACTCTCCGCGCGGCCGCGTCGTTTCCGTAAGCAGTAATAGCGTTGCGACTGCGCCGGCGCGAGTGTGCTGAGGCGGAATCCGGCGACGCGGGTGCGAAAAATCAGCTCCGCGTCCTTCTTACTGATTCGCGCGGCCCGACACCAGTCGGCCAGAACGGATGCTTCGGCCGCGAGGTCGTGCACACCATCAAAGGTCGCGTCGTATGAGGACTCAAGCAGCGGGGCCTGGTGTTTCAGGTTGTCAAACTCACCGCGCACCCAGGAACGAAACGGTTGGCGAATGTCAATCAGCAGTCCGGCGAGGACGGCGTCGCGGCCGGGAAGTTTGGCATTCGCCAAGGCCCGGAGGGTCGC
>JBDTEE010000108.1:0-5701 GCA_039922645.1 Solirubrobacteraceae bacterium | reverse complement strand
ATCGGCTCTCGGCTGGGCGTGGCCATCACCACCCTGGTGAACATCTTCAACCCCGAGGTGGTGGTCATCGGCGGCGGGGTCATCGCGGCCGGCGAGCTGCTCCTCGCCCCGGCGCGGGCCGAGGTGGCGCGCCACGCTCTGCCCCCCTCCCGCGACCTCGTCCGAATCGTCCAGGCGCGCTTCGGGGTGGAGGCGGGCATGGTCGGCGCGGCCGCGCTGGCCTTCGATGGACTGGACGGAAAAGCCCTGTACGAGCGGGGCAGGCTCCGGTGAGTACGGGCCGGCTGGTCGTCTGCCCGACCCCGATCGGCAACCTCGAGGACGTCACCCTGCGCGTCCTGGCCGCTCTGCGGGAGGCTGACCTGGTGGCCTGCGAGGACACTCGCCGCACCCGCATTCTGCTCGACCGCTACGGGGTGGTCAGCGAGCTGGTCAGCTACCACGAGCACAACGAGCGGGCCCGGGCCTCCGAGCTGGTCAAGCGCATGCAGGCCGGCGCCGTCGTCGCGTTGGTGTCCGACGCTGGCATGCCGCTGGTCTCCGATCCGGGCTTCGTGCTCGTGCAGGCCTGCGTGGCCGCCGGTCTGGGTGTTGAGGTCCTGCCCGGTCCCTCGGCTGTGCTCAGCGCGTTGGTGGCCAGCGCGCTGCCCGCTGACCGCTGGCGCTTCGTGGGTTTCCTGCCTCGGAAGCGCGGTGAACTCGGGCCGCTGTTCGACTCCACCGAGACGCTGGTCGCCTTCGAGTCTCCGCGCCGGCTGGCCGCCACCCTGGCCGTGCTGGCCGACCGTGACCCGGCGCGCGTGGTGGCCGTCTGCCGCGAGCTGACCAAGATCCACGAGGAGGTCGTCCGGGGCGATGCCCGCTCGTTGGCTGAGCGCTACGCGGCACAGCCGCCACGCGGGGAGATCGTGCTCGTGGTCGCGCCGGCCACGCCCGGGCCGGCGGGAGAGTTGGACACCGCGGTGGCGGCACTTCAGCGCCTGGTCGACGCCGGGGCCAAGCCCCGTCCTGCCGCCGGAGTGGTGGCCGAGCTGACCGGCCTCAGTGCCAACGCGCTCTACCGAGCGCTGACCGATCAGCGCTCGACGAAGTAGCTGCCGCTTCCCTGCCCGTCGGAGAAGAACCGGCTGGTGATGGTCTTCTTGCGGGTGTAGAACTCGACCGCGTCGGGCCCGTGGGCGTGCAGATCGCCGAGGAAGCTGTCCTTCCAGCCGCTGAACGGGAAGAAGGCCACCGGGGCGGCCACCCCGATGTTGACCCCGATCATGCCCGCCTCGACGGCGTGGCGATAGCGGCGCACGGCGGAACCGGATTCGGTGAAGATCGAGGTGCCGTTGCCGAACCGGCTGCTGTTGACCACCGCGATGGCCTCGTCCAGGCTGCCGGCGCGGATCACGCTGAGAACGGGACCGAAGATCTCCTCGCACGCGACGTCCATCTCCGCGGTCACGCCGTCGAGGATGGTCGGCCCGACGAACGCTCCCTCGAGTCCGCGACCGTCCAGCGCAACCCGGGCTCCGGCCTGTTCGCCCTTCTCGATCCAGTCGGTGATCCGCGCGCAGGCGGCGGGGGAGATGACCGGCCCGACATCCGTGGCCTCGTCGCGTCCGTCGCCCACCTGGAGAGCCTGGGCCGCGTTGAGCAGCGGCTCCATGAGTTGGCCGTGGGCGTCGCCGACGGTGACCACCACCGAGCCGGCCATGCAGCGCTGCCCGGCGGCTCCGAAGGCTGAGCCGATGATCGCGTCGACCGTCTTGTCAATCACCGCGTCGGGCATGACCACCACGTGGTTCTTGGCGCCGCCCAGGGCCTGGACGCGCTTGCCCGCCTTGGCCGCTCGCTCGTAGACGAGGCGGGCCACCGGAGCGGAGCCGACGAACGAGACCGCGTCGATCCCCGGATGGTCGAGGATGCCCTCGACAACCTCACGGCCACCGTTGACCAGGTTGACGACGCCATCGGGCAGGCCAAGCGCGTCGAGCTCGGCAAAGGCGATCTGTTGGGTCAGGGGCACCTGCTCGGAGGGCTTGAGGACGAATGTGTTGCCGCAGGCGATGGCGAAGGGGAGAAACCAGAACGGGACCATGGCCGGGAAGTTGAACGGCGCGATGGCGGCACACACGCCGACCGGCTGGCGCACGGTCTCGGCGTCCACTCCTCGCGCCACGTCCTCGATGATCCGCCCTTGCATCGTGGTGGGAATGGCGCAGGCGCACTCCACCATCTCGATCATCCGCGCCACCTCGGCTCGGGCATCGGCGATGGTCTTACCCATCTCGGCGGTCACGGACTGAGCCATCTCCTCGTGGCGGGCCACGAGACGCTCGCGGAGCTCAAACAGCTTGCGCGCTCGGGCGATGACCGATACCGCGCGCCACTCGGGAAGAGCCGTGCGGGCAGCGCTGACGGCGGCGTCGAGGTCCTCGGCGCCAGACAGCGGCACGCGCGCCAGTACCTCGCCAGTGGCTGGGTTGGTCACATCGACGAACTCCGTGGCGCTCCTCGCGGCCGTCCACTGCCCGCCGACGTAATTCTCCAGCTGCCGCGTCGACGTCTGGGTGCTCGCGCCGCTTCCCTCCATGAACCGCAGGATAGCCTGCCTTCAGCGTGTCCTTCTACATCACGACCCCCATCTACTACGTCAACGCGCAGCCGCATCTTGGTCACGCGTACACGACGATCGCCTGCGACGTGCTGGCCCGCCATCAGCGCCAGCGGGGCGAGGAGGTGTTCTTCCTCACCGGGACCGATGAACACGGCGAGCCGGTGGCCGACGCCGCCCACGCTCAGGGTGTCTCCCCCCAGGAACTGGCCGACCGCAACGCCGAGCGCTTCAAGGCCCTGGCCCCGCAGCTCGGCGCCTCCAACGACTTCTTCATCCGCACCACTGACGAGGAGCACAAGCGCCGCGTGCAGGAGGTGCTCCAGCGGGTGCACGAAAACGGCCACACCTACAAGGATCTCTATGAGGGCTGGTACTGCCCGCGCTGCGCCGATTTCAAGGTCGAGAACGAGATCGCCGAGGGCAACCGCTGTCCGATCCACGAGATTCACCTGGAGCGCCACTCGGAGGAGAACTGGTTCTTCCGGCTCTCCACCTTCCAAAAACCGCTCGAGGAGCTTTATGCCGGGCAGCGGGACTTCGTCATGCCCCCGCGGCACTTCAACGAGGCGAACTCGTTCATCAACTCGGGCCTTCAGGACGTCTCGCTGTCGCGCGGCCGGCTCAAGTGGGGCATCCCGGTGCCCTGGGACCCGGGCCACGTCTTCTACGTCTGGTTTGACGCGCTGCTCAATTACTACACCGCACTCGGCTACGCGCAGCCGGGTGTTGACTTGACGGACAAGTTCTGGCCGGCCACCTACCACGTGATCGGCAAGGACATCCTCAAGTTCCACACCGTGTTCTGGCCCGCGCTGCTCATGGCTGCCGAGCTGCCGTTGCCCGAGCATGTCTTCGTGCACGGCTTCCTGCTCGGCGCCGACGGGCGCAAGATGAGCAAGTCGTTGGGCAACGTGCTCGACCCGTTCGAGGTCATCAACCAGTACGGCACCGACGCGCTCCGCTTCTACCTGATGCGCGATGTCCCCTTCGGCGGTGACGGCACCGTGGGCATGGATGCTGTGCATTCGCGCTACGAGTCAGAGCTGGCCAACGAGTACGGCAATCTGGCCAGCCGGACAGTGGCCATGATCCACCGCTACCGCAACGGCGTCGTGCCCGACGTGGCGGTTGACCCGATCCTCGCCGGGGATTTTGAGCCCCTGCCCGAGCGGGTCAGCGCGCTGCTCGACCGCGCCGAGATCACGCTCGCCCTCGAGGAGATCTGGTCGCGGGTGCGCCGCGGCAACCGCTACGCCGAGGAGCGCGCACCGTGGCAGCTGGCCAAGGACCCTGCCGCGGCCGGCGAGCTCGACGCCACCCTGGCCTCGCTGGCCGAGGCGGTGCGTGTGCTCAGCGTGCTGCTCACCCCGTTCATCCCCGTCAGCGCAGCCAGGCTGCTCGACGCGCTGGGCGCGCCCGACGTGAGCTTCACCGCTGCCAGCTTTGCCGCCCGCGGCGGTGGGCGCACGGTGAGCGCGATCGAGCCGCTGTTTCCCAAGCGGTCGTAGGGGCACAGGCGTGATCGACAGCCACACCCACCTCGATTCCTGCCTTCCACCCAACACCGAGCTGGTCGCGGCTGCCGAGGAGGCGGGCGTCACGCGCATCGTCACCGTGGGCACCAACGGCGCGTCGTGCCGGGCGGCACTTGCGGCAGCCGAGGACTTCCCGCAGGTCTTCGCCGCCGTGGGCAGGCATCCCAACGAGGCGGCCGGCTTTGACGACGCCGATCTGGCCGAGCTCGAGGCGCTGGCCAGCCACGAGAAGTGCGTGGCCATCGGGGAGACCGGCTTGGACTTCTACCGCGACCATGCGCCGCACCAGGATCAGCGCCGCGCCTTCGAGGCCCAGATCGAGCTGGCTCTCCGGGTGAACAAGCCGCTGGTCATCCACACGCGTGCCGCCGATGACGACACGCTCGCTGTCCTGGAGGAGCGGGCTGGAGACCTCAAGGTGATCCTCCACTGCTTCTCCATGGCGTCGCGGGTCGGTGAGTGCCTGGCCCACGAGTACTGGTGGTTCTCGTTTGCCGGCAACGTGACCTACCCGAAGTCGGCCGATCTGCGCGAGGCCGCTCTGCGCATCCCCGCCGAGCGGCTGCTGGTCGAGACCGACGCGCCGTATCTGTCTCCGCAGGCCGTTCGGGGTAGGCCGAATGAGCCCGCCAATGTGGTCCGCACCGCCCAGGCCCTGGCCCTTGAGCGCCGGGTCGGCTACGACGATTTCGAAGCCGCGGTCGGGCAGAGCGCGGCCACGGTCTTCGGCTGGTGACCACGCGCTCGGCCCGGCAGCGGGAGCTGGGCCAGAACTTCCTCGTCGACCGCAACATCCTCGATGTGATTGAGCGGCTGGCCGCACTCGCACCGCAAGATGTCGTACTCGAGGTCGGCGGCGGCCCGGGCATCCTCACCGAGCGCCTCGCCGGCCGGGTCGGGCATCTGCACGTGGTCGAGGTCGATCGGCGGTTGGAGGCGGGGCTGCGCGAGCTGCTCGGCGGCCGCGAGAACGCGACATTGCACATCGGAGATGCTCTGTCCCTCGATCTGGGTGCGCTGCGGCCGGCACCGACCAAGATGGTGGCCAACCTTCCCTACGGGATCGCGGCCACGCTCGTGCTGCGCACCATCGAAGCGCTTCCCGAGCTTCGCCGGTGGGTGGTCATGGTCCAGCGCGAGGTGGGGGAGCGCTTCGCGGCCGGCGTGGGCGACTCCGCCTACGGGGTGCCGTCGGTGCTGGCCCAGCTGGCCTGCGAGGTCCGGGTGCTGCGTGCCGTCTCGCGAACTGTGTTTCGGCCCGTGCCCGGAGTGGACTCGGTCCTCCTCGGGTTGACCCGAGTGGGCCCCGGGGCGAGCCCCGAGCTACGCGCGCTGGTGCACGGAGCGTTCGCGCACCGCCGCAAGGCGCTGGGTGGCTCGCTGGCTCTGGCTGGAGGTTTCGGGGACGGGGTGCGCGAACGGGCCCGCGCCGCTCTGGTCGAGCTCGGCCACCCGGCCGATGAGCGCGCCGAGCGGCTGGGCCCGGAGGAGTTCCGGGCCCTGGCCGAAAGGCTGGCGGCATGAGCCCCGAGCACCGGATCGCCGCGTACGCCAAGGTCAA
>JBDTEE010000107.1:0-15810 GCA_039922645.1 Solirubrobacteraceae bacterium | reverse complement strand
CGGGCGCCCGGTGGCCATCCTCCAGGACCTCCCCGGACCGAAGCTGCGCATCGGCGCGCTGGAGAACGACGTCGCCGAACTGAAGCCGGGCGAGACCCTCGTCCTGGTCTGCGGATCGACCGAGGTGGGCAACGAGGAGCGCATGTCGGTCAGCTGGCGCGGGCTGTGCGACGCGGTTGACCCCGAGGACATCGTCTACCTGGCCGACGGCGCCATTCGCCTACGGGTCAAGCGGGTGCGGGCCGAGAGCGCGGAGATCGACACTCACGTCGAGATCGGGGGAGCGGTGGCCACCCGCCAGGGCCTGAACATCCCCGGCTCCACCCGAGGCCTGGCCGCGGTACCTCAGGAGGACCTCGACATGCTGCGCTTCGGCGAGTCGATCGGGGTCGACGTGGTCGCGCTGTCCTTCGTGCGCACGGCCGAGGACGTGGAGTTCGTGCGCCGCCACACGCGCCTGCCCCTGATCGCCAAGATCGAGAAGCCGCAGGCGGTCCAGGCCGCGGTTGACATCATCCGGGCCGCCGACACAGTGATGGTGGCCCGCGGCGACCTCGGCATCGAGCTGCCGATCGAAACCGTGCCCATGGTCCAGAAGGATCTGCTGCGTATCGCCGGCCAGCTGGCCCGCCCGTCGATCACCGCGACGCAGATGCTCGACTCGATGGTGTCCTCCTCCCGCCCCACTCGCGCCGAGGTAGCTGACGTGGCCAACGCCATTCTCGATGGCACCGACGCGGTCATGCTCTCGCAGGAGACGGCGGTCGGCAACTACCCGGTCGAGGCGGTGGCCATGATGGCCTCGGTCGCCAACCACACCGAGCAGGCCCTTCCCTACCGGCGCTGGAACGAGGAACGCGTCCGCCGCGATGCCCGCGACCCGGCCTACACGATTGCCTACAGCGCCTGCTCGGCCGCCCACGAACTCGGCCTGGCCGCCCTGGTCGTGCCCACGCTGTCGGGCCGCTCCGCTCGGCTCATCTCCGCCCACCGACCCAACGTCCCCATCTACTGCCTGTCCCCCGGTCGGGAGACAGTGCGGCGCTGCAGCTTCATGTGGGGCGTGCAGGCGGCGTCCATGCGCCGCCATGAGGTGACCGAGGAGCTAATCGCCGACGCGGCCCGCCGGGTGGTCGAGCTGGGCTGGGTCAAGCCCGGTGAGCGCGTTGGGATAACCGCAGGATTGCCCAGTGGAAAACCGGGCACCACGAGCCTCTTCCAGGTCCAGGAGGTTTAGAGGATATTTTTCACCGCGGGTCGCGCTCCGGGTGTAGGTTCGCTCCCAGTCAAGCAACTAGAGGGGTGAGAGATGGGAGCGCAGGAAAACCTGGAGATTGCTAAGCGCGGCTACGCGGCCTTCACGTCCGGGGACGTCGATGGGGCGATGGCCAATCTGGCCGATGACGTCGAGTGGGTGACCCCGGGGCGCAGTGCGATCAGCGGGACGGCTCGGGGCAAGCAGGAAGTGGGGGCCAACTGGGCCAAGCTGGCCGAGAAGGGATTCACGACTTCCCCTCAGCACTGGTTCGCCGACGACGAGCGGGTTGTCGTCCTCGCCCAGGTCTCGGTGAGCGGACAGAGCTGGGATGCCGCCGACGTCCTCACCTTCAGCAATGGGAAGGTGATCCGGTTCCAGACCGCCGGGGACACCGCCCTGCTGGAGCAGAGCTTCCCGTCCAGCTGATCAAACCGCAGTGGCCGCGGCCGGGCGGCGCCCGCTGCCCTCAGGCCGCGGCTAGGCCGCTGCCCTCAGGCCGTGGCCTGGGCGTAGAACTCGGCTTCCTCGGCCCCTAGCTCGGTAGCACCGGGCTCGTCATAGAACCATTCGCGGGCGATGCGGTGGAAATTGCCCCGGGCGTGGAGCTGTGAGAGCACAGCGAGGGTCAGCACCTCCATGCGCCGCCCGAAGATGTGATCCGGCGGCGCGGACTCATGGCGCAGGTAGCCGAAGTACTCCGAGCGCGGATCGCTCATGTCGATCAGGACCTGGGTGGCGTACTCGGGGGTCAACTCGATCTCGCGGTCGCAGGTGTACCAGGAAGTCGCCGCGCGGAAGTGAGCCAGAACCCGGTCGGGGTTGAACTTGTCCGGATCGCGGAAGAAGCCGACCTCCGTGCCCAGGCGCATGATCGTCTCGGTGTCTGCGTCGATGATGGCGCGGGCCACGTTGATCTCCAGTTCGACGGCGCCCGGCGGCATGCGCTTGAACAGGCCGAAGTCGACAAAGGCCATCCGGCCGTCGTCGAGCAGCATCGAGTTGCCCGGATGCGGGTCGCCCGAGAACTGCCCGTGGCGGTAGAGGCAGCTGAAGTAGAAGCGGAAGATGATCTCGGCGACTCGGTCGCGGTCCTCCTGCGGATAGGACTTCAGCTCTTCGAAGCCGACCCCGTGCACGTACTCGCTGACCATGATCCGCTCGTGGGACAGCGAGGTCACCACCTCGGGGATGACGATGAAGGGGTGACCGCGGAAGATGCGGGCCAGGGAGCGCTGATTCTGGGCCTCGAGCTCGTAGTCGAGCTCCTCCTCGATGCGGTCGCGGATCTCCTGGCCGATGGCCTTCGGGTCCATGCCCGGGGCGATGCGTTTGGCCAGCCGAAGGATCAGGCCCAGGTTCTGCATGTCTGAGCGCACCGCCGTGGCCACGCCCGGGTACTGGACCTTGACCGCGACCTCGCGGCCGTCGGCGAGCCGCGCGCGGTAGACCTGACCGATCGAGGCTGCGGCGATGGGCTCCTCGTCGAACTCATCAAAGACATTCTTGAGGGGCCCGCCCAGCTCCTCCTCGATCACCTTGCGCATGCCCTTGAACGTGACCGTCGGCGCCGCATCGCGCAGGGCGGCGAGCTTGCTCTGGAACTCCTCGCGGTACTCCTCGGGGACCATGCCCACATCGAGGAACGACAGGACCTGGCCGACCTTCATCGCCGCGCCCTTCATCGAACCCAGAGCGGCGACGATCTGTTCGGCGGCCTCGAGGTGTCGGCGCTCCAGCGCGGCCTCACGGCCGTCCTTATCGCGGGTCACGTTAGCCGCTCGCGTCCCGGCCTGCCGGATCGCCTGGCCCGCGGCCAGCCCGCCGATCTTCGCGGTCCGGCTCACCCGGGAGGTCGGCATCTTGTTGTCCTTCTTGGGCGGCCCGGGCATGCTGGCGCTAACCCCCGTGCCCCACTACTCGGCCCGCTGCACCTGGGATCCGGGGACGATGTCGTCGGCGCCATCTGGCCACCGCACCCAGGCCTTGTGGCCGCCGTCGTAGTCGTCGCCGAGCAAGATCAGGGTGGCCTCTTCGCCGAGGGCTCGACATGGCTCGGTGCCCTCCTGGTCGGTCCCTTGCCAGATCCGCACAAAGCGGTTGGACTCGAGTTCATCGGCCACCGTGGTCGGCTCGGTGTGTCCGGGGTGGATACGGGTGGCGGCCGGGAGCTTGAGCAGCTTGTCCATGATCGAACTCTTCAGATCGGCATAGGTGGTGTGGCCGGGGGCCCGCACGCCGCCCACTGACCCTCGGAACAGGGTGTCGCCGGTGAACACGTCGCTGCCGTCGACGAGTAGGGAGAGCATTCCCCCGGTGTGGCCCGGAGTGTGGATCGGCTCAATGTGCAGCGCCCCTGACTCGATCGGTTGGCCCGGTTCCATCACCCCGGTCGTTCCCGAGACCAGGTCGCGCTCCAGCGGATGGATGAGGACTGGCACCCCGGGATGGGCTTCTCGCACTGCCTCGAGGTCGGCCACGTGATCATGGTGGTGGTGCGTGAGGAGAACGTGGGTCAGCTCGAGCTGGCCGCGGCGTAGGTAATCGAGGAGCGGGGCCACGGGACCGCCGGCATCGATCATCACCGCGTGGCCGCCCAGCTCGTCCGCCACCACATAGGTGTTGGACAGCCAGGGGTCGCTCATGGAGCGCTCCACAATCATGCCCAGAGCGTATCCGGTGGCCCCCGACGGGACTTTCCCGTTTGGGGCCGCGGCCTACTCGCTAGCCTCTGCGACAGGTATGAGTCTGATCCACACCTGCTACCGGATTCTCGACGTCGAGCGCTCGGTCGATTTCTACAAGGCGCTCGGATTTGAGGAGAAGCGTCGCGCCCCCATCCGTAAGGAGGCGGTCAACGTTTTCATGGGTCTGCCCGAGGATGGGGACGAACCTCGGCTCGAGCTGACCCACAATTTCGCTCAGACCGAGCCGTATGAGATCGGCACCGGTTACGGGCACATCGCCATCACCACCGCCGACCTCGACGGGACGCTCACCGAACTGGCCGAGCAGGGCATCGAGCCCGAGAAGCCGCCTTACTCGATTCGCGAGGGCGGCAACCGGCTGTGCTTCGTACGCGATCCCGATGGTTATCGGATCGAGCTGATCGAGCGGGGTTAGGGCGCCGTGGTCGACAACGCCACCATGGGCAAGATTCTCGAGCGCTTTGCTCAGGGAGTGGCTGCTCATGACCGCGAGAACCCCGATCACAGCAGCTGGGGGATCGGCATGGCCCACTTCGATATCGAGCGCCTCGGTCTCGAGGAGGGCGAGGAGATTCTGCCCGGGATCGTCCTCCAGGTCGACGGTGGCGTGAGCGGCAACTTCCGCGTGCTCTGTGACGGGGAGCACGACACCGAGGAGGAGCAGGAGGAGGCCGAGATGCTTGACGCCGTGGCCTCCGAGGACGTTGGCGAGCCGGTCTACATCGACGCCCCGGCGCCGATCCGGCCTCCGTTGTAGCAGTTGGCTCTCTAGGTTCCGGGACCGGGGGCCGCGATCCCCGCGCGCTTCGCCACCCGCCGGGCCAGCCAGCTCACAGTCGGACATCTAATGCCGTGCCGCGCCCCCGCGCGGAGCACGGCGCCGGCGATCGGATCGAGCTCCGGCTCCTGACCCGCGGCGATGTCGCGCTGCATCGAGGAGCCGAGCTCGGCATGGGCGCTCTCGAGCTCGGCCAGGGTCTCGTCAGGATCCAGGTCTGCGCCCTCAGCTCGGGCCACGGCCACCGTCTCGGCCACCGCGCCTTCCAGAGCCGAGCGCCAGCGCGGGTCGGTGCGGATGAAGCCGATTGGCCGGTTGCTGGCGCTGGTGGTCAGGGCCAGGGCGTTGAGCCGGGCGAGCTTAGTCCACAGGACCTGGCTCTCGCTGGCGCCGGTCCGGATCTCGAGCCCGGCTTCCCGCAGCGCCGCGGCCAGGGACTGCACCCGTTCGGGCGGGCCGGCCAGGTCGATCCGCGCGCCCGGACTCCTCTGCGACACCTCGCCCGGTTCTGGACGATCGGACTCGATCCGAATCACCCCCGCGGCCACAGTGTGCTCGCCGAAGCGACGGCGCAGCAAGGCCATGTGTTCGACACCGTTGAGGAGCGGGACGACCAGGTCCGGATCGACCCGAATGCGCTCGAGCGCGCCGGCTAGGCCGCCCGCCTTGGTGGCCACCAGCAGGACGTCAACCGGCTCGCTGAGCTCTTCCACGGCCCGGGGGTGGGCGGTGAAATCTGTATCCAGCGCGACGCTGTGCACGCGCAGCCCGGTTCGGTCGATCAGCTCAGCGGTGCTCTCCCGGGCCACGACGATGACCTGGTGGCCCGCGCGGCAAAGGGCGCCGGCGACGAACCCGCCCACGCCTCCAGGTCCGGCTACGGCGATCCGCGACATGGCGCGCAAGGCTGTCACAGCCGGACCGCCTCGGGCTTGGTCGCCCGGCGACCCGACGGATATGCTGGCGGCTCGCATGTCGCCGCTGACCGCCGACCGCGCCCGAGCGGGCACGTACTCGATCGTGGCGCGCGATCCGAGCACCGGAGAGCTGGGGGTGGCTGTCCAGTCGCACTGGTTCAGCGTCGGCCCAATCGTCCCCTGGGCTCGCGCCGGCGTGGGCGCGGTGGCCACCCAGGCCAACGTCGAGGTGGCCTACGGACCCCGCGGGTTGGAGCTGCTCGAGCGGGGCGCCGACGCGGCAACGGCCCTGAGGCAGCTGCTGGCCGAGGACCCGCTGTCGGAGTCGCGGCAGGTGGCGATCGTCGACGTCCAGGGCAGCGTGGCCACCCACACTGGAGATAGCTGCATGCCCTTCGCCGGGGACTGCCAGGGCCAGGCCGTCTCCTGCCAGGCCAACATCATGGCCTCGGCCAGTGTCTGGCCGGCCATGCTGGCCGCCTATGAGAGCCACCAGGGGCCGCTGACCGAGCGGCTGCTCGGGGCGCTCGATGCGGCTGAGCTCGAGGGCGGTGACATCCGCGGTCGCCAGTCGGCGGCGCTCCTGGTCGTGCCCGCCGGGGGTCGATCCTGGGATACGGTCATTTCGCTGCGGGTCGAGGATCACCCCGATCCGCTCGACGAGCTGTCCCGGCTGGTCCGCCTCGATGAGGCCTACGCGCTGGCCGGGCAGGGGGACGACCGCGTCGCCGAAGGCCGGCATGACGAGGCCGCCACCCTGTACCTGGAGGCCAGCCAGCGCGCGCCCGAGTCCCACGAGCTCCAGTTCTGGGCCGGGATGGGCGCCGCTCAGATAGGCGACCTCGAGGCGGGCCTGAAGCATGTCCGGGCGGCGATAGCTGCTCAGCCCGGCTGGCGGCAGCTGCTCGAGCGCCTGCCGCCCGAGGTGGCCCCAGCGGCTGAGGCCGTGCGCGCGCGCCTGGATTGACCGAGCCTCCTGGTCACTTTGGAGTAGGGTGTGCCAAGGGACCGGAAAGAAGGCTCATTTCTCAAACTGGGGGCATCCCAGGGATGGAGCAGGCTCAGACCAATGGGAGAAACGGGACCTGGACCGGGGTCGAGAACAATTCCGTTTTCACGCCGGTGGCCAGCCTCGGCGACGTGCACGGCGCCTTCACCGAGGTCACCCAGACCACGGCCGACGGCACCACCTCCGGAACCGAGACGTTCACCTCCAACGCCGGCAAGATCGACCAGGCCTTCACCACGGGCCGAGCGTTCCCGGCGGCTTCAGTGTGACCGTGACCGTGACCGCGACCCGCGACCTGGCCTTCCTGACCAGCGACACCAACGGCAACTGCTACAGCGGGCCGTTCCCGCGCTCATAGGCCGTCAGGGGTCGAGCAGCACCCCGGGGTTGAGCGCGCCCGCCGGATCGACGGCGCGCTTGGCCCCCCGCAGCGCGACGGCGAACGGATCCGGGCGCTGGCGGTCATACCAGGGGCGATGGTCGCGGCCGACGGCATGGTGGTGGGTGATCGTGCCCCCGCCGGCGAGGACCGCGTCGGCGGCGGCTCGCTTGATCTCGGCCCACTGCTCAAGCTCCTGGCCGCGGCGGGCTGGGGCGAGCACGGTGAAGTAGGGCGCCGGGCCATCGGGATACACGTGAGTGAAGCGGCAGGTCACGGTGCCCGACCCGCACACCGCGTGAACGGCGGCGGTGGTGGCCGCGACGACCGTCTGGTGAAAGGCGGGAAAGCGCTCCCAGGTCACGGCCGACTCGAAGGTCTCTGACAGCACGCCCATGGCCACGAACATGTCGCGCAGATACGGCGCGCGCAGGAAGGCTTCGCGCCAACTGCTCACCGCGCCTCCATCCTTGGATTGCCGGCGTGGTTCCCAGGAACCTCCGTGATCACCGCAGGACTCCAGAGCCAGGGCGAGCTCGGGCTCGGTGTCGTAGGCGGGTGACTCGAAGCCCAGCACGAGCAGGGCGTGGCTGCCGTCCCCGGCCCCGGTCAGCGCGGCCTCCTCGGGATCGATGAGCCGACATCCGGCCGGATTCAGCCCTGATTGGCTCAGGCTCCGCACCGCCTCGGCGCCAGCGGCAAAGCTCGGGAAGCGAACGCCGGCGGAGCTGCGGAAGCGGGGGCGGACCCGGACCCGGACCCAGGCCTCGGTGATGATGCCGAGGGTCCCCTCCGAGCCCAGCATCATCCGGTCGGGAGAAACACCCGCCCCAGAGCCGGGGAGGCGCCGGGACTCCCAGACGCCGGATGGGGTCAGGGCCCGGACCGACTCCACGAGATCGTCGATGTGGGTGTAGAGCGTGGCGAAGTGGCCCCCGGCCCGGGTGGCGATCCAGCCGCCCAGGGTCGAGAACTGAAACGACTGCGGGAAGTGGCGCAGGGTCAGCCCGTGCGCGTGCAGCTGTTCCTCGAGCCCAGGTCCCGTGGCGCCGGCCTGTATCCGCGCCGACAGGGAGATTGGATCGACCTCCAGCACTCGATCCAGGCCGCGACAGTCGACCGTGACCACGCCGGTGAAGCGCTCGGCGTCAACCGCCGGCTCCACTCCGCCGACGACGCTGGTCCCGCCTCCATAGGGGATCACCGCCGCCCCGCAGTCAAGCGCCCAGCCGAGGACGGCCTGTATTTCCATTTCGGTTCGGGGATGCGCAACCAGGTCGGGCACGTGGTCATAACGGCCCCTGAAGGCCCGCACGATGTCGGAGTAGGAGCGCCCGTAGGCGTGCAGCGCCCGCTCGTAGGGGTCGTCGCGGAGGATCGCGCTCAGCGCCTCCGGGGCGCTCAGGCGAGGCGCGGGAAGGTGCACGTCGCTCAGCGCGACGGCCGTCTCGGGCTCGGTCGAGCCGTAGCCGAGGCGCTGGGCGGCCATCGCGGCCAGGCCTCGCAGCTCCTCGGGCGAGGGTTGCTCATCCTCGTAGCCCCAACCCCAGTGCTTCAGTCGTCTCACGCGCTGCGAGCCTACCTCCGCCGGCCGCGGCCCAGCGTGCCGGATACCTTATGCCGATGCCCCCGCCGCCCGGCATATTGGCCCGTGGCCCGTGGGATCCCTCGCGCGTGCGGACGTCATGGCGCTCTGATCCGTTCGAGCCCGAGGCAAGCGCCACCGAGGCCGCCGATGTGGCGCTCGACGCCCTGCGCCGGCGGGGCTCGCCCAGCCATGACGGGCTGGCCGCCCGGCTGCACAGCTTTGCCGCCGTCGACGGCGAGCTCAAGCTCGAGCTGCAGCCCGCCCGCTGGGCGCTGCGGCTGGTCTCCGATGACGCCACCCAGACCCTGTCGGCGCTGTGTGTGGTCCGCGATGCCGACGGCCGCTGGCTGGCCGGGCGCCGGGCGGCTTGGCTGGCCTCATGGGCGGGCCGCTGGGCGCTGGGGGCCGGCGGGGCCGTCGAGGTGGACGAGAATCCGGCCGACACGCTGGCCCGTGAGCTCAAAGAGGAGTGGTCGGTCGTGCCGGAGCGATTGAAAGTGGAGGCCCTGGTCGGCAATCCGGGCGGGATGGTCCTCCTGATCGGACAGGCGTGGCTGGCTCCGGGGGCCACCGTGACTCCAGATCCCGAGCACGACCACTACGCCTGGTGGCCCGCCGAGGTCGAACTCTGGCCCCCCGAGGCCGACGCGCCGCTACGAGGACTGGGCCAGATGCTCTCGGCCGCGGGCGGATGAGCTTCGTCACCTTCCGCCGCCTGGAGGCGGTGTCGTTCTTGCACTCCACCGTCTACCTCGCTCTGCTGCTCTGCGCCTTCGTGCTGGGCAACCCTGAGCCGGCGACCTTCATCCTCGGGCTCACGCACGGGTTGCTCTGGATTGGGATGTCCCTGGTCTGCATCGCGGCCGCACGCTGGCGCGTGATTCCGTACTGGCTGGCGGTCACCGTCGCCGTCCTCGGAGGCCTCGGACCGTTCGCCGGCTCGGTCGGCTTCGTGCTCGCCGAGCGGCGGAAAGACCGCAGGGGGCCGCCCGAGGGAAGCACGAGACACGCGTTAGAGTGAATGGCCGGAATGGCCGTTGACACAGGCATGATCGAAGTCGTGATGCCCGCGATGGGGGACTCGGTGACGGAAGGCACGGTCCTCGAGTGGCACAAGCAGGTCGGGGACTCGATCGCCGCCGACGAGACCCTGGTCGAGATCTCGACCGACAAGGTCGACGCCGAGGTTCCCTCTCCGACCAGCGGCACGGTCACCAAGATTCATGTCGCCGAAGGCGACACAGTGGCCGTCGGCGGGCTGCTGGCAGAGATCTCCGCCTCCGGTTCGGGGAATGGCGATGGCTCGTCCGCCTCGCCAGCCGCCGCGCCGTCGACCGCGCCCCAGGAGGCGGACACCGCCTCCGAGCCGCAGGACGGTGCGACCGGTAAGACCGTCGACATCGTGACCCCGACGGGCGGAGAGTCGGTCACCGAGGGCACGATCCTCGAGTGGTCGGTCAAGGTTGGCGATCAGGTCTCCGATGGCGACACGGTCGTCGAGATCTCCACCGACAAGGTGGATATGGAGCTCCCCGCTCCGGCCAGCGGGACGATCACCGAGATCCTGGCCGAGGAGGGAGCAACGGTCAACGTCGGTCAAGTGATCGCCCGGATGTCCGCTGACCGCGCCGCGCCCCGGCCCGCTTCCGCCCCGGCTACGCCCGCCTCCGGTTCCGGGCCGGCACCATCCCCAACGGCTCCCGATGGCGGCGCGTCGGCCGATGTGGACGCCTCCCCCGTTGCCCGTCGAGTCGCTGCCGCGGAGGGCATCAATCTCAGTCAGATAACCGGCAGCGCCCGCGGCGGCCGCATCACCAAGGCCGACGTGCTGGCGGCCGGCAGTGGCGCGGACGCGCCCAGCAACGGCGCCTCGGCCCCGGCCGCGGCGCAAACCTCAGCCCAGCTCATCAAGGGCGCCGGTGCGGCGCTGGCGCGCTACATGGATCAGAGCCGCTCGATCCCCACCGCCACCTCGCTGCGCACGCTCACCGTGACCGTCCTGGATCAGCGCCGCAAGCAGCTCAAGAACGGCGGCCAGCGGGTCTCCTTCACCCATCTGATCGCCTACGCCATTGCCCGGGTGGCCACCGAGGACATTCCCGTCATGGCCCACCACTTCGAGGAGATCGACGGCAAGCCCTACCGGCACGACGACGGGGCGGTCAACCTTGGCCTGGCCGTCGACGTGGAGAAGAAGGATGGCTCGCACACGCTCATGGTGCCGGTCATCCGCGACGCCGGGCGCCTGAACTTCAAGGACTTCCTGACCGCCTACAACGCGCTGGTCGAGAAGGCCCGGACGAACAGCCTCGGTGCCGACGATCTTGTCGGCGCGAACGTTTCCCTGACCAATCCGGGCGGGATCGGCACCATTGCGTCGGTGCCCCGCTTGATGGTCGGCCAGGGCACGATCGTGGCCACGGGCTCGATCGCCTACCCGGTTGGCCTGGAGCAGATCGGGGCGATGATCGGGGCCGAGAAGGTCATGACCATGACCTCGACCTACGACCACCGGATCATCCAGGGCGCCGAGTCAGGTCGCTTCCTGCAGCGCATCGAGTCATTGCTCGGAGGCGATGATCGCTTCTACGAGACGGTGTTCGACGATCTCGGCGTTGACCTCCCCGAGCTGCCCCCGCCCCCCGCGCCGGCCGCGGCCGCCGCCGCAGCCACCGCCGCCACACAGGGCAAGGCCGGCGCACACGGACCGGCGCCCTTCGACGAGGAACTGCTCCAGGCGGCGCAGGCGGCCACGTCGCTGCTCAAGGCCCACCGTACCCACGGACATCTGGCCGCCCATCTCGATCCGCTCGGTCGCGAGTCCGAGGGCGATCCCGCCCTGGACCCCACGCCGCTTGGGCTGACCGACGAGATCATGGCCCGGATCCCGGCCCACATCCTGCGCATGTACGTGCCCGGCGCGACGCTGGCCGACGCGCTGCCCCATCTGCGCGAGACCTACTGCGGGACGATCGCCTACGAGATCGAGCACATCGCCTCTCACCGTCAGCGCCTGTGGCTGCGCGAGGCGATCGAGTCCGGCCAGTTCCGCTCGCCGCTCACCCATGAGGAGCAGCGGGCACTGCTCAAGCGGCTGACCGAGGTCGATGCCTTCGAGCGCTTCATGCACAAGGCCTACCTGGGCCAGAAGCAGTTCTCGGTCGAGGGGCTCGACATGACCGTGCCGATGCTCGACGAGGTGACCCAGTTGGCGGCCAGCCGCGGAGCGCGCGAGGTCGTGATCGGCATGGCCCACCGCGGCCGTCTGAACGTGTTGGCCCACAACCTCGGCCGGCCCTACCAGACGATCTTCGCCGAGTTCGAGGGCTCCTCCACGCTCGAGCCGATCACCACGCTGCCCCAGGGCGGGACCGGCGACGTGAAGTACCACCACGGCGCCCAGGGCTCCTACCAGCTGGACGGCGGCGAATCGATCATCGTCCGCCTGGAGTCGAACCCGTCCCATCTGGAGTTCGTCGCCCCGGTGGCGGCCGGCGCCACCCGCGCCGCCCAGACCACTCGGCAGGGCCCCCACGCCCATCAGGACACCAACGCCGCGATTCCGGTGATCTTCCACGGGGACGCGGCCTTCCCCGGTCAGGGCGTGGTGGCGGAGACGCTCAACCTCCAGGCGCTGGACGGCTACACGGTCGGCGGCACGATCCACATCATCCAGAACAATCAGGTCGGCTTCACCACCGACTCGGATGACGCCCGCTCCACTACCTGGGCCTCCGATCTGGCCAAGGGCTTCGACGTGCCCATCATCCACGTCAACGCCGACGACGTGGCCGCATGCATCAGCGCCGTGCGGCTGGCCTTCGCCTTCCGCCAGGAGTTCGGACACGACGTGCTCATCGACCTGATCGGCTACCGCCGCTTCGGCCACAGCGAGGCTGACGAACCGGCCTACACCCAGCCCGAGATGTACCAGGTGATCAAGAAGCACCCGTCGGTTCGCGAGGTGTTCGTGCGCCAGCTGATCGACGCCGGCGTCGTCTCCGAGGAGGACTCGACCGAGATGACCGATGCGGTCTGGGCCGAACTCTCCGACCAGCATGCCGCACTCAAGGACCGGATCGCCCACGCCAAGGACCTCGAGCACGCCACCGGCGAGTATCAGCTCGACCGGACCCCGTCTCCGGAGGTCAAGACGGCCGTCTCCCTCGAGCACCTTCGGGTCCTGGGCGAGGAGCTCCTGTCGGTCCCCGAGGGCTTCAACGTGCATCCCAAGCTGGTCAAGCAGCTCGAACAGCGTCGTGAGGCCGTGGAGGACCCGGATCGCCCGGGAATCGTCTGGGCGCATGCCGAGGCGCTGGCCTTCGCCTCCCTGCTGACCGAGGGCATCCCGATCCGGCTCACCGGCCAGGACACCGAGCGCGGCACGTTCAGCCAGCGCCACCTGGTGCTACACGATCCCAAGACCGGCCAGGAGCACTGCGCCATGCAGCACCTGCCCGGTGCCCTGGCGCCGATGGAGCTGCACAACAGCCCGCTGTCGGAGATGGCCTGCGTGGGCTTCGAGTACGGCTACTCCCAGGAAGGTCCGGAGACCCTGGTCCTCTGGGAAGCCCAGTTCGGCGACTTCGTCAACAGCGCCCAGGTCATCATCGATCAGTTCATCGTCTCCGGTCTGGCCAAGTGGGGTCAAACCTCCCGGCTGACTCTGCTCCTGCCCCACGCCTATGAGGGCTCGGGCCCTGAGCACTCCTCAGCCCGCCTGGAGCGCTTCCTCCAGCTGACCGCGGAGGGCAACATCCGCGTGGCCTACCCGACCACGCCGGCCCAGTACTTCCACCTGTTGCGCCGTCAGGCCCGTATCGCCAAGCAGCGGCCGCTGGTCGTGATGACGCCGAAGAGCCTGCTCAGGCTGCCGATGGCTGCCAGCCGCCTGAGCGAACTGACCGACGGCCGCTTCCAGCCCGTGCTGCCCGATCCGAGTGTCGATCCGGCTCAGGTGACGCGTCTGGTCCTGTGCACGGGCAAGGTCTACTACGACCTCATCGGTCACGAGAGCCGCGAGCAGAACCCGAGCGTGGCCGTCGGCCGAGTGGAGCTCCTCTATCCCTTCCCCCAGGCCGAACTCATGAACCTGGTGTCCTCCTATCCCAAGCTTCAGGAGGTCGTCTGGGTCCAGGAGGAGCCGCGCAACATGGGCGCCCGCGCGTTCATGTCGCCCCGCCTGCTGCAGGTGCTCCCCGAGGAGCTTCAGTTCGGCTACATCGGCCGGCCCGAGCGTGCGGCCTCCGGCGAGGGGTATCCGATCGCCCACGCGACCGAGCAGAACCGGATCGTCGCCACCGCGCTGGATATCAGCCAGCCGGTCTCGCAGTACCCGCGCAAGCTCCCCGGCGAGCGCTAGAACCCCCACCGGGAAGGGCGTTTCGGGAAAGCGCGCCCGGATCCCGCGCCGGGGGTCCAGCTGTGACAGTCTTGTTCGTATCCGGCTTCGTAGAGACGGTTCCCGTCGCGACAACTCCAGGCGCCACTTCGTCCCCACCCTCGGGGTCAATGACATGGCCATTGACCTCGGGACCGCGAACACGCTCGTGTACGTGGGCGGTCGCGGCATCGTGGTCTCTGAGCCGTCGGTGGTCGCCTCCGACGTCGACACCGGTGAGGTGCACGCCGTAGGCGCCGACGCGGAGCGGATGATCGGCCGCACCCCGGCCACGATCTCGGCCACTCGCCCCCTGCGCCACGGCGTAATCGCTGATTTCGAGGTTACCGAGGAGATGCTGCGCTACTTCATCCGCCGGGTGCTCGACCGTCGCATGGCCCACCCGCGGCTGATCGTCTGTGCGCCCTCGGGCGTGACTGAGGTTGAGAAGCGCGCTGTGGAAGAGGCCTCGCTGGCCGCCGGCGCCCGGCGCGTGCACCTGATCGAGGAGCCGATCGCCGCGGCCATTGGCGCCGGAGTGGCCATCGAGGAGCCGGTCGGCCGGATGGTTGTCGACGTGGGGGGCGGGACCAGCGAGATGGCGGTCATCTCCCTTGGCGGGATCGTCGTCTCACGCTCGGTTCGCGTGGGCGGCTACGAGATGGACGAGGCGATCTCCCATTACATCCGCTCCGCCTATCAGTTGGCCATCGGCTCGCGCACCGCGGAGCGAATCAAGATCGAGCTTGGCTCGGCCGTGCCCATGGGTGAGGAGCAGACCCTCGAGGTGCGCGGACGCCACCTGGTTACGGGCCTCCCGACCGCGATCCAGCTGCGCAGCGAGGAGGTTCGCTCGGCGATCTCGCTGCCGCTGCGCGAGATTCTGCGGGCCATCCGCGACACGCTCGAACAGACGCCCCCCGAGCTTGCCTCCGACATCGCTCGCGACGGCATTCTGCTGGCCGGCGGCGGAACCATGGTGCGCGGCTTCGATCAACTGGTGGCCCAGGAGACCGGGATGCCAGTGATCAAGGCGGAGTCACCGCTGACCTGTGTGGCGGTAGGGTCAGGGCAGGCTCTGGCCCATCTCGACCAGCTCTCCGTCGCCCGCCACCCGCGCCGCGTGCCGACGACGCCAGACTGGCGCACCGCCCAGTCCTGAGCTCCGGGCCCGGTCGGGTCCGAGCCGTCTGACCGCCGCCGTGACCGCGCTGGCGGCGAGGAGGATCAGGAACATATCCACCGGCTCGCGGAAGCGCGGTGTCTCCATGTTGATCAGGACCGTGCTCAGCCCGAGCAGGACGGGGATCCCCCACAGCCAGCGCGGGCCTTCGCGGACGCTTTTCGTGATCAGCCCGGCCAGGGCGAGCAGGCCGAGGATCCAGAAGGCGACCACGCCCGTGCGGGCGGTGCCCAGGCTCAGCCCCATGGCATATGCGGAGGCATGCCAGGCGTAGCTACCCTCCAGTTCGAGCATCCGCAGGCTGTTGTGGAAGGCCACGGCCAGGGGAGAGAGGGGATGAGCGCCGATGTAGTCCAGGGCCTGGGATTGCAATCGGTCTGAGAGCTCGACCTCGGTGTAGCGCGATCCGGTTCGCTTGTAGATCTGGTCCTGCGGGATGTGGCTAAACAGGCGCCACTTGTAGGGGACCGGCCCGAACGCCGCCGAGGCTGGGTTGTAGGTCCCGACCAGGGTGATCCCGGTCTCGTCGGAGACGGGGACGAAGCTGTGGAGCTCGACGGCGTTGCGGATCGTCCACGGCGCGATGGTCAGAGCGGTCATCACCACGAGGAGG
>JBDTEE010000106.1:0-6553 GCA_039922645.1 Solirubrobacteraceae bacterium | reverse complement strand
TCCCCCCACCTACCTCTACGCGGCGCTCCTGGCCCAGACCACCAACCTGGGCATCAGCGCGATGGTCGACGTCGCCGAGCTCTCCCACCGACCGCTTGACTGGGCGACCGTCGGCTGCCTGCGCGACGAGCTACAGGACCGTGCGAGCTAGAACGGATCGTGCTGGTGACCACCCGCTCGGTGGACACGGCGACCGGCGACGTGGCTTTGCTGGTCCCCGAGCTGGACTAGCCAGGTCATCTACACGATCCGCCACCTGCGGGATTGACGGAGGTGTTGACATTGGCGGAGGCTCCGTCGAGCGCTATTACAGTCGGCGCCGACAAGAACTCGCGGCGCACCATCCACCAGAGGATCTGTGGCGCTGCGGCGTCTTGCGGGTTTCTTGGCAGTGGCCGCGCGCACTGCGAGTTTCAGCGGTAGTTGTTTCCGAGGAGGCTGTGATGGAAGACGTTGTCATCGTCAGTGCCGTTCGAACGCCGGTGGGCAGCTTCGGTGGCCAGTTCAAGGACGTACCCGCCACGGAGCTGGGGGCGCACGCTGTCCGCGCCGCGCTCGAGCGCGTGGGGATCCGCGGCGAGGAGGTGCAGGAGGTCGTGCTCGGATGTGCGCTGCAGGCCGGGCTCGGGCAGAACCCCGCGCGGCAGGCCGCGATCAGCGCCGGGATCCCCAAGGAGGTGCCGGCGACGACGATCAACATGGTCTGCGGATCGGGGCTGAAGTCGGTTGCGATCGCCTCGCAGATGATCCGCGCGGGTGACGTGGACGTCGTCGTCGCGGGCGGGATGGAGAGCATGACGCGCGCGCCCTACCTGATGCCCTCCGCGCGCTTCGGCGCGCGTATGGGCGACGCCCAGCTGATCGACTCGATGGTCCACGACGGGTTGTGGGACGCCTTCAACGACATCCACATGGGCATCACCGCCGAGAACCTCGCCGAGCAGTACCACATCAGCCGCGAGGAGCAAGACGAGTTCGCCGCCAACAGCCAGCAAAAAGCGGAGCGCGCAGTCGCGAACGGGAGCTTCAAAGACGAGATCGTGCCCGTCGAGGTGCCCGCCAAGGGCGGCACCCGCGTCGTCGATAACGACGAGCCCCCCCGCGCCGGAACCACAGCCGAAACGCTCGCCAAGCTCCGCGCGGCATTCCGCCGCGACGGCGGCACAGTCACCGCCGGCAACGCCTCTGGCATCAACGACGGAGCGGCGGCGATCGTCGTGATGTCCGCGAGCAAAGCCAACGAACGCGGACTTCAGACGTTTGGGACGGTCGAGAGCTACGCCTCGGTTGGCGTCGAGCCAAAGATCATGGGCATCGGCCCGGTCCCCGCAGTGCGCAAGGCGCTGGCGAAGGCCGGACTGGAGCTCGGCGACATCGACCTGTTCGAGCTCAACGAATCATTCGCCGCGCAGTCGCTGGCCGTACTCAGAGAGCTGGAAATCGAGTCAGAGCGGATCAACCCATACGGCGGGGCGATCGCGCTCGGGCACCCGATCGGCGCCAGCGGCGGCCGGATCCTCGTCACGCTGCTGCACGAGATGCGCCGCCGCACCGCCGGCCGCGGACTCGCCGCCCTCTGCGTCGGCGGCGGACAAGGACAAGCAGCCATCATCCGCAACGGCGCGAACCATAAATGACCTCTGGGTGACGTGACGGCAAGCAGCCGCGCACGGGGAGCCGGAGCAGCGATTGCCCTCGCCACACCAGCCTCGCCGACGGCTGCTCGCCCGATTGGACACCTGACCGACATCTGCTCAGAATGAGCATCATGGTTCGACGACGCCTACCCGCACCCCGCGATCTCGCTCCGCTCATGCGCTTCAAGCGTCCGGAGCTCAACGCGAGGAAGCGCCGGCTCGAGGCGGCGCTGACGATCGACGATCTCCGTCGCATCGCCAAGCGGCGCACCCCGAAGGCCGCCTTCGACTACACCGAAGGCGCGGCGGAGGCAGAGATCTCGCTGACCCGGGCGCGGCAGGCGTTCCAGGACATCGAGTTTCACCCGCAGATCCTGCGTGATGTGTCCACCGTCGACACGAGTGTGGAGGTTCTCGGCGGCCATTCCGCACTACCGTTCGGCATCGCGCCGACCGGCTTTACCCGGATGATGCACACCGAGGGGGAGCGCGCCGGCGCGTCGGCAGCCGGCCACGCGGGCATTCCGTTCTCGCTGTCCACGCTGGGCACCACGTCCATCGAGGACGTGGCGAGGGTCAACCCGAACGGTCGCAACTGGTTCCAGCTCTACATGTGGAAGGACCGCGACCGTTCAATGGCGCTCGTCGAGCGAGCGGCCAGGGCGGGCTTTGACACCCTGCTGGTCACCGTCGACGTGCCGGTCGCGGGGGCCCGCCTGCGTGACACACGCAATGGCCTGACCATCCCGCCGACCCTGACGCTGAGAACCGTCATCAACGCGATACCGAGGCCTGCCTGGTGGATCAACTTCCTCACCACTGAGCCGCTCGCCTTCGCCGCGCTCGACCGTTGGCCGGGAACGGTCGCGGAGCTGCTCGACAGCATGTTCGATCCGACCGTCACCTACGAGGACCTCGCGTGGATCAAGGACCAGTGGCCGGGCAAGCTGGTCGTGAAGGGCATCCAGTCACTGGAGGATGCCAAGCGCGTCACCGCGTTGGGGGTCGACGGCATCACGCTCTCAAACCACGGTGGCCGGCAGCTCGACCGCGCCCCGGTCCCGTTTCATCTGCTGCCGGAAATCGTGCGCGAGGTGGGCAAGGACACCGAAGTCCACCTCGACACCGGCATCATGAGCGGGGCTGACATCGTCGCCTCGATCGCACTCGGAGCGCGGTTCACGCTCATCGGCCGCGCCTACCTCTACGGGCTGATGGCCGGTGGGCGCGACGGCGTGGATCGCACAATCGAGCTCCTCGCCGAGCAGATCACGCGCACGATGCGCTTGCTCGGCGCGCAGGCGCTCGCGGACCTCAGTCCCGCGCACGTCACGCAACTTGGACGGCTGACTCCGCGTCTGCGCAGCTGAACGGGGACCATCTGCGCGCGTTCCGCGCGTGCGTACGGTCCGGCGGCCTGCCCGGGGTTCCACAGCTCGGCTGCGAAGTCCGAGCGGTCGGCATCAACCTCCTCGACGACCGTGTGAACCGCATCGGGCGGGCATCGCGATCGGCCATCAAATGACGGGCCGACGCATCATGTCGACACACTCGACCCCTCGACCAAGTCTCTGCGACTAGCCGTTGCGGTGGCCGTCGATCTGGCTGAGGCGCTGGATCAGGGCGAGGTTTTCGCTGTAGTCGACTGGGCAGGAGATGAGGGACACTCCGTCGCTCGAGAGTGCCTCGCGCAAGGTCGGCAGCAGCTCGTTCGCGCGCGTGATGCGGTAGCCATGTGCGCCGAAGCTGGCCGCATATTGGACGATGTCGGGGTTAGTGAAGGCGACGTTGCTGTGGCCGCCGACCTCGAGGTCCATCTTCCATTCGATCAGACCGTAGCCGTTGTCCTCCCAGATCAGCACCGTCAACGGGATCCGTTCCCGAACGGCGGTCTCGATCTCTTGCGAGTTCATCAGGAACGCCCCGTCGCCCGTGACAGCCAGGATCTTCGCCTCGGGCATCGCCAACGCCACGCCGAGCGCACCCGGCAGCGCGAATCCCATCGTCGAGAGGCCGTTGGATACGAGGCATGTGTTCGGGGCGTAGGTGGGGTACAGCCGGGCCATCCACATCTTCACCGCGCCCGTGTCGACGAGCACGATGTCGTCACGGCCGAGCGCGGCGCGGGTGTCGGCGACGATGCGCTGTGGTGCGAGTGGGTAGCGGTCGTCGACTCGGCCACTTGCGAGCTCGTCGTGCAGCAGTGAGGAGGCCGCTGCTCGCGGTCCGTGGGCCGGGCGGTAGTCGCCGGCCGCTGCCGCGAGCGCGTCGAGGCTCGCGCTGATGTCACCCTCGATGCCGACGTCGAGCTGGTAGTGCTCGTCGACCTCGGCGGGGAACCGGTGGATGTGCATGATCTTCTTGTCGGCGGACGGGTTGATGCGAACCGGGTCGAGCTCCTGCAGCTCGTAGCCCACGGCGATGATCAGATCGGCCTCGTCAAAACCCAAATTGACGTAGTCACGGTGAATGAACCCGATCGTCCCGATGGCACACGGATGATCGTCGGGGATCACGCCTTTGCCGTGAAACGTCGTGGCCACCGGGATCGAGAGGCTGTCCGCGAACAGTGCCAAGGCCCGTTGGGCGCGGCCGCGGGCGGCGCCGTGGCCGGCCAGCACGATCGGGCTGCGCGCGCCGCGCAGTAGTGCTGCGGCCCGGGCCACCTGGCCCGGGGCCGGCGCCTCGGCGCGGACTACGTTGCGCCGCAGCGGACCCAGCTCGATGTCGGCGTCGGCGGCGTCGACATCCTCGGGAATGGCAAGGTAGACCGCCCCGGGGCGCTCGGTCTCGGCGACCTTGAACGCCTTGCGCACCATCTCCGGGATGGCGTGCGGGCCTGGCACGGTCTCTGACCACTTCGTGATCGGCGCGAACATGCTGACCAGGTCCACGAACTGGTGGGACTCCTTGTAGTGGCGGTCATGGCCTACCTGCCCCGAGATTGCGATCAGTGGCGTGCTGTTCGTGTTCGCGTCCGCGACACCTAGCTGCAGGTTGATCGCTCCGGGACCGAGTGTCGCGGACACCACTCCCGCCGACCCGGTCACCCGGCCGTACATTTCGGCCATGAACGCGGCCGCCTGCTCATCCCGGGTCAGCAGGTAGCGGATGCTCGACTCATCCAGCGCGCGGGTGAAGCGTATGTTCTCCTCGCCCGGGAGGCCGAACACGACGCCGACGCCTTCGTTCTCCAAGCAGCGGACCAACAGGCGCGCCGCAGTGCTCCCCGGCTCCCGGCCGGCGACCTCACCGGCGCCATGCGGAGCTTGATGGGCAACCGGTTGATGCATGCTGTCACGTTACTAACAACGTCGGCGCACGGCCCAGGTGGACCACCTGATGTCGATTGCCACCATCAATCCGGCAACCGGCCACAGCCCACCGCAGTTCGCGAGATTGCGCCCGGTTGCCGCTTTGGTAGCAGCAGCGAGGGATCCCGCGCCGAAGGGGCACTGTCGCGAAGCTGCATGCGGTCCGGACCCGCTAGGCGCCTCGGCGCGTTCGCGAGCCGCTTCACCTCGAGGTCGGGACAAGCTGACAACCGCGGGGGTATGCTCGCGCATGTTTGAAGCGATTCAGCGTCGCTCCAGGTGGTGATCGATGGCGAGGCTTGAAACGGCGCGAACGCTCTTTGAGGATCACGTGGTCCGGTTCTACAGCGACATGCTCGAGTGACCACCACGGGACGGGCAACACCGGAGTTACTGCCGAGCGGCATGCCGGCGGCCGTGGTACCCCCACGCTGCGTGTCGCAGGTCCAGGCTGGCGTACGGGCTGCCGCGAGGCACGGCGTTGCAGTCGTGCCTCGGGGCGCGGGCTCAGGACTCAGTGGCGGCGCGAATGCCATTGACGGCTGCCTCGTGGTGAGCTTGGAGCGGCTGGCGAGCATCCGCGAGGTCTCGGCGGGGGAACTGACAACGACGGTGGAGGCGGGCGTAATCAACGCGAGCCTTCGCGACGCAGCAAGGGGAGAGGGGCTCTTGTATGCGCCTGATCCCGCCAGCTTTGAGTTCTCCACGATCGGCGGAAACGTCGCGACCAACGCCGGTGGCCTGTGCTGCGTGAAATATGGCGTCACGCGGGACGCGCTACTCGAAGCCGGAGTAGTGCTCGCAGTGGATCTGTCGGCGCCAGCGACGAGGAGGCCGAGAGCCGACTGATCATGGCGGCCTTCATCGAGACCCTTCCTGAAGCCCACGCGACCGCTGATCACCGATGGGTCTCCTCGACGGCCTGCCGGCTACCAACCGTAAGGAGCCCGACAAGGTCGAATCCGGGCCCTCCGGCCAGGTGTCGATCGATCGTCTGTCCGAGATCGCCCCGGGTTGCCGGGTCAGCCGCGCACGCGTGGTGGATGCCGGCCGCGTCATCACCGCCGGCGGCATCACGTCTGGTATGGAGATGGGCTTCCATCTGCTGCGCCGGGCTGGTTACGACGAGGCCTTCGTGGCCGAGGTCGCACGGGTCATGGAGTACTCCCGCGCGTACGAGCTCTACCGCGATGACCGGGAGACGGCGGAGCGGATCGCGCCCGTGTAGGCGTTCGTTCTCAGCCGCCCGCGGCGGCCACCACGCCTGACTTGCTCTCGATGCAGTCGAGCAGCTGATGGTAGGAGTCGCAGAACGACTGCACGCGCTGCGGCGCTTCTTTGAGGTGGACCGTCACTACGTGGCCGTCGCTGCGCTAAAGGCGCTGGCGGACGAGGGCTCCGTTGAAGTCGCCCGGGTGCTGGAGGCGATCGTACGCTTCGAGATCGACCCCGAGACCCCGATGCTTACGACGTGCTGAGCTCCTCGCGGCCGGGGACCTGTATCTAGACTGGGGTGGGATGATCACGAGTTGGCGCTGTGAGCCGAGGAGGAGTTTGATGGCACGACGTGTGCTTGTCGTGAGTAGTGAGGATTTGGCTGAC
>JBDTEE010000105.1:0-4467 GCA_039922645.1 Solirubrobacteraceae bacterium | reverse complement strand
TCGTTGGCGCGCCGCGCGGCCGCCTCGAGCTCTCGTACCGACCAGCCGTTGGTGATGGTCAGCCGGGCCAGACGCCGGCGCTGATCATGCTCGCGCGCCAGGAGCAGGGCCCGGCCGTGGCCCTCGGAGAGCTGGCCGACCTCGATCGCGCCGATGGCGTCATCAGGCAGGTCGAGCAGTCGGATGACGTTGGAGACGGCCACCCGGCTGCGGCCGACCCGGGCCCCGACCTCCTCGCGGGACAGACCGAGCTCCTCGGTGAGGGCGGCACAAGCCCGGGCCTCCTCAATCGGGTTGAGGTCCTCGCGGGCCATGTTCTCGACCAAGGCGACCTCCAGAGAGGCCGCATCGTCGTGGTGGCGGATGATTGCCGGCACGGTCTCGAGCTTGGCCAGACCGGCTGCCCGCCAGCGCCGTTCGCCGGCGATCAGCTCGTAGGTGCCGCCCGGCACGGGGCGCACCAGCACGGGCTGCAGGACCCCGCGGACCTTGATCGATTCAGACAGTCCGACCAGCGCGGACTCGTCGAACACCGTGCGTGGCTGGTGCGGATTGGGGACGATCAGCTCGAGGGGCAGCTCGCGGAACTCCTCGGCCTCATCACGCGCGGCGACGGAGAGGATCGCCGACAGGCCCCGACCCATGCCTCCCCTCTGGCGCTCAGCCACGCGCTGCCACCTCCTTGGCCAGCTCGAAATACGCGTCGGCGCCGGCGCAGTGCGGGTCGTAGTGGATCACCGGCTTGCCGAAGCTGGGTGATTCGCCGATCCGGACGTTGCGGGGGATGACAGTGTTGAACACCAGACGGGGGAAGTGCTCACGGACCTCTTTCTCGACGTCCTGGGCCAGGCGGGTGCGCCCGTCGTGCATGGTCAGGAGCATTCCGGCCACGGTGAGACGGGGGTTGAGCTCGCGCTGGACCAGGGCCAGCGTGTCGAGGAGACCGGCCAGCCCTTCGAGGGCGAAGTACTCGGCCTGCACCGGCACGATCACCCGATCCGCGGCCACCAGGGCGTTGACGGTCAAGGGCCCGAGCGACGGCGGGCAGTCCAGAAGTACGAAGGCGTAGTGCTCGCGCACCAGGGCCAGTGCATCGCGCAGGCGGTTCTCCGAACCGGCGAGGCGGGGCAGTTCGACCGTGGCGCCGGCCAGGTCAGGCCCGGCTGCGACCACGCTCAGGTGGGGAATCCCGCTGGAGATGACCGCGTCGGCCAGGTCGTGGTCACCGACCAGGGCGTCGTAGACCGACGGCCGGGTGTTCTTGTCCAGTCCGAGGCCCAGGGTGGCGTTGGACTGAGGATCGATGTCGATCAGCAGCGACTCGTAGCCGGCTTCGGCCACGCAGGCGGCGAGGTTGACCGCAGTCGTGGTCTTACCGACCCCACCCTTCTGATTGGCGATTGCGTAGACGGTCCCCATCGACCCTTGAAACTATCGCCGTCGGCGGTCAGACGACGGGCGGGGGGCACCGCCGAGCGGGCGCTTGCGGGCCATGCCGGGGCGGCGCGGGAAGCGGTCGGGCGTCGCGGAGATCTTGAGCACTGGCTGCAGATGACGGTTCACCGCTGCCACGTAGGGCTCGACCCGGACTGGATCCCCGACCAGGAGGCCCAGTTCAGCCGCGGCCCGGGCCCCTTCAGCCTCGTCTTCGGGATCACGCCGTCCGCGCCAGGCCACAAGGGTGCCGCCGATCTGGAGCAGCGGTGCCGCGTACTCCGCGACGACGGCCAGCGGGGCCAGCGCACGGGCGGTGATCAGATCGCAGGCCGCCGCACCCGCCGTCCACTCCTCGACGCGTTCCGCCACCACGTTCACATTGTCCAGACCGCAGGCCTCCGCGGTCCGGGCGATGAACTCGGCCTTGCGTCCGTTGCTCTCCACCAGGGTGACGGACGCCTCGGGGCGGGCGATCGCCAGCGGCAGCCCGGGAAGGCCAGCGCCAGCGCCAAGGTCGGCGATCGCCCCCGCGCGGCGCACCACCTCGAACTCCAGAGCGACCAGTGAATCGGCCAGGTGGTCCTTCAGCGCCTGCTTGGGGTCGCGAATCGTCGTGGGGGCGTGCGGATCCTCGGTCAGCGCCTCCAGAAGCACGCTCAACTGCTCGCGCGATCCCGGGGGCAGGTCATAACGAGCGACGAGTTGGTCCAACCCGTGTTTCACGTGAAACATGTACGAGCGGGTCGATCCGGATGTTTCACGTGAAACATCCTCCTGCGCCCTGCGAACGCGCTAACTGACCAGCGGGGCGACGACCAGCCGGCGCGAGGGCTCCTGGCCTTCGCTGTAAGTCTCGACATCCCGACGGGTCTTGAGATGTTCGTGGATGACCCGGCGCTCCCCGGCGCTCATCGCCTCGAGGGGAACCGCGCGGCGGTGATTGATCGCTGTTTCCGCGGCCTGATCCGCCGCGGCGCAAAGGGCCACGGCCCGGCGTTCGCGGTAGCCCGCGGCATCAACAACGACCGACCGGCGCTCACCATCCTCGCCCATGGCGAAACGGAAGGCGAGATGCTGGATCGCATCGATGGTCTGACCGTGGTGACCGATGAGCAGTCCGAGATCATCGCCATCGCCCAGGAACTCGGCCACCAGCCCGTCGCCCTCCTCGTGGATCTCCACCGAGGCGTCCACGCCAGCCGCTGCGGCTATCCGCTCGAGCAGCTCCTGCACGCGTGTGGCGGCATCCTCTCCCGACATTCGTCACCGTCGCCGGCCGGAGCGCTTTTTCTTCTTGCGCGGTGGTGCCGGCGGGCGGCTGCCCCGAGGCTGGGGCGTGGTCACTGGGGCCTCCTCGGTCGCCTTGCCCTGGCGCTGCTGGTTGGCGCGCGCGAGCAGGCGCGCGCCGAACCCGCCGCCAGCAGCGCCGTTACCGCTACTCGGGTCGGACCCGTTGCCCCCGCCGTCGCCCTTGGAAGCGCCCCCGCCGGTGGGCACCACACTGGTCGCTGCTGCGGCGGTCGCTCCGGTCGCCGTCGCCGCCGTGGCCGGCCCGATGCGACGCCGGATGACGTACTGCTGAACCATTGTCCAAGTGTTGGTGGTGATCCAGTAGACGATCACGCCAGCCGGGAAGTTGATCACGAAGAGAACGAAGACCAGCGGCATGAAGAGCATGATCTGCCGCTGGGTCTTGTCCATCGTCGCGCTCGACATCATCAGGCTGGAGGCCAGCTGGGTGCCGATGTAGAGCACGATCAGCACGATCAGCGTGGCACCGACGGCCTTGTTGGTCAGGTCGTTGACGAACAGGAAACCGGCGCCGCCGTGTGAACCGCACGGCGTCGTCTGCCCAGCGGCCGCATGGAGGGAGATGTGGTGCTTGGCGGCGTAGCTCTGCCGGAAGGCGGCCTGGATCTGGGGACAGATGTCCACCCGCAGGCTCTGGCGCAGCATGTAGAAGAGCGAGATGAACACCGGGATCTGCGCCACCATCGGCAGGCAGGAGCCGAGCGGGTTGACCTTGTTCTCCCGGTAGAAGCGCATCATCTCCTGCTGCTGGCGCTCCTTGTCGTCCTTGTACTTGGCCTGGAGCGCCTTGATCTGCGGCTGCATCTGCTGCATTCGCTGCATGGAGCCGAATTGCTTGACGGTCAGCGGAATGAGCAGCGCCCGTACGGCCACGGTGAGCAGCACAATCGAGAAGCCCCACGAGACCCCCGTGCTGTGGAACGCCTTCAGGACCGTCTCGAAGACGTCGATCAGCGGCTGGAAGATGTTCGCGCTTATAAGCATGCTTAGGCGCTCGCCGCCGGACTTCGGGGCTTGAAGAGCCGCTGGCTCTCCACCGGATCAACCCCGCCATGGCTCCAAGGGTTGCAGCGAAGGAGCCGCCACCCGGCCAGGACAAGCCCTTTGAGTATGCCGTATGACTCGATCGCCTGCACCGCGTATTCAGAGCAGCTTGGGTAGTAGCGACAGCGGTCGGCGAACGCAGGGGAGATCAGGCGTTGGTAGACCCGAATGGGCCCCACGAGCAGCCAGCGTGGCCGGATCACGCCGCTTCTCCCTCCGGTCGAGCATCGGGCTCGACTCGCGCCCCCGGCACCTTGGCCATGACCTCGGTCAGAGCGGACCGCACGCCGGCCAGGCCTTCGCGCTCGGCCAACTCACGCGCTCCCTTGCGGGCCACGACCACAGCATCGGTGCCAGCGGGAAGACGAGCACTCTCGGCGGCGAAAGCCTCCCTGAGCAGGCGCTTCACCCGGTTGCGCTCGACCGCGCCGCCCACCTTACGCGAAACCGATAGCCCCAGCCGGGGCGCACCGTCCTCCTCGCCGCGAGGAAAGACGTACAGCACAAGATCACGGCCCGCATGAGAGCGGCCGTGACGAAACACGCGATCGAACTCAGCGCTGCGGGAGAGTCGTCCACGTCCGGGGCGTGGCCCGGGCATGGATCCCGCGAGCCCGGTCAACATCAGACCGTTAGGCGCTTGCGTCCCTTCGCGCGCCGGCGCTTGAGGGTCAG
>JBDTEE010000104.1:0-23771 GCA_039922645.1 Solirubrobacteraceae bacterium | reverse complement strand
ACCCTGAGGACCGTCATCCTGTCTGACTGGTTACGCCGCTGCGTACTTCTTCAGGCCGGCCGTGATGCCCCGCGTCAGCATCAGCTTGACCGCCGGGCCGACGCCCGGCAGCTTGCCGTCGAAGTCGATCGTGTAGTCCAGTCGCGACCCGCTGCCCTGCCGCGAGAAGCGCATCACGCCCTCGTGGTTCTTGAGGATCCCGCCCCGTGTGATGCGGTAGCGAATCAACTCGTTGGGGATCACCTCGACGTTGGTTTCCACGAAGGCCGGCAGCGGCCCGACCCGCAACTCGCGCGAGGCGCCGGTTCCGTTGCGTGTGCCGTCCTCCCCGTCGGAGAGCCGCTTGATCTTGGCTCCGAACAGCGGCTCAAGGTTCTCCTGTTCGCTGAGGTAAGCGAACACGGCCTCCACCGGTTGGGGAAACTCCTGGCTCACGGAGACGCGCTGCACGGGCGCCAATATCGCAGGTTCGGCGCTCAGCGCGCGTAGACCGCGAAGAAGTCGCGGTCATCCGGAGACAGATAGCGGGTCACCGGACGGGTCATGCTGGGCAGCAGGGCACTCGGCGCTCCGGCACCAGGTTGGGCGTAGGAGTTGAACGTGTCCCAGTAGGAGTTGATGTCCAGCTGCATCGCACGAATGGCGCCGGCCCGAATTAGGATCTGAGCCAGGGATCCCACCGTCTGATTGTTGGCCGCGGCGTAGACGAGATCACCACGAGCGTCGATCCCGATGCCCGAGCGCCACACGCGGACCGCGTTGCCCAGGGTCGCGCCCCACCTGGGACCGTCGCTGAGGTTGGGATTCGGCGCTCCGTTCATCACGATCAGAGGCAGGTTCTGGCGCGCGTAGTCAACGCCCGTGGGCACCCGGGGGCCGCCGCTCCAGGTTTCGATGTTCACTCGCCCGTCGGTGTAATGAACGAACGTCCCCACGCCGTTCTGGAGCGGCGCATAGGTGATGCCGCCCAGCGCAAAGCCGCCGTGGGAGTCCTGGAGCTTGAAGCCCGAGTTGAAGGTCGCCAGCAGCCGGGAGCGGAGCGCCGGGGGGACCTCCATCGGTCCTCGGGGCAGGCTGACCGACGGTTCCAGGCGCCCCGGGTACAGGACGATCGAGGTTCGCCGCGGATCGATCCAGGCCACACCGGCGACCATCTGGGGGTAGTTGGGATCGCTGCGGAACTGCGTGATCTGCACCGGCGGACTGGCCCCGGTCCAAGTTTCCGTTGGGTTCCAGACGCCCTCGCCGGACAGGGCCGGGTGGATCACCGGAGCAATGTCGGGGGGATGCGTGGCGGCCACGGTGTGACTTTTAAGCCGCAGGCGCCTGAGGCCCGGTCCACCCGTGGGCGGGGCGTTGAAGCTGTAATAGACGCTCTCCACCGAGGAGGCGAACCCGGCCGCCCCGTGGTCGCGCAGCCATTCGACGGCGTTGATGGTGAAGCTCGAGTTAGATGGGCCGCTGACCGTGCCGAAAAACGAGCTCAGTACGGGCAGCGTGCACATGAGCAGGGCGATCGTGAGAACGCGCCGCGCGCGTTGTGCGGGACGCAGACGCGGCGGCAGCTGGCGCCGTCGAGGGGACGGCCGGGTGTGGGCGTGGACGGACATAACGGCAGGGAGCGCTACTCAGCGTTTCGCGGGCCGCCGGCCACGTCCTGCCTGAAGTGAGCCGTGAAGAGAGTTCTCATTCCCGCCAGCAGGCGAACGGGTCTCGCCGCAGAACGTACCGGAGTGACCAACGCAAACGCGGCGGCGCGCCTGCGGGTGGCCGCACCGGACACCCCAGCCGTCGCTCCCGGGCCTCGCGCCGCAGTGCGACCCATGCCGCATCCGATGGCGGCCAGAAAGGCGTGGACGCGGGCAGTCCGCGTGCGCCAATGGCCCAAGAACCTGCTCGTTTTTGGCGCGCCCGCTGCCGCCGGGGCTCTCAGCCAATCGGGCGTGCTGACCCGCGCCGGACTGGCGGCGGTCTCCTTCTGCCTGCTCTCGAGCGGGGCCTACCTGCTCAACGACCTGCACGACGCCGCCGAGGACCGACGTCACCCGGTCAAGCGCCATCGGCCGATCGCCTCGCGCGCGATCGCCCCCGGGCCGGCGCTCCTGGCCGCTGGGGTGGCAATGTGTGGCGGGTTGGGTCTGGCCGCCAGCCTGAGCGCCGGCACCCTGGCCGTGGCCGCTGCCTACGCCGGACTCAACTTCGCCTACACCACCTGGCTGCGGCGGGTGGCGGTGGCGGACATAGCCGCCATCGCCGGCGCCTTCGTTCTCCGCGCCGCGGCCGGAGGTGTGGCCGCCGGGGTGCCGATCTCACGGTGGTTCTTTGTCGTGGTTTCCTTCGCCGCCCTGTTTGTGGCCGCCGGCAAGCGCTACGCCGACTTCCAGGATCCGGGCGCGCGCGGTTCACGCAAGGTCCTGGAGGACTACAACGCCGAGTTCCTGCGCCTGGTCATGGGCGCCTCGAGCGCCGTGGCCCTCGGAGCGTACTGCCTGTGGGCGTTCGGTCCCGGACATCCCGGCGCGGGGGCGTGGCGAGAGGCGACAATCCTTCCCTTCACGCTCGCCATGCTGCGCTACGGACTGCTGATCACGGCCGGCCGGGGCGGAGCACCGGAGGAGATCATGCTCTCCGATCGGTTCATGCAGCTCGTTGGGCTGGGATGGCTTTTGACCTTCATGCTCGGTCTGTGATGAGCGCAGCGTCCGCACGCCAGTTCCAGAACCGTGACTCCGAGCCGGGCTTCCGGCCACGACCCGACCGGCCGAGCGCTCGCGCCCAGACCCGGGCCCGGGCCAACGCGGAACGCCGCCGGCGCCAGCGTCACTTCGCCCGGCGCCGCCGCGATCTCCTCGAGGATGTCGGGATCGCCCTGCTGCTGACCCTGACCCTGTTCGTGCTGACCGCCGGTCTCGGGGTGATCGCCTTGCTCGAGTTACCGATGGCGGGGATCCTGGCCGCCTCGGTGGTGATTCCGCGCGTTCGCCGCCGGCGACAGCGGCCTGGACCAAGACGTCGACGTTGAGACTGCGACGGGGAGCGCTCGTCGCCGCGATCGCGGTCCTTCTGGCCGGCTGCGGCCGGGGCGCCAGCAGCAGGAGCGCCACGAAGCAATCCTCCGCGTCGACCGCCGCCAGCGCATCAACCGCACCGGCCCAGCCTCGGCCTCGCCGACCCGCGCAGGCGCCCTACCCGCGGCTACTACCGGCGGCAACCGCCAGCGCCCCGACCAACTTCGCTGCAGCGGCCAGCTGGCGGGGCCAGACCGCCGCATGGGTCGCCCAGCGCGCCGGGGTGACGTTGCTCAGGTTCAACCAGCGCCTCCTCACCCTCCACCTTCATTCGGGCACCGTTGACGCGGGCTCCACGGGGTGGCGCTACGGACCCGCGATCGCCGGACTGGAGCGGCGCCGCCTCGTGGCGGCGTTCAACGGTGGCTTCAAGCTCGACGTGGGCGCCGGCGGGTTCGAGTCCGGCGGCCGGGTAGCGGTGCCGCTCAGCGCCGGGCTCGGTTCGATCGTCACCTATGCCAACGGCTACACGGACATCGGTGCCTGGCATGACGGTGTGCCAGCGGGAGGCCAGCCCGTCGTCTCAGTGCGCCAGAACCTGCATCTACTCATCTCCGCGGGGCACCCGGCGGCCGACGTGGCCTGCCTGCTCTGCTGGGGGGCAACTCTCGGCGGGACGGCCTCGCCCGCCCGTTCGGCGCTCGGCGTCACCGCCGACGGCCGTCTTATCTGGGCCGGTGGCGAGAATCTCACCACGGGCGCGCTGGCGGTCGCACTCCAGGGCGCAGGGGTTCAGCGGGCGGTGGAGCTCGACATCAACCCCGAGTGGGTGGCGGCTTACTTGTACAGCCATCGCCATGGACCCAATCTGCCGGTCTTTGTCCCGATGGTCCCGGGCCAGCATGGAATCCTGGGTGAGTTCCTGGCCCCCTACAGCCGGGACTTCTTCACCGTCGTCGCGCGCTGAACGCCCATGAGGCGATCGAAGGCGCACTCGACGTCTGACTTGCGGTTGGGACGCGGCCGGCAATCGTGCAGCGCCCTTTCAGCCGCTCGGCCAACTGAGTCGGCCACCACGCAGACGCTGCCACGACCCAGACTGCCGTTGTCACGACAGTGAGTTTGAGCACCGCTGCTAAAGGGGCTTTCACCCGAAAACGAGAAACCACTTCCCATGTCAGCAATCCGACTTGGAGCAGGTCTCAGCTGCTGGCTTGAGGCTTGGCTCGGGGCAGCGAGCGAGCGTGACGATTGATGTTCTGCCAGGCATCTCCGTGTGACTCCAGGCGCCGAGGGGCCGTGGCCACCGTGTAGCGGTCGGGCTTCAGACGGGGCTCGGACAGCTCGTCCCACTCGATGGGCATCGCCACTGGCGCGCGCGGGCGGGGGCGCACCCCGTAGGGCGCCACCACGTGTTGGGCGTAGGCGTTGCGATTGACGTCGACGTAGATCCGCGCGCCTCGGTCCGCCCGTCGCCACTCGAGCGTCAGGTGACGAGGATCCGCGTCCACCATCGCCTCAGCCAGCGTGCGGGCGAAGCGGTGAACGGTGGAGAAGTCGGGCCCCCGGCGCAACGGGCAGACGACATGAACGCCCCGCGATCCGGTCAGCATGGGGTAGGTGGCCAGGCCGGCGTCGCGCAGCCGCGCTCCCGCCTCCCGAGCGGCCGCGCGCACGTCGGCAAAACGCGCCCCGGGGGACGGATCGAAGTCAAGGATCAGGCGGTCCGGGGAGGGCGGGAGATCAGCACGGGAGAGCCAGATGTGGGGGGTGATCACGTTCTGTCCGGCGAGATAGACGAGCGTGGCGGCGTCGTCGGCCAGAACCTGGGTCAGCGTGCCTCCTCGCTTGGGCACTTCGACGGTGTGGATCCAGTCCGGAAAGTGCTTCGGAACCGATTTGAGGAAGAAGCCCGGGCTCCCGATCCCGTCCGGAAAGGCCTGCAGAGCGAGCGGCCGCCCACGGAGATGCGGAATCATCGCCCCGGCCAGTTGCTCGTAGTAACGGGCCAGCTCGAGCTTGGTCACCTCCGGGTTGGTGAACAACGCCTTCTCGGGGTGTGAGACCGACACCGACCGGAGCCCCACCCGGAGCGTGAAGTTCTTGCGCTGAGGGTCAGCCACCTCCGCGAGCGTACGCCCGCCGCGCACCGAACGCTCGTCAGTTCGCCGCCGCGCGGGCTCCGGCTGGGGGCGTGGGCGGCCGTCCACAGGGTCGTCTCCGCGCTTCATGAGCAGCCAGTCAGCCCGGCGGACGCCCCCGGTGCGCTGAAGCGTCCAGCCACCCTGGAGCTTCTCGCCCTCGAGCCACACCTTCACGTGCCCGGCGTCGATGCTCTGCGCCATCGAACGCTCGGGATCGAGATTGCGATAGTGACCGGCGTCCCAGATGATCACGGCGCCGGTCCCAGCTCCGCCACTCCTCACACCCTCAAAGTCGGCGTCGGCGATCTCGTGATCACCGACCTCGACCGCCAATCGCTTGTCGGCCGGATCGTCCGAGGGCCCCTTGGGCACCGCCCACGAACGCAGCACTCCGTCGACCTCGAGGCGGAGGTCGTAGTGCAGCGTCGTAGCATCGTGCTGCTGGACGACGAACCCTCTTGGCACGCTCAGTTACCCGCCGCCCAGGGCTCAGGGCTAAAGCATCTGGTCCAAATGGCCGAAATCAGTTGTGTCCAGGTAGACGCGAACGCCTCTATCGGCGCCTCTGAAGGAGACCAACGTAAATGCAAGCCCTGATCGACAACGAGATGAGCGACCGAATCTCCGCACCCGTTGGCATCAAGATCCTGCTGGCCGACGATCACCCGCTGATCATCGCCGGTATCCGTAGGACGATCGACCTCGTGGATGACATGGAGGTCGTGGGCGAGGCCCGGACAGGCGAGGAGCTCTTGCAGCTGATCGAGCGCCGCAGCCCCGACATCGTCCTGATGGACTTCAGGATGCCTGGCCTTCACGGTGTCGAGATGATTGAGCGGATCCGGCTCAGCTGGCCTGAGGTCAAGGTTGTCGTGCTGTCGGCCTGTGATGACCGACCGATCATCGACGCCGCTCTGCTTGCCGGGGCCAGCGCCTACGTGCTCAAGAGCGCCCACACCGTGGACATCTCCTCTGTCCTGCGCCAGGCCTCTAGCGGTGCCGTGTTCCACGCGCCGGCCAGTGCTCCGACCCGCAACGGGGATCCGCAGGGGCCTGCCCTCCCGGTACTCACTGACCGCGAGCGCTCCATCCTGTCCGCCGTCGCCTCGGGCATGACCACTGCGGCGATCAGCCGCGACCTGTGGATCAGCGAGCACACGATCAAATTTCACCTGACCAACATCTACCGTAAGCTCGGCGTGGTCAACCGCGCCGGTGCGGTCCGCTACGCGATGGAGAACGGGATCGCCTGAGCGTCGCCCGGTCTGCCTCTTTTCACCGAGGGGAGGCAGATTGAACGTTGGGCCACGGCGGCAACGTGGCCGAGATGACGGTCGGTCCTCCGGGGCGGCTGTCGATCTGGGTGATCCCTCCGAGCATGCGCACTCGCTCGTGCATGCCGACCAGGCCCATTCGCCCCGCCCGCGCAGCGAGAACGAGACTCTCCTCGGGGTCAAAGCCCTTCCCATCGTCTCTGATCACGACGCGCAACCCTGACGGCTCGGAGGAGATCGTGATCCCCACATGACTGGCATCGCTGTGCTTGCGGATGTTGCTCAGCGCCTCACGGACCAGCGAGAGCAACGCGATCTGCTGCGAGTCGGTTAGCTCCGGAAGAGGTTCCTCGACGCGGACCTGGGGGACGACCGTCGTGCGCGTGGTGAACCCGTCGGTCACGGAGCGCAGCGCGTCGCGCAGCGATCCCGGGATGAGCAGCGGTGAGTGGACGGAGGAGGACAGCCGCCGCAGGTCTCCGTCGAGCGCAACCAGCTGGGCTTGGAGATCGTCGAGGCGACCCAGCAGCCGGCCCGCGTTGGGGTCGGAGCTGATCATCGGGCGCAGCTGCTCACGGAACAGGGCGAGATCCTGGGCCAGTAGATGCACGTCCTGCTGCGGGCCATCGTGGAGGTCGAAGCGCAGCCGGGCCAGCCGCCGCTCGACGGATCCTAGGACCGCCTCCTGGCTTGGCCCTTCGCGGACCATCAGCGCCTGACGGTCGAGCAACGCCGACAGGGCCGGGGCGGCCGCAGCGAGCAGCAACTCACCCTGATCCTGGTTGGCCTCCATGGCGTCGGCGACGAGCGCCGCCGGTGGTGGCCGCAACCGCTCCAGAACGACGCCGGCCATCCCGCGTCCACCCGTCACCGGGGCTGGTGGCGGACCACCACCGAGTAGAACTTCGGCCAGCTCTCGAGCGTAGTCGCCCTCGGCTCCGTTGCCGCCCGTCCCGGAGACCAACTTCGGCTCAGCGCCCGCGAGAGTCCACAGCGTGACCGATCGGCTGGCCGTGAAGGCCATGAGGAGGGCTAGCCGCACCTCGATGGCCACACCGACGGGCAATCCGAGCAGCCGCCCGCTCTGCAGTATTTCGCGGCCCAAGAGGACGCGGGGGATCGCGGCACGCTGGTCCAGGCGTTCGATCAGACGCCGGGCCTCACGGGGGTCGGCCGCCAGATCAACGGCAATCAACGACAGCAGCTCCCCCGCGTAACTGAGCTTGGCGATCGGCAGCGTCTCGGCCCCCCGACCCGATGAGGCGTAGAGAGACTCAGCTCGAGCCCGGACCAGCCGTCGCGCCGCGTCGGGCAGACCGGCCCCGGCGACGGCGTCGTCGACGCTACCGAGTGTGCGCTCGAGCTCCCGTGACTGATCGGTGTCTGACCTGGAGATACTGGCCATGACTGCTCATTCTGCCCGAGGTTGCCTTTGCCTTTGGGCGGTTTAGCCCAACCGGATGGCTTTGCCCGTCAGAGCGAACGCTTGAACGTGTGACTGAAGGCGGGGAATGGCGTCAGCTGGGAGAGGGAGCTGGGCTTGCTCGAGCTGAAGCGGGTGATGCCTATGTGGTGATGCCGCGCGCTCGCGCTCCGGAGCTTTAGGCGCAGGCGCTTGCTGAAGGAGTTGGCCCCCAGCTCGGGGACGTGGACTTCGGAGAACCCAGCCAGGTAGCTGGCGGGCAGCCGGTCGGTACTGAACCAGCCCGCCCCGCCTCCGGGGCGGGCGAAGCCGCTGGTCCCGAAGTAGCGGTCACCGATGCGCATGAAGGTGTGGGTCGGGTTGTAGAAGATCGTCACCCGGCCTGGCCCGGCGGGAAAGCCCCAGCTGCCGATGTTGCCCGAGACCGAGGTCGGCACCTTGTAGCCGGCCTGCTGGATCACATAGGAGACCGAACCCGAGCAGTCGAACGGCGTGAAGCTGGCCGGCTGTTCATGTCCGCCTCCCCACACGTAGGGGAAGTTGGCCGCGCTGACCATGTTGGCCGATGCGACCAGTCGCACGTAATGAGAGAGAACGCCGCCGCGGAAGCGGATCGTCGGGTGACGAGCCCGGTCGGTCGAGAAGTAGACCGAGACCACGCCCCGACGAACGGTTTGGCGAGCGGGCCGGACGTTGGCGGCGATGGCCCGCGCGCGAGACATCACCATGTCCACGTACCAGCTGGCGTGGTTGTAGGCGTAGACGGCACCCCAGACGTCCTTGGCCGCTCCGGCGGCAGCCAGGTAACGGGCGGCGGAGAAGATCGCGTCCCGCGGGTCATATGGGTTGGGCACGCTGTGCCCGTCGACGGCTAGGCCGTACTGGTGCCAGGTTGAGGGCTCGAACTGCATCCAGCCGATCGCGCCCGCAGAGGAGGTGTTGAGGTTGCGCCCGTAGTCGCTCTCGACCGCGTTGATCGCCGCCAGGACCTCCCAGGGAACGTTGTAGCGGTTGCCCGCCTCGATGTAGATGGGGACCAGGAAGGCGGGCGGACTGTCGCCGTTGGTCAGGAGGTTGTTCAGGTTCCCGAGCGCACCGACCAGGGACGGATTGTCGGTCACGGTGCCGGTCCAGGAGTTGGGGCCCAGGTACCCGGGCGTCGAGCTGAGCGTGGGCGCACTCGGCGTCGAGCTGGGGCTGTCGCCGAGCTTCACCGGCGGCCGCTGGCTCAATCCGCCGAGGGAGGCGCCGCCCGGGTTGCTTGGGTGGGCTCTGACCGATGGCTTGGGACGGGAGACCGGCTCGGGATGTGAGCGGGTCGGCGTGGGTGCGGTGGTCCCGGTTCCGGGATGCGTGGACGGCGTCGGCGTCGACGGGGGCTGGGTGGTCGTCGGCTGGGTGGTGGTTGGCCCCGTTGCGGTGGGCTGCGTGCTGGTCGGCACGGTCGGGGCGGGCGGCGTGCTGGTCGGGACGGTCGGGGTGGGCTGCGTCGGGGTTGTGCCCGAGGGGGCCGGAGCGGGCTGGCGGGTCTGGCCGGCCGGTGCCCTGTGGGCCGGCGGCGCGTGGGCCGGACGGGAAGTCGGGGCCGTTTGAGCGCTTTGGCGGCCACCGAGACTATCCTGGCCCCTGCGATGATGGGTGCCGGGGCTCCTCCGGGTGGGCAGGGTGCAGCTCGAAGGCCCGCTGGCGGGCGCCGCCTCGGTGCCGACTCCGGCGCCGGGGGCGCAGTTCGGTGCGCCAATGGCCACCGGGTCGGAGGTAGCGAGCGGCGCCGGAGCGGAACTCCGGTGACGGAGACTGTTGTGGACCTCATGGGCGAGCTCAGAGATGCGCTCCTGCGAGCCCCAGGCGTGCCGGGCCACTTGGGCGTGACTGGCCACCTGCGAGTGACTGGCCGACGCTGTGCGCGCGCTGTGGCTGACCGGGGACGAGCCCGAGGCGGCGGCGGCCAGGCCCGGACTTGCCGTCATGGCAACAGCGGTGGCGACGGCCACGGCCTGGCGGAGGGGACGCCCACTTGTTCGCGCCAGCGCGGCGGTGGGGAGCAGCTGCAGCGCCGCCGGGCCGGCATGGCGCTCGGCCGGGACGGGGAGCGTAAGGGTGTCGGCGCTGGGCGTGCCCGAGCTCAGCTCGAAGAGAATGCTGCCGCGCTGCACCAGAGCCAGCGGCGCCGTGAACAGCACTCGCCACAGCTGCTCGGTGCCACCACCGGGTAGCAGTCGCCGCTCGCAGCGAAACGCCCGAGCGGGGGCCAGCAGGGGGGCGCCCGCGCCCGTGTAGAGGATCAGTTCGGCGTTGGCGGGAGCGTCGCCATCGGCGGCGACTACGGCCAGCAGCTGCAGGACGGCGACATGGTCTCCTACGCGCGCGTAGTCAAAGCGCTCCAGCGTCAGGCGGAGCGCGCTCTGGCGCTCGCCCGGCGCGGTATCAGAGCGCGACACCGGTCACCTCATCGGGGGTGATGTCGGCACAGGCCCGCTCGATGGCTGCGAAGAGAGCCTCGAACGGGCTCCACTTGGGGAGCACAGGCAGGGCGGCTAGGCCGCAGTGAGAGTCGGCGCTGACCGCGATGATGCCCACCGGCCGGCTCAGCGCACCGAGGCGCGCAGCTTCACGTGCGGCGGCGGTCAGCGACGCGCTGGCGTCGATGACCACGACATCGGCAGCCTCACGGACGGCGGCTTGGGCCAGGTCCTCACCGCGCGCACACACCGCGACGGTATAACCGCGGCGGGTCAGCAGCGTTCCGGCCAAGGCGCGGAAGCGGCGGTCGTCGGCGACCAGAAGAACCCGTCGGGGGCTCGTTGCCTCGTTCTCGCGCATAGAGAATATGTCGCCTCACACGCGCGGGGTCCCGACCCCACCAACGTCTAGCTCCGGCTACCGATTCGTAGTGACCGCGGGGGCTCCGGCCGGGACTGCCACCTTCGTCTAGGTGGTAACTAGCCGTTTGTCTCTGGTGCGAACCCCAGCCGGATTCCGATCTTCTTGCCATGGCGGACAACTCCTCAACCAACACCGGTGAATGCCGGTGGCCCAACGTCCGCCGTCTACATGTAAACCCGGGCAACCGGCATCACAGAAGGGGAGGAGGTGAACAGATATGTTGAACAACCTTTTCGACCTCGTCACGATTTTCACGGCCCGCCTGCGGCGTGAGGATGGTCAGACGATGGCGGAGTACGGCATCCTGATCGCGGTCATCGCGCTCGTCGTCGTCCTTGCCGCAATCACTCTCGGCAGTAGCATCTCCAGCCTCTTCGGCAGCACTTCCGGCAAGCTTTAAGCCGTAGGTGTGTCAAGTCACACGACGAGCGCTCGTCTCGGAGCCTGAACCACTCAGGCTCCGGGCGAGCGCTTTCGTCGTTAAACCACCTCGCGGAGTCGTCGCCGCTCCTCAACGGCCGGCGTCACCGCGACCTCGTCGACGCGTGATCTTACATCCCCGCGCGAAGTACCGAAACGGTTTCGGCCGCACCACTAGACGTTGGTCTAGGTCCAACTAGCGGTTCTCTCAGTCCAGACCCATACCTGGTGAATCGATACGAGAGCAGGCGGCAAGTGCCGTCCGCGAAAACTCAGGAAATGAAATGTCGATATGCAACACCGCAAAGAACACCGCGCTGAAGGTCAGCGGCCGGCTCCGTCAGGAGCATGGTCAGTCGCTGGTCGAATTCGCCGTGGTCCTACCGGTGCTGATCATGATCATCCTCGGGATCCTGTACTTCGGGCGCTACGAGGACTACGCCAACCAGGAGACCCAGCTGGCCGAGGAGGGTGTGCGCTGGGCGGCGGTCGACAACAACCCGTCGACCACCGGTCAAACCCTTCAGCAGTACATCCTCTCTCAGGCTTCGGCCGAGCTGGGGAACGGCAGCACGGATGTGACCTCCCCGGCCAAGGTCTGGATCTACCAGCCCACAAGTGCCACCAGCTACGCCAGCGGCGAGCCGCTCCGCGTATGCGTGATCGCCACAGTGGTCTTCCCTTCGCCAATCGGCGCCCCCAGCACAACGATCACCCAGATGGCAACGATGCGCATCGAGCAGGTGCCCACCGCGGGCACGAACCCATGGACCAGCGGCAATCCCACGGGGACCATGCCGTCGCAATGTTTGACGTCTTGACCCCCGAAGGAGCGATCTGATGAAAATGACACAGAGAAGGATGGCCCGGCCCAGTCTGGGCGGAATGCTGGCCACGCGGCAGGGTGCCCTGGTGCTCGCGCTGATCTGCGCGGCGTGCGCCGCCGGCATCCTCATGTTCGCCCTCGGTCAGTACAAGACCGGCCTGAAGACCCCCACGGTCCAGGCGACGGTTCTCGTGGCCACCGCCCAGATCCCCAAGGGAACCGCCGGTGAGGCAGTCGCCACGCGCGGCCTGTACAAGTCCACCCCGATTGTGGCCTCGCAACTCGCCCCCGGCGCCATCAGCGACGCCTCGCTGCTGACCGGCAAGGTCGCCTCGGTCAACATCCTTCCCGGCCAGCAGCTGACCGCGACCGACTTCGCCGGTGTGAACGGTGTGTCCGGTCTGCTTACCCCCAACCAGCGGGCGGTGGCGCTCTCCATTGCCGAGTCGCCCGGAGCCACCGACCTGCTCCAGCCCGGCGACCGGGTCGACGTCTACGAGACCGTGAAACCCGGGGTTACGCCGCTCATCCTCATGGCCCAGAACATTCAAGTGGTCAAGCAGTCGGGGGGCACCCTTTCAGCCGCTCCGGCTGGGGCCGCTCCGGCTGCCAGCGCCGGCTCGGCTAGCTCCACGGGTACGGGAAGCTCCTCCACTCCGAGCGCGGGAGCCGCGGCGAGTCCCGCGACGGCCGCTGGGTCCTCACTGGTCCTGGCCGTCACAGACAAGCAGGCCTCGGACCTGGTTTGGGCGGCTGAAAGCGCCACCGTCTATCTGACTGTGCGCCCGCCAAACGCATCCGGCTCCGCTCGCATCGTGACCGACTCGGCCTCTGTGGTCGCCGACGCCCTGGCCACTTCCACCCCAACCCTAAACGGAGGGCACTAATGAGCTCCGAACTGCAGGTACTGGTAGCCCTCGACGGGGAAGTTGACCGCGGCTTGGTCGAAACTCTCGTTGCTCGCGACCCCAATGTCCAGGTGCTCGATTACCTCGAGCTCGATGGTCCCACGGCCAGTGGCCTCGGGCCCGGTGACGCCCTGATTGTCGCCGTCGCCGACTACACCGCGGAGGCGCGTGACTTCGTTGTCAAGGCTCACCGTCAGCACAGCAACCGGCCGATCGTCCTGCTCTGCCCGAGTGGCACCGGCGGCTATCTGCACGAGGTGTTCTCCAACGGCGTTGACGACATCGTGTCGTTACCGACCGACCCGGGGATCTCTGTGGATCCGGCGCTGTCGCGGCAGCTGGCCTTCGCGCTCGAGAAGGCGATCATCCGCCGGCGGGGAACGTCAGCGACCAAGACCGAGGCCGTGCGCAACGTGATCTGCGTGCTGGGCCTGAAGGGCGGCAGCGGCAAGACTCTGACCTCGGTCAATCTGGCCGTGTCCCTGGCGGACGCCGGCCACAGCGTGGCCATCCTCGATCTCGACCTGCAGTTCGGGGACGTGGCTCTGTCCATGGGCCTGACGCCGATGCGCACGATTTACGACCTGGTGCGCTCCGGTGGATCACTCGACGCGGACAAGCTCGAGGACTTCCTCATGGAACATCCGTCAGGGGCGCGGGCCCTGCTGGCTCCGGTCCGTCCCGATCAGGCGGCCATGATCACCGTCCCGTTCCTGTCCGAGGTCCAGCGCTTGCTTGGCGAGATGTTCGAGTTCGTGATCATCGACACCTCGCCCAGCTTCGGCCCCGAGGTGATCAGCCTCATCGATGCCTCCACCGACGTCCTTGTGGTGGCCATGCGCGACACCCTGTCGCTCAAGAACACCAAGCTCGGATTGGAGACGCTGGAGCGGATGGAGTACGACCGCCGCCGGGTCAAGATCCTCCTCAACCGAGCCAACACCAACGTGGGCATCGAGCGTGAGGACGTACTGGCCATCCTTGGCCGCGACGTGGACATTCTCGTCCCCAGCCATCGCGATATCACCAAGTCGGTCAACCAGGGCTCCCCGATCGCGCTGCAGCGCAACACGGAGGCGGCCAAGGCGTTTCGCGCGCTGGCTGAGCTGTACATCGAGGAGGCCGCGCAGCGCTCGGCCGGTGAGGGCATGGCCTCGGTCATCGAGCTCCCCACGGCGCTCGCGGAAACGGCTGCTCCGCAGGGCCGCCAGTCGATCTTCCGCCGTAAGCGGACCGCCTGATGCAACTGCATGAACGCCTGTCCCACGGGCAGGAGGAGGAGAAGCAGAATCGCTTCGCCATCCCCTTCTCGGAGATGAAGACCCGGATTCACATGACCCTCATCGAGGATCTGGGCCGCCAGCTGTTCAATACCCAGGTCGACCCCGCCACCCTGCGTGCGCGGGTCGAGGACGAGCTGCGCGAGCGTCTGTCCAAGGAGCCGGGCGTCTCCCGTGAGGATCGCGAGCGCATCGCCCTGGAGCTGACGGCCGACATCCTCGGTCACGGCCCGCTCGAGCGTTTGCTCGATGACGACACGGTCTCGGAAATCATGTGCAACGGGCCCTTCGACATCTGGGTGGAGCGCGCCGGCCGTCTGCACAAGACGCCCGTGCGATTCGCCGATGACGGTCACCTGATGCGCATCATCAGCAAGATGGTGGCCCAGGTAGGACGCCGCATCGATGAGTCCTCGCCGATGGTCGATGCTCGCCTCCCCGACGGCAGCCGCGTGAACGCCACCATCCCGCCCCTGTCGCTGACCGGCCCCCTGCTGACGATCCGTAAGTTCGGCAAGCACAAGCTGAACATGGACGGACTGATCAAGAAGGGCGCGCTAACCGAGGAAACCGCTGACCTGCTCTCCAAATGCGTTCTCGCCCGGCTCAACATCCTGATCTCCGGCGGCACCGGCTCCGGGAAGACGACGATGCTCAATGCGTTGTCGTCGTTCATCCCGGACTCGGAGCGGATCATCACGATCGAGGACGCGGCCGAGCTCAACCTCAACCAGCGCCACGTGCTCCGGCTCGAGTCCCGCCCCAAGAACATCGAGGGCGAGGGGGAAATCGCCATTCGGGACCTGGTCAAGAACTCTCTGCGTATGCGGCCCGACCGGATCGTCATCGGCGAGTGCCGTGGCCCGGAAGCGCTGGACATGCTCCAGGCCATGAACACGGGTCACGACGGGTCACTGTCGACCTTGCACGCCAACACCCCGCGTGACGCCCTGGCCCGTCTCGAGACGATGGTCCTGATGGCCGGCTACGACCTGCCCCTGCGGGCCATCCGCGAGCAGATCGCCGCGGCGGTGGACCTCATGATCCAGATCGAGCGCATGGCCGACGGTACCCGTCGCGTCGTCGCGATCACCGAGATCCAGCGGATGGAGGCCGACGTGATCACCCTCCAGGACCTCTACACCTTCGAGATCGACGCCGTATCGCAGACCAACCACATCGTCGGGTCGCTGAAGGCCACCGGCCTGCGCCCGGGCTTTATCGACAAGTTTGCCCACCGTGGTGTCGAGCTCCCCCGCTCGCTTGCCGGGCGTCCCCCGATGGCGCTGGCTGGCCATGGCCGTGGCTGACCGGATCCGCAGTTCAGGGTGGCGGCTCTCGGCGGCTCTGGCCGCCTGCTTTGCCGTGCTCCTGCTCACCACGTCAGGGTTGGCCGCGGCCGCGACCAAGACAACCCCGTTGACCGGATGGCTCGGCGGCGGCACGACGTTCCCGTCTCGCGCGCTCGTAGTGCTGCCGCCGTCGGGAAGCAAGGTGACCCCGTCCACGGTCCACGTGACCGAGAACGGCAAGCCGACCGGTGCTCTGACGGTGACGCCGACAACGCAAGCCGGTCTCGGGGACTTCGGGCTTGTCGTGGTCCTAGACCAGAACGCCAGCATGAAGGGAGCCGGCCTCGCCGCGGCGATCTCGGCCTCACGGGCGCTAACCGCCCTGCGCACGGGCCAGCAGCAGCTGGGTGTGGTCACGTTTGCCAGCCAGGCGAATCTGCTGGCGCCGCTCAGCACCGACAGCACCTCCCTCAACACGGCTCTGTCCGCCCAGCCAAGCACGGGCAGCGGTGCCAATGCGCCTGCGGGCATCCAGTTGGCACTGTCCACGCTCAACCAGGCTCGGGTGGCTCTCGGCGCGATCGTTCTTGTCTCCGATGGCGTCGGAGCGCTCACGCCGGGGTCGCCCACCGCAGCCGCGGTTCAGAGTGAGGCCGCATCCGCCTCGGTCCCGATCTTCACCGTTGGTCTTCAGGACAAGGCGGCCACGGCGAGCTCACTCGCCGCCCTGGCCAAGGTCGCACCGGGCCAGTTCATCCAGACCCCGCCGGCCCGCCTCTCATCCGTGCTCAAGGAGATTCAGGGGATCGTCACCCGCGGCTATGTGGTGCGCTGGCGCTCCACTGCACAGCCGGGCCAGCCCGTGAATGTCGCCGCGCGGATCGATGGGACGCCGGGGACGATCGCCGTCAGTTACCACGCCGTCGGCACCCCGGCCGCTCACCCGTCGGCGCCGGCTCATGGGGCGGCTCAGCCAGTCACCACCACCAGTCAGCTTTCCCAGACGCCGAGCTTTGCCCCGGCGCCGGCCAAGGCGGCAGCGAGCACGGCTCCCGCAGCTCCCGCTCAGGCCGCTCCCGCCTCATTCTGGTCCTCCTCGAGGGCCACGCCGATCATTGCTGGGCTCGTCGGGCTGCTCGTCGCTGTCGCCGTGGCCCTGCTTCTCTACCGGCCCTCCAACCGCGCCGTACGCGTTCGGGTGGGGAGCTTCATTCCCTCGGCGCTGGACAGCGAGCCTGATGCGCTGGTGCCCGTTCCGACCCCCCGGCAGGGGCTGCTCGAGCGCCAGAGATTCTGGGCGCCGTTCGTCCTTTCGGTCGAGATCGCGCACGGTCCGCGTACCCCGATCTACCTGGTCAAACGTGCAGCGTTGATCGCCGTGGTCCTGGCCGTTGTGGCCGTGGTCGTGGCGGGCTCGATGCTGATTGCCTTCATCCCCCTGCTCGGCTGGCCGTTCGCGCTCAAGAAGGCCATGAGCCGCGCCGCCGAAAAGCAGCGGGAGAAGTTCCGTGAGACTCTGCCCGGCTACCTGCAGGACCTGGCCAGCGCAATGCGCGTCGGGCGCAGCTTCATCGGCGCGATGACCGTGGTGGTCGATAGCGCCGAGGAGCCGACCAAGAGCGAGCTCGGGCGCGTCATCACCGACGAAGCCTTCGGTCGGCCCGTGGACGAGGCGCTGGATGCCGTGGCCGAACGGCTCAACGCTCCAGATCTCGGGCAGATCGCACTGATCGCCGCCCTGAACCGTCGTTCGGGATCCAATGTTGCCGAGGCGCTTGACCGGGTTGCGGAGGGAGCGCGCGAGCGCGCCGACCTCAAGCGCGAGGTCAGGGCCCTGACCGCCCAGGCCAAGATGTCCAGCATGGTCCTGACCGCGCTCCCCGGAGTGCTGCTGGTCGGCCTCATGCTGATCTCGCCTCTGTACGCGCACCCCCTGTTCCATACGACCATCGGTGTCGTCCTGCTGGGCGTCGGAGCCATCATGTGCTTCGCCGGCTGGAAGGCAATGGGAAAAATCACCAACGTCAACGTCTAAAGCGATGATTCCTTTCCTCTTTTTAATCGGTATCGGCCTGGTCGGCGTCAGCGCCCGCCTGATGGCCCGCGCGGTGGTGGCCAACCGGCTCCAGCTGAAGGCCCACTTGCGCGAGATCCGCGACTACGGCTTCGCGCCGGTCTACGTCGAGCAGGACATGACCACGAGCGAGCGCTTTAAGCGCAGCCTGCGCCGTGTGGCGGAGCGGCTCGGTGGGGGCCTCATGACCCGGTTCCCGGCCGTCAAAGGTCTGAGCCGAGGGGAACTAAGCGCCTGCGGCTTCTATGACGTCACGCCGGAGACGGTGCACGGCTATCGCCTTATGGCTACCGTCGGGCTGCCGCTCGGTTTCCTGCTGCTGATGATGGCCGGCGGCGGCCTCAGCGGCATGGAGTTGCTGATGCTCGGTCTCCTGGCGCTGGCCGGCTGGCAGCTGCCGGCCTTCGTGATCCGCAAGCGTGGCACCGCCCGTCTGGACGACGTCGAGCGTCAGCTGCCCGAATTGATCGACCTGCTGATCGCCACCGTCGAAGCTGGGATGGGGTTCTCGGCCTCCCTCGCCCTGGTGGCGGAGAAGATGACCGGCCCGCTGGGCGATGAGCTGCGTCTGACCATGAAGCAGCAGAGCCTTGGCATCTCGATCCAGCGCGCCCTCGATGACATGGTCGAGCGCTGCGACACCGCCTCGGTCCGAGCCTTCGTGCGCACCGCCTCCCGCGGTGAGACCCTAGGTGTGTCGATCGGCCCGGTCCTGCGCGAGCTGTCGGCTGACGAGCGTCGCCGGCGCCGTCAGGCCGCGCGCGAGAAGATGCAGAAGGCGCCGATCAAGATGATCTTCCCGCTGATGTTCCTGATTTTTCCGGCGCTGATGATCGTTCTCATGTACCCGGCGGCCTACTCGGTGATGACCAACCTCTCGGGCGTCGGCGGCCACTAGGCGGCACGCCGGTCGGCCTGTCGGTACCCCGGTCGGCCTGTCGGCCCCCGAGGCCGGTTATCCCTCAACCCTCGAGCGCCTGAGCCAGATCGGCCCAGAGATCGTCGGGGTCCTCGAGACCGACGCTGAGGCGCAAAAGCCCCGGCGGGCACCGATCCCCCTCCCAACGAGCTCGCGCCTCGAGCGTCGAAGCGACACCGCCGAGACTGGTCGCGTTCTCGATCAGGCGCAGGGAACGCTCAACCTGTTCGGCGCGCTCGCCGCCGGCCACATCGAATGAGAGCAGCGGCCCGAAGGCGGTCACGTAGCGCGCCGCAACCGGATCCCCGAGCCCCGGATACCGCACTCGCTCAACGGCCGGGTGCTCGGCCAGACGTCCGGCGAGCGTCAGCGCCGTCTCTGACTGACGCGCGACCCTCAGGGCCAGCGTCTTCAGCCCTCGCAGGAGCAGCCAAGCCGGGTCTGGAGCGGCGACGATGCCCGAGGCCGAGCGGAAGCTCCACAGACGCTTGGCGTCATCGGCGCTCGCGCAGCTGATCACCCCGAGCAGCACGTCGTGATGGCCGGCCAGGATCTTGGTCGCGCTGTGCATGACGAAGTCAGCACCATGCTCGAGCGGACGCAGGAGCACCGGGCTGAGCACGGTGTTGTCGACCACGACGCGCGCGCCGGCCGCGTGGGCGTTGGCGATCGCCTGATCCAGATCGGGGAAGCTGAGCATCGGGTTCGAGCACGGCTCGAGCCAGACAAGATCGGCTCGGGGTGGGGGCCGAGTCTGATCGAAGCTCACCACCTGAAGGCCCCAGCGTGTGAGCTCGCCACGCAGCATCGCCTCCGTGCCCCAGTAGCCCCCCTCGGTCACGGCCACGGTCGCTCCAGGCTCGAGCAGGGCCAGCATGAGCACCGTCGTGGCCGCCATGCCCGAGGGGAAGAGAAGGCTGTGGCCGCCATCGAGCTCACCCAGGAGCTGCTCGGCCTCGATCCCGACCGGGTGGGCGGCCCGCTGGTAGTAGTGCTCGCCCGGTTTGGCGTCCTGATAGGGCTCAATCGTGGCCCGCGCAAGCGGGGGGACTTTGCCTCGGGCCAGCCGCGTCTCGTGCTGCATTGCGCCAGCGTAGACCGTGCCCGTCGCGGGCTCATCCCGGAGTGGCTCAGCCGCGGCCTGCCACTCGCGGCTGATCAGGCGGGTCGGCTCAGGCGGTTTTGACTGCGGGCACCGGTTCGGCGGCGGTCATCCCGGGCAGCCGGCGTCGGCTCAGGCGTTCCCAGGCCGCTGCGCGTTGCTCCGGCGTCGTGCAGAGCACGACGCCGATCACGATCTCCGTGAACAGCCACGGACCGGCGGCCCGCAGCAGGTTGGGAGAAAAGGGCTGGTCGGCCCGGCCCGCGGGGATGATGAAGGAGAGAATCTCCAAGATCGGGATGAACAGCGGGATGAGCCAGGCGCGGGAGAAGCGCGGGGAGGCCATGGCGATGGGGATGACCAGCAGCACCATGTAATGCTCCCAGACAATGGGAGTGGCGCTCAGCGCGGCCAGGACGGCCAGGCCGAAGGCCCGGCGATCGCCATCGGGTCCCTGGGCGACACGCCATGCGTAAAGCAGGATTCCGGCGCCCGCGGCCAGCGCCGCCACGGTGGCCACCGCGGAAGGAACGCCGGCGATGACCAGCACGCCGACAATCGAGACCGCGCGGCCGTCCTGGATGAAGGACATGTCGGAGAGCATCTGCGGGTACTGGAGCAGCCCGTGGAAGCCGATCACCGCCCACGCCCCGAAGGTCAGAACGAGGCCGGCCACGACGGTTGCGGCCAGGGCCCGGTAGCGGCGCGTCATCAGTAGCCAGACGGCCAGCGTCCAGGGGAAGATCTTCACGGCCACGATGGTGGCCAGGCCGACAGCCGGGGGCCAGATCCGGTCACGCCAGCGCCACGCGATCCCGGCGCCGAGAACCAGGAACGGTCCGATCGCGCCCAGGAACATGCCGAACAGAAACGGCCAGGAGACGAGCACCACGGCGAAGCACCGGCGATCACGCACACCGAGGAGCCAGATCCCGCCCAACATCGCCGCCGCCGAGAGCATCGTGTAGATGAGCCCGGCCACCCAGAAGGGCAGCGCGCTGAGCGGGGTCACCAGGAGGTTGGCGATCGCCGGGTAGACGGGGATCGAGAAAGACTTGGTCGCCGTCTCGCCGATGGCCACATGGCCCGCGTGCATCAGGGCGGCCTGGTGGGCGAGGAAGCCCGGCTGATAGGGAGAGCGGCCGTGGAGGATGGCCACGCCGGCGTTGTAGAGGCCGCCCTTGAAGTCGTAGAGGAGGTTGTAACCCACCCGATGGACGGTCGAGATCAGCAGGGCCGGCCCGCAGAGAACCAGAGCCAGGACGGCCAGGACGCGGCCGGTCGTGCGGCCGATCCATGTCGCCAGCGCGCTCATTGGACCAGGGAGTTCCCGTTGCCGCCCATGACCGGCCCGGTGCCGGTGATGTCGAAGGCGTTGCCGTTGATGATCACATTGTTGGCCTCGATGAAGCCGGTCCCGGCGGCGTTACCGTCAATCTGCACGGTCGCCGTGGGAGCGAAGATTGTTCCGCTGTAACCGATGTGGTTGCTGGTTACATCGAACACGGTTGTGCCCGTATCCCAGAAGAGCAGGCCAGTGCTGCTTGGGGCGGTGAAGGTGGGGTTGTTGCCGCTGATGACAAACGTGTTGGCGATGAAGGTCACGCCGGCCGGATCGTTGCTCAGGTGGTTACCGGTGAGGTCGATCTCGTTGGCGCAGTAGACCCCGGCGGGGATCGTCTGGTTGTTGCTCGACCAGGAGAAGGTGGTGGCTGGAGGAGTGGGCGTGGCCGTGCAGGCCGGGGGGTTGTTCCGGAAGTCGGTCGGAAACGCCGTCAGGTTCGGGGTGAAGGTCGGGCCATAGGTGAATGAGCCCTTACCGAGGTTGTTGAACGTGCAGTTGTTGGGCCCGCCGTAGGTCCCGGTCGTGACCGTGCTGGACGGGTTGTCGTTCATCGACAGGCTGCCGTTGCTGACCACCGCGCCGTTGACGGTCAGGGCGTTACCGTTGAGAGCGACGCCGGGGTCTGAGCACTTGTCGTCATAGCCAAAGATCGCCGCCGGGGCCGCACTGCCGTTGCCACCCGCCACCGCGCTAGCGCTCACGTTGGCGTGGGTGATCCCGAAGATCTGGCCGAAGAAACTCGGTGTACTGGCCGTGACCTTGACCTGCACCTTCGTCGGCGTGTTGTTGTAGTTGGTGGTGACGTTCACCGTTGCGCCCGGGTAATTCTTCAGCGCGTAGGTCGTGCCGTCCTGGGAGGCGGCCGCGGTCCCGGTCGGGAGGTCCTGGCTAGCTGCCAGGGCGCCGGCGTCAGCGGCAGTCTGGGCCTGGCGCTGGGCCTTGTAGAAGGAGCCGATGTCGATGGCCAGGGCAGCCATGCCCAGGAACGCCAGCAGCATCCCGGCGACGAGAACGAGCACGACCCCCGACTCCTGGCCGCTGCGGCGCTTGAGCCCGCGCACCGCTGGTTGCGCTCTGCGCATCAGCGCGCCGCCTCGGCGGCGCTGCGCAGCAGCACCATCCGCTGGCCATCGTTGTAGAGGACGCGTGCCCCGGGCTCCGCGCGGAAGGCGACGAAGGCCTGCGGGTCATATTGGCGACTCAGGACCATCAGGCGGAAGCCGTGGGCGGCCTGCTTCCAGTCCGCCCCGCGGTGACTGAACAGGGAGGTCAGGGCGAACAGCCGGCTCGGGCTCAGCAGCTCGAAGCGCACGTCATAGGCGACCCGTCCAGCCAGCGCGGGGTCGCGCCACAGCAACCAGTCGGTGAAGCGCTCGTCGGGCATGATGCGCAGTGAGGGGTTTGAGGCCACGGCGCGCTCTACGGCGGTGAGAACGCCGGGGCGCTGGAAGGCGTACTCGATCCGTGCGTCGGGTCGGGCCACCGCGACGGCCAGGCCGAGAATCAGTGCACCGACGCCGACGGCCAGGATGATTCCGTTGAACCGCGTCCGATTTCCGCGGGCGGTCGTTTCCCCCGTCCGGGCAGCCGCGGCGGTCGCGGCAGCGCGCCGGGAGCCCCAGCCCAGGGATACGGGCAGGACCATCAGCGCGAAGAGCCCGAAGAAGACCGCATTGCGCACGACCGAGACGGCGCCGATGGCCAGCACGAGGAAGGCCAGCTTCTCCCACGCCGAGGTCAGGTGGCGAGCACGCCACGTGGACCACAGGCCAAGACCCAGGGCCCCGAAAACGCCGATCGCGGTGATCGGCCTGCTGAACACGGGCTGCCACTCGGTCACCGTCTGGCGCAGCGTGCTGCTGAGCATGGTCTCGCGGTAGTAGCCGACCATGCTCAGGCCGTATGGGGTGAGGAGGATCGCTGCCCCGGCGCCGGCGATCAGCAGCAAGGGGCGCACCCAAGCGCGGGGGTCACGAAGGAGTTCAGCCCGCCGCTCGCCGAGCACCACAAGGCCGCGCAGGGCGACGAGGCCGGCGCCCATGGTCACCGTGCCGTGCAGGTTCGCCCACAGCACGAGGATCGGCAGGCACCAGAACACGCGGCGCGACGGGGCCCGAGAGTCCCGCGCCAAGAGATAGGCCACGAGCATGAACAGAGGAATGACGAACTGCTGCGTGCGGACCTCGCGCCAGGGAGTGATCATCGCCAGGCAGACGGGCAGCGCCACCAACGGGGAAAGGAAGGTGGCCCCGAGCCGCCGGGAGGCGAACGTGGCGAAGGCGACGCCACCGGCCAGCAGTCCCACGTTGACGATCCCCAGCAGAGCCAGGCCACCGAGCGCATACAGGCCGTAGGTGGCCAGCTGCGAGAGCCACTGCTGATCGATCCAGCTCGCCCCGTGGGCGAGCACGGTAAGCGTCTCGTTGTGGGGGAGGCCGGACTGCCAGACAGTGCGACCGGCGACCAGGGCCAGCCAGCTATCGACGCTGAAGGCCTGGGGAAGCTGGACGAGCAGAACCGCCGCCAACACGGCGAGGGGCGTCGCCAGGACGATCTCGTAGGCGTGATCGGCGATCAGGGCGCGGAGCGCGGGACCCCAGGAGCGTCTCCGGGGAGCCTCGCGCGGTAGGGCCAATGACGACATTGCTCATGGATCGTCGCCCCCCTGCCGATACGTCATGCGACTAACCGGTAGGTCAACCTGCACAAACGTCTAGGGCACGCCCCTGCCCACCAGGCGATAGGTGATCGAAGTGTCGCGAACCATCGACCTCTCCCGTCTGCATCCGCAGGTGGTCCTCATGGCCTGCCTGGCGCTGATCGTCGCCCTCTCCGCCCTCCTGGCGCGGGTCGGGTCCGACGCGGGTTGG